>JBKEBN010000087.1:0-42734 GCA_047973175.1 Leucobacter sp.
ATGCGGGTCGCGTTCGGGTTCCGCTCGACCGACGCGTTAATCGGCCTTGCGATGCTCACCCACGGCGGTCACCGGCCCCGGCTCCCCGGGCGATGACCCACGGATACGTCACAAGAGCCACTAAACCGACGACTTTACCTACATATCCCACCAGCGAACCCGAGCCTCAGCACCGACCCACCCCAACGCTCCACGAAAGCTCAGCGTCGGTGGTTTCGACTTCGGCCTTTGGCCTCCGCTCAACCACCTAATGAATAGATGCTGCGAGACCTCTCGCGATGGGACGCAACTGTAACGATCTTGGCACGTACGGGGAGCGCACAGGATACCCCTGCGGGAATGTCGGAGGTTCATCCTATGGTGGTGAGCATGAAACCTCGTCGCCTGTCTTTGCTCATAGCCGCCCTGCTCGCCGTCGCACCGCTCTCAGCCTGCTCGGCGGCGAGCGGTGGGGCCCCTGCGCCCAAGGGTGTGGCCGACGGCGGGGCAGACTCCACAGCAGACTTCGCAGGCGACTCCGCGTTCAGCGAGCAGGCCGCTGTTGCCGAGGATGCCGTCGGGGCCGAGAAGTCAGCCGAATCCGCGTCGGCCGACAACCGGTCGGTGATTCGCACGGGCGACATCTCACTCGCGGTGTCCGATCCCGCGAAAACCGCAGACGAGGTCGCGGAGGTCGCAAAACGTTTCAAGGGCACGGTCGAATCGTCCACGGTGACGGGCGAGAGCGAAGACTACTCGGCCAGCGCGAACGTCACGCTGCGAGTGCCCGAAGACCGGCTCGACGAAGCCTTCGACGCGCTCACCGAACTCGGCGAGGTCGTGTCGGAGTCGCGCTCCGAGCTCGACGTCACCACCGAACACGTCGACCTCAAAGCCCGTGTCGCTGCTCTCGAGAAGTCGGTCGATCGCCTCACCGACCTCATGTCGGGGGCGAACTCGACCAATGAACTGCTCAAAGCAGAGAAGGCCCTGTCGCAGCGCCAGCAGGAACTCGACGGGATGAAGGCTCAACTGAAGTCGCTGGAGGGGCAGGTGTCTGAGGCGACCATCTTCGTCGACATCACCGAGAAGACCGAAGCGGTGCTGCCGGGCGGCGGTCCGGCCAACTTCTGGGAGGGCGTCGTCGCGGGGTTCAACTCACTGGGAACCGTCGGGGCCGGGGCTCTCGTAGTGATCGGTGTGCTGCTGCCCTGGTTGGTGGTGGGAGCGGTTATCGCGCTCATCGTCTTCGGAATCGTGTTTGCCGCGAACAAGCGCCGTCGCTCAGCGCGTACCGCAGCGCAGCAGGCAAGTCTGACACAGCCGGCGGTTTCGGCGCAGCAGGCGAGCCCGACGCAGCAAATGCAGCCGAGCGCGCCAGTCGCACAGCCCGGTGAAGCACCCTACCCGACCTCCCCGACGCACCCCGGCCAGCAGGCAGCCTCGAACCAGCAGGGAGCCTCGAACCAGCAACCTCAGCCCGGCCCTTAGGGTGCGCGTAGAAATAACTGCTGCGAGTGAGGTTTCTGATCGGGATGCATGATAAAGCTGGGGTTCGTCGGCGTAGTGGTGCTACGTCGACGAACCCCAGCTGCAATCATGCGCCCGATCAGGAAGCGACACCCAGCAGTTATTTCTACGCGCGCCCTTACTGATCGCGCGGATAGGGGCTGCGGTACGAGGATGTGCTGATCTGGGATCTGGCAAGGCGGAGGAGGAAGGCTTCACTGGTGGTGAAGATTCCGACGACAACGCAGCCAGATCCCAGATCAGCACACCGCAGCCGTAGTCCCTATCCGCGCGATCAGTTAGGAGAGCAGTTCCTCGTAGGCGACCGCGCGCCCGAGAACGCGCTCGGCGGCTCGGTGCCCGGAGATCATGGCACCCGTGACGGTCGCCGAGTCATCCATCGAGGTGGCCTCCCCCGCGAGGTGCAGCGCGCCGTCGCCGAGCGGCGTGGCGAGCAGCTCGTGGTCGGCGGGCTGCGACCCTACCGTCATGAAGGAGTATGAACCGCGGGTGAAGGCTTCGTCCTGCCAACGGGTCACGTCCGCGTGCACCGGCTCGGGAATCTCCGGCCCGTAAATCTGGCGCAGACCGTCCATCACGGAGTCGATCACCCGCTCATCACTCCAACCGCGGATCTCGCGCGCGCAGTCGCCCGCCGCGAACGTCAGCAGTGTGGGCTCTCCGCTGAGAGCCGTGAGGTCGTACCAGGAGTGCCACCAGGCACCCGCAGGGCCTAGGCGACGCACACCGTAGACGCCTTCGTCCCAGAACCTGTCGGCGAATCTCAGGAACACCTTCTCGAAGGCGTTCATCTCGAACCCCGCGAGTGCACCGGCGACCGGCTCCTCAAGCGGCGGTTCGAACGCGAACGAATCGCTCTTGAGCACCCCCACCGGCACCGTCACGATCGCGTGATCAGCGGTAAACTCCGAGTCGCCGACCGCCACCGCAACTCCCTCCGCCGACCAGCGCACCCGCGAGACCTCGTGCTCCAAACGCACGTCGAGGCCCGCGGCCAGGCGAGAAGCCAACTCGTCGTAGCCTCGCGGGAAGACCACCTCATCGCCCTCGATCACGTCGTCGTCAAGACCGTGCGCGTCGAGGTCGAAGGCCATCGCACCGCACTGCTCCTCACTGCGGTGGTGCAGGTACTCGCGCACGCGATCCGCGCGATCCCCTTCCCAGCCCAGTTGCACGAGCGCCGCCTCGACGGCCTCGGCAAACGACGCAGAGGTGGAAGCTGCACCAGCTGCATCGAGAGCACTGCCGCCAGCACCGTCACCGCGATCCAGAATCTCGATCACCCCGGGGAGCACGGCGTCGACCTCGTGAATATCGGCGACGAAGGCGGCCGCTGCCGCGTCATCGAGCCGCTCGCCGTCGGGGCCGTAGTAGACGACCGGGCGTCCGTCGGGCTGGTAACTGCCCATGGTGAACTCGATCATCGGCAGTTCGAAGCCGCGCGCGACGTCGTAGAGCGGGCAGTCGTCGATGCCGTGAATCCACGACGCACCGTGGTCGGTGACGCGGCCTCCCTCGCGCACCGTGTGCAGGCGACCGCCGATGCGATCCCGAGCCTCGAGCACGAGCACCCGCTGCCCCGAGCGGGCGAGCAGTCGCGCCGCAGTCAGCCCCGAGACCCCCGCACCGATGACGATCGTGTCGAACCGTGCCGTGTCGTTCATGTCATTCTCCTGTTCGCTCACTCGCACCCGCCTCACTCGCTCAAGCCACACTCGCTCAAGCCGCACCCGCTCCAGCCGCACTCACTCGTCGGGCACCAGCACCGGGGTGTCGCGGTTGAGGCTCTGCCCGCGGAAGAACGGCTTCGAGTTCGGCCGCAGCCACCAGATCCCCATCAGGATGAAGCCGAGGAAGATCGCTCCGACGCCGATCACGAACGCGCCTCCCACGCCGAGTAGCACCGTGTAGCTGTAGTCGACGCTGATCATGTCGATCGCCGACTGCACGAAGGCGTACGCGAGCATCAGGCCGCCGAGCAGCGGCAGGATGCCGCGCATCCACAGGTTGCGCGCGCTGTCGCGCAGGGTGTCTTTGAAATACCAGACGCAGGCGAACGATGTGATCGCGTAGTACAGCGCGATCGCGAGGCCCATGGACGTGAGCGAGTCGGCGAGCACGTCTTCGGAGATGATCGACATCGCCACGTAGTAGATGATCGCGGTGACGCCCATCAGCGTGGTCGAGAACCACGGCGTCTTGAACTTGGGGTGCAATTCGGCGAACTTCGCCGGGAGCGCCTTGTAGACCGCCATGGACAGGGTGCCGCGCGCGGTCGGCAGGATCGTCGTCTGCGTGGACGAGGCGGCCGAGAGCATCACGCCCAGGATCAGAAACCATCCCCAGGGGCCGAACAGCGCGCCGCCGAGCACCGAGAACACATCGTCGAGATTCGCCTCGTTGGTGAGGCCGAAACCGGTGTCGCCGAAGCCCGCGAACATCATCGCCGCGACCGATACGCCCACGTAGAGGATGATGAGCACGACGATGGTCGAGAGAGCAGCGCGCCCCGGAGTCTTGCGGGGGTTCTTCGTCTCCTCGTTGAGGGCGAGGCAGGTGTCCCACCCCCAGTAGATGAAGAGCGCGAGCAGCACCGCCTCCATGAAACCCGACCAGGAGCCGAGCTGAGCCGGGTTGAACCACTGCCAGTCGAACGCGACCGAGCCCTCGTAGCTACCGTTGTTCGCGTTCACCAGGGCGAGCACCGCGAACAGCACCATCGCGACGAGCTGGATCGTCATGAGCACCATCTGCAGGCGCTCACCCATCTGCACGCCGATCGTGCTCACGAAGGTCATGATCGCCATGAAGACCACGGCGGTCGCCACGACGATCACGCGGTTGTTCGCGAAATCCTCGTTGCCGAGCAGCAGCCAGAGGTACTTGCCCGAGATCTCGCCGACGTTGGCGAGCACCATCACTGCGGAGACCGCCACCGCCCAGCCGCCGATCCATCCGATGACCGGGCCGAAGGCCTTGGCACCCCACACGAAGGTCGTGCCGCAGTCGGGCATCTCGCGGTTCAGCTCTTGATAGGCGAAGGCCGCGAAGACCATCGGAATGCAGGCAACGACGAACACGAGCGGTGCCTGTGCCCCGATCGCGACGATCACGTAGCCGAGCGTTGCGGCGAGCGAGTAGAGCGGGGCGGTCGAGGCGAGACCGATGATCGTCGAGCCCACCACACCGAGGGTGCCGCTGTTGAGCCCCTTGCCCACGTGGAGGCGACCGCTGTCGGTCGCGTTGCTCAGTGTGTGCTTTTCCATGACGTCATTCTGGAGCACGAATCGCGACCTTGGGAAGTGCCGAGACCAGATTGAGATGCACTACAACTCATTCCGCATAATTTGCGTTCATAAACCAAGGAATCAGAAGCTCATCGCAATAAAATCCACGAAAAGTGTGCATCTGAACCTAGTGTTCGCGCGCGCAGTATGCCAGACTGGTCTCACCTTCCCCGACGAAGTCACTAAGGAGTGAGTCATCTATGGGCAAATACGCTGTCATCAATCCGGCCACGGGTGAGACCATCGCCGAGTACGACGACGCAACCAATGAGGAAATCGAGGCTGCCCTGGCCTCAGCGCAGGGAGCCTACCAGGAGTGGTCGAGGAAGACCACGGTCGCCGAGCGCGCTGCGCTGGCGAAGCGGGCGGCCGAGCTGTTCGACGAGCGCAAGGACGAACTCGGCGCGATCATCAACCGCGAGATGGGCAAGCCGCTCGAGCAGTCGATCGGTGAGGCGGAGTTCTCCGGTGCCATCACCGCCGCGTTCGCCGACAACGCCGAGGAGTGGCTGGCTGATGAGGAGCTGCAGGTCGAAGACGGCCTGAAGACGTTCTTCCGCTACCAGGGCCTCGGCGTGATCCTCGGCATCATGCCGTGGAACTACCCCTACTACCAGGTGGCGCGCTTCGCGGTGCCCAACCTGATCGTGGGCAACACGATCGTGCTGAAGCACGCCGAGATCTGCCCGGAGTCGGCTCTCGCGATCCAGCAGATCTTCCTCGACGCTGGTTTCCCCGAGGGCGCGTACGTGAACGTGTTCGCAACCCACGACCAGATCTCCGACATCATCGCCGACGACCGCATTCAGGGCGTCTCGCTGACCGGTTCGGAGCGCGCAGGCGCGATCATCGGCGAGCAGGCGGGCCGCGCGCTGAAGAAGTGCGTGCTCGAGCTGGGCGGTTCCGACGTGTTCCTCGTGCTCGACACCGACGACCTCGACTCGGCCGTCGCGTACGCGGTGGGTGGTCGCATGGAGAACACGGGGCAGGCCTGCAACGGCTCGAAGCGCATCGTGGTGATGGACCAGTACTTCGATGAGTTCAAGCAGAAGTTCGTCGAGGCGATCGCCGGGCAGTCGTACGATTCGGGCGACTTCGGCCCACTGTCGTCGGCTTCGGCAACCAAGGGCCTCACCGCGCAGGTGCAGGGTGCCCTCGACCAGGGTGCCGAGCTGCTCGTGGGCGACAACACTCCCGACGGCAACTTCTACACCCCCGGAGTCATCACCGACATCACTCCCACGATGGACGTGTACAGTCAGGAGCTGTTCGGCCCCGTCGCCCAGCTCTACAGGGTGTCGAGCGATGACGAGGCGATCGAACTGGCGAACTCCTCGCCCTACGGCCTCGGCTCGGTCGTCATCTGCGACGATCTCGAGCGCGCGGAGCAGGTCGGCAACCAGCTCGACGTCGGCATGGTGTTCATCGGTGCCTCCGGGCTCGAGGGCCCCGACGTGCCCTTCGGCGGCGTGAAGAAGTCGGGCTACGGCCGCGAGATGGGCAAGGTCGGCATGCTCGAGTTCGCCAACAAGAAGCTCTTCCGCTTCGCCGCGAAGTAGCGGGTCGGTAGCGCAGCTGCCGCACACGCGCTGAGGGGTTCGGGATCGCGTGATCCCGAACCCCTCAGCGTTTCTCAGGCCGGACGGCGCTGCCAGCGGTACCAGAGCGGCCGGTACCCCATGCGGTGCCAGAATGCCCCGGAGCGGGGGTTGGCGGCGGCGTAGTCGAGCAGCACCCGTTCGAAACCTGCGGCCTCGGCGCGACCGTGGCCGAAGTTCACGACAGCCTCGCCGATGCCGGCTCCGCGCACGTGCTCGCGCAGGAACATGGCGTCGAGGTAGGCGACCGCGCCGCCGGCCGCGCACTCGGCGCGATGCTGCGGGCGATCGATCTCGAAGCTGAGGTAGCCCACCGGGTCGCCCTCCTGCTCGACGATCCAGGTCCAGTCGGGGTCGCGCTCGATACGCGCGGCGATGCCCGATTCGAGCCCGGCCGCGGCCCCCGCTCGGAGATTGATCTCACCGTAGCGGGTTTCGTGGGTGAGCAGTTCGAGATCCAGCGCGGTGAGCAGCTGCAGGTCGGCCGCCGTCGCCCGGCGCAGCACGCACCCCGCGGCGCGCAACCGCTCCTCTGCCGCTCGCGCGTCAGCGCCGCGCTTGCCCACTCGAATGCCCACGACCCCGGCGAGCGCGAAGCCGCGCCGCAGCAGCGGCAGGGTGAGCTCGGAGTCCCGCGCGGGCACCTTCGCCTTGAGCGCGCGCTCCCAGTCGGGTTCGGGATCCGCCGCCGAGCGCAGGCGCTCACCGGCGACGGCGATCCACCGGTCGAGCACCTGCTCCAGCGCCCCGGCGTGCCCGTCCCACCGCGGTTCGAGCTCGTCGCGGCGCAACGCGCCCCAGAGCGCGTCGAATGAGTCGGGCGCGCACGAGGCGTACCGCGAGACGCCCGCGGCCGCGGCACCGTCGGTCACCGCGAGGAACAGCTCAGCATCGCGGGCACCATCGGCGGTGCCGTCGACACCGCCCGCGGCCACGGCATCGGCATCGGCGGAGACCACGGCATCGGCGGAGACGCCGCGCTCGGGCAGTTGCGCGTCCAGTGCCCGATCCCGCGCGTTCCATCGCTCGATCGCCCGCTGCGTCAGCTGCTCGGTCATCGTGTGCTCCCTCGTGTTCTCCGGCTTCGGCCGCGGCACCGCGAAGGCTGCGGCGAAGACCGCGCCGAACAAAACAGTGCCCCCGGCGAGCGTACAGCTTCTCGCCGGGGGCACTGCCGAACAGCGCTGACCGCTCTGCCCGACTCAGGCTCGGGCAGAGCGGCCGAGCGTCGATTCGATCAGTTCTCGAGCAGCACGCCGTCGAAGTACTCGCCGACCAGTTCGGGTGCGTCGAGGGGCAGGATCGCGGAGACGTAGTGATCGGGGCGCACGATCACCACGACGCCGTCGCGGCTGACCTCGCGGATGTCGAAGATGTCTTCCTCCGGCTTCGCGGCATAGATCTTCTCGTAGTCGGTCAGCTGGAACGGACCCGAGGCCGGCAGGAACAGCTTCGACGCCTTCGTGATGTCGACCTCGTGGTGCGGCTGCTGGTAGACGGCCTTCACGTCAAGGATCGCGTCGATGTCGGCCCCCTCGGGCGTGTAGCGGCGAACCGGCGAATCATCGGCGGTGAGCAGCCACTCGGCCCAGCGGTCGAACTTCTCAGCCGAGGCATCGGCGAACGCGTACACCCGGAACCGGCCGTCGGCGCGGTGGTGGTGACCCAGGTGCACGTCTACGGCGTCTGCCACGCGCGTCGTCTTCACGGACTTGAAGCGCTTGCCGATGGGGAACCCGGCCGCGAGTTCCTGGTTCGCGCCGTCGGAGGTCAGCATCGACTCCGTGTACTGGGTCATGAAGCCGGCGGGGAACTCCGCCGTCTGCACGTAGAACTCCTCGACCTGACCGGGCGAGTCGAACTCCTCGGGCTTCTTCGCCATCAGCGTCGACCACTCGCGGTCGAAGTTGATGAGATTCTCCGAGGTGACGTGACGCTCGTCGGAGTAGGTCTTCAGCAGCGACTCGGGGCTGCGGCCCTCGAGCACGTAGCCGAGCTTCCAGCCGAGGTTCCAGCCGTCCTGCATCGACACGTTCATGCCCTGACCGGCCTTCGCCGAGTGGGTGTGGCAGGCGTCACCCATGAGGAACACGCGGCCCTTGCCGTCGGGCGAGGTCGCCGCGTCGTCGAAGCGGTCGGTGAGGCGGTGCGCCACCTCGTACACGCTGTGCCACGGCACGTCGCGCACGTCGAGCGTGTAGGGGTGCAGGATCGCGTTGGCGCGGGCGATGACCTCCTCGAGGGGGGTGTTGCGCACCTTGCCGCCGTCGTTCTCATCGGTCTCGCCGAGGTCGACGTAGATGCGGGCCAGGTGGTTGCCCTCCCGCGGAATGTGGAGGATGCTGCCCGCCTCGGAGTGGATGATGCACTTCTTGCGGAAGTCGGGAAAGTCGGTGACCGCGAGCACGTCCATGACGCCCCATGCGTGCATCGAGGTGGAACCGGAGAGCGATCCGCCGATCGAGCGGCGCACGCTCGATCGCGCGCCGTCGGCACCGACCACGTACTTCGCGCGCACCACGAGGGTCTCGCCCTCCGAGACGTCGGTGTCGACCGTGTTGATGCCGGATCCGCTGTAGCCGGTGACCCGGCGCAGCGTTACGTCGATCGGGTACTCCCCCTCACCGGTGACGTTGAGGCCGACGAACTCGTAGCCGTAGTCCACCTTGCCGCGGGCGGGCGCGTTGTACGCGTACTCGGCGAAGTAGTCGATGACGCGGGCCTGGTTGACGATGAGGTGCGGAAACTCGCTGATGCCGACGGCGTCGTCGGGGGTGACGGAAGTGCGGATGATGTTCTTCGGGTTCTCGGGATCGGGGCTCCAGAAGTCGGTCTCCGTGATCTGGTAGGCCTCCTGAATGATCTGCTGAGCGAAGCCGAAGGCCTGGAAGGTCTCGACGCTGCGGGCCTGAATGCCGTCGGCCTGACCGAGCACGAGGCGGCCGTCGCGGCGCTCGATGATGCGGGTCACGACATTCGGGAACTGCGCGAGCTGCGCCGCGGTGGCAATGCCTGCCGGGCCGGAACCGACGATCAGCACGTCGATCTCGCTCGGAAGCTCCTCGGGGCGGTCGAGGCCGACGCCCGCTGCGGGCTGCACTCGCGGATCTTCCGACACATATCCGTGATGATGGAACTGCACTGTTTCTCCTCACTGGTGGGATCAGGATCCCGGATTATTCAATAATTGAACACGAAGTTTGAATATCGCACACCTAGGATAAACCGTGGTGCGGGATCCCACAACAGTTTCTCGCAACATCCGCGAAAAACCGCCACCCGCGCACCGATCCAGCGCAGTGGGCACAGGCCTCGTCCCTGCAACGCAGAGGAGGAAACAACCGCGGCGATCCCGATCCGCCAGAATAGATCTATGACCACCAAGCGCGAAACCGGCGGCACGACCGCGGGATCCCAAACACTCTCCCGCGGGCTCCACGCGCTCGAACTGCTCGCAGACGCAGACGGCCCCCTGACGATCGCCGCCCTCGCAGAGGGGCTCGGTGTGCACCGATCCAACGCCTACCGCATTCTGCGCACGCTCGAGGAGCACCGTTTCGTCACGCGCGACTCCGCGGGCAGGATCCGTCTCGGCCCCAAGCTCACCGTGCTCGCGCGCGGCGTCGCCCCCGCACTCCACATGGCCGCTCAGCCCGCGGTCACCGAACTCGCCTACGAACTCGGCATGACCGCGTTCGTCACCGTGCTCGACGTCGACGACGTGGTCACGCTCGTCACCGTGGAGCCGTCGAACGTCGCGGCCACCATCGCCCGCAACCCGGGCGTGCGCCACCCCGTCGACCGCGGAGCCCCCGCCCGCGCCATCGAGTCGTCGCTCACGGCCGCGGAACGCACCGCGTTCCTCGGCGATCCCGAACTCAGCCCCGAAGCCCGCGCCGCACTGCGCGACGGCTACGCCCTCAGCCGCGCGGAGGTCATCGACGGCGTCACCAGCATCGCCGTGCCGCTCAGAATCGCGGACGAGCCGCCGGCCGCGGTCGCAGTGGTGCACTTCAACGTGCCCGACTCGATCGACGATGTGGTCGCCGCCCTGCACCGCGCGGTCGAGCGGATCGCCCAGAGCTATCGGTGAGGGGGCTGAGCATCGGCTGCCCGCGCGACCACCGGGCCGGACCACTACCGCTCGCCTCGAAGACTCACGTAACATGGTGGTGTCCAGTTCTGCCGAGTCACGCCTCAACAGAGTCGCGCAACTCGATAGCGCAGACCAAGGCGCTCGAAAAAGGAGTGCTGCTGCCAGTCGCCGCCAGCGTCTGGCGAGGCATACACGGTTCCAATCTCTTATCGTCCACCCACGTTTCACCCAAGGATCTGTGATGTCACACTCATCGACACTGACCCGTACCCTCGCGACCGCCCTCACCCGGCACTCCGACCACAGCTTCGGCCTCATGGGCAACGGCAACGCCATGCTCATCCAGCACCTCGGCGAACTCGGCGTGCCCTACACCGCCGTGCGCCACGAGGCCGCCACGGTCGCGGCGGCCGACGCCTACACCCGGGTCTCCGGCAAGCTCGCCATCGCCACCACCACCTACGGTGCGGGCTTCACCAACACGCTCACCGCCCTCGCCGAAGCGGCCCAGGCGCGCGTGCCGATGCTCGTCGTCGTCGGCGACGCCCCGAGCTCGGGCCGCCGGCCCTGGGACGTCGATCAGGAGATGCTCGCGGCCGCCCTCGGGGTGCGCACCCACGTGCTCTCGGTCACCAACATCGATCGAACGGTGGATCGCGCGGCAGCCTACGCGCGGCAGGTGCGGCGGCCGGTCGTGCTCGCGATCCCCTACGACCTCGCGACAGCGGAGATCGTCGCCCCCGAGATCGACCTCAACGATCCGGCCACCATCGCCTCGCTGAACGCCGCGGTCTCCGATGTGCCGGTCGCCCCGGCCGCAACCCTCGGCTACAACACGCTCGACTCGGTCTATCCCACGATGCCCGCGGCTCACCAGCTCACCGCCGCAGCCCAGATCCTGGCCGATGCGCAGCGCCCGGTGATTCTCGCGGGCCGCGGTGCGCATCTTTCGGGTGCCGCCGCCGTACTCGGTCAGCTCGCCGAGAACCTCGGTGCCCTCACCGCGACGACTGCGCTCGCCCGCAGCCTGTTTCCCGACGCGCGGTACGACCTCGGCGTCACCGGCGGCTTCGGGCAGGATCTCGCCATGGCCAAGATCGCGGAGGCCGACGCGGTCGTCGTCGTCGGCGCGTCGCTCAACCAGTTCACCATGCGCTTCGGAGACCTCTTCGGGCCGGGTACCAACGTGATTCGCATCGACGCCGAGCAGGTCGAGGCTCCCAAGACCAACGAGCCCATCACCCACACCGTGCTGCAGGGCGACGCGCGCCTCACCGTGTCGGCGCTTCTCACCGAACTCGCGTTCAACGAACCGAGCGGCTGGCGCGAGCAGACGCTCGGCCTCGAAGCCGGGGGCACGCTGCGCGTGCGCGACGACGGTTTCGCCGAGCACCCCTACGGCGTCTGCCCCGACGGTCGCCTCGACCCCCGCTCGGTCGCCGCGCGCCTCGAAGCCCTGCTTCCCGTCGACCGACACGTCACCAACGACGGCGGTCACTTCATCGGCTGGGCCAACACCCGCTGGCACGTCGCCTCGCCCGAGCGCATGGTCATGGTGGGCACCGCCTACCAGACCATCGGCCTCGGCTTCCCGACCGTCGCCGGTGTCGCCGCAGCAGCACCCGCGTCCACCGTCGTGCTCAGCACCGGCGACGGCGGAGGCCTCATGGCCCTCGCCGACCTCGAGACCGCGATTCGCACGGCCCCGAGCTGCGTCATCGTCGTCTGGAACGACGGTGCCTACGGTGCCGAGGTGCACCTCTACGGGGCCATGGGGCTCGACGAACGGCCGATGCTGATCCCCGACGTGGACTTCGCGGGGCTCGCGACCGCGCTCGGCGCAGTCGGAGTGCGCGTGGAAAGCCTTGACGACCTCGCCGCCCTCGAGACCTGGACCGCAGCGGGCGCGCGGGGCACGATTCTGCTCGACTGCCGGGTCTCCCGCAGCGTCGTGGCCGAGTACCAGCGCGAGATCCAGCGCGTCAACGGCGTCGGCGTCTCCGAAGCCCCGAGCGAGTAGTCGCGCGTCGGTCGCGGCGGCTGTGCTGGTCGCCGCGACCGCGTCGGTCGCGGCGGTTGCGGCGGGTTGCGCCCTGCGAGGATCGGCAACGACAGAACGGGGCGCTGCGGTCGAATCTGACCGCAGCGCCCCGTTCTGTGTTTGTTGTCTGCTCCGTCGCCGTTAGCGCGCTTACGCGGCGTTCGGATCGGACTGGTGCACGCCGAAGACGTTGCCCTCGGTGTCGTAGAAGTAGCCCTGCCACGCCATGCCGGGCAGCGCGTACTTGCCGTGCGAGACGGCACCGCCGGCCGCGATGACCAGAGCCGCGGTCTCGTCGAAGTCGGCAACGCCGATCGTCACGACCGAACCGACGATCGCACCGCCGAGCAGCGGGTTGAACCCGGTGCGCTGCACGATCGCGCCGTCGATGCCGGGGCCCTCACCGGTGCGCACACCGAGGTAGGTGTAGCCGACGTAGTCGCTCCAGTCCTCGGTGGTCCAACCGAAGGCGTAACCGTAGAAGCCCGCGGCGCGGTGCGGGTCCTCGGCGTGGATCTCGAAGTGCACCGGACGGTTCGACGCCCAGTCCGTACCCTCTTCTGCGCTCACAGCGGATTCAGCAGCAGCGGCCTCAGCCTCGGCCTTCTCCGCCGCAGCCTTCTCCTCGGCAGCAGCCTTTTCCGCCGCGGCCTTTTCGGCAGCGGCTTTCGCCTCAGCAGCCTTCGCCTCGGCCTCGGCCTTGGCCCGCTTCTCAGCGGCAGCCTTCTCCGCCGCCTCAGCCTTGGCCTTCGCCTCAGCAGCCTTCTTCGCCTCAGCAGCCGCCTTCTCCTCGGCGGCCTTGGCCTCAGCAGCCTTCTTCTCAGCGGCAGCCTTCTCAGCAGCCGCCTTGGCCTCGGCAGCCTTCTTCTCGGCTGCAGCCCTCTCTTCGGCGGCCTTCGCCTCAGCCGCCTTCTTCTCAGCCGCAGCCTTCTCAGCAGCGGCCTTCTCCGCGGCCTCAGCCTTGGCCTTCGCCTCCGCAGCAGCCTTCTCGTCGGCGGCCTTCTTCTCAGCCGCTGCCTTTGCTGCGGCGTCGGCCTGAGCCTTCTTCTCCGCGGCGGCCTTTTCTTCAGCGGCCTTCTTGTCGGCAGCAGCCTTCGCAGCCGCGGTGGTCTTGGCCGGAGCGGCCTTCGCCGCGGGGGTCGGCTTCGCGGCCGCAGCGGCGGGCTTCGCTTCGGCAGCGGCCTTCGTCTGAGCAGCAGGCTTCGCCGTAGACCGATTGGTGGTCGCGGCCGGCTTTGCGTTCGTGTTCTTGGCCGTGCCGGCCGGGGTCTTGCTGGTACGTTCAGCGTTCATAGTGCTCCTTAAATAGTTCGGGGGCATTGCGGTCATAGATCTGTGTTCAGCACACACACTACGTGCCGTTTCCGGCAAGGCGGTGTACGTGTCTGTTCAAGACATCTACTCGACAGCGTTTCTTCACGTTCTTACCGAAAACGCAACCTCACTGAAGAAGCGACTCTCTCTCGCGTCGAACGATCTACTGCCAAGCCTGCGCAGCGACGCGCGTGAGTCTGCGCCGCGGGCGCATAGTCGACCTGCGGCTCACCGAATCCGCACGAAACACGCGCGGAGACTCGAGTCAACGCCGCTAGAATACTCGATGTCGTGCCGGTTTGAAGAATCCGACCCTAAAAGCCCAGGTCAGAGCTGCCCTGCCGAGAGTGCTCAGAGTACAGCAGGCAGTGGCCCGCAACCCGCGCGATCCCTAGTGTCCCGCGCCGGAAATTCGCGTCGCATATCCCGGCACTCTCGGAGCGTCTCGCCGCGTTGTCGTCGTCGACTTTGCCATCAGCAAAGCCTCCTCCTCCGCCTTGCGAGACACTCCGAGAGCACCGGTCTATACGAACGAACTTCCGGCGCAGGACACTAGGCACACTCTAGGCCCAACCGGCCCGGCAGCGGTTACTCGACTCCGGTTCGAGGTGCGCAGCAGCGGCCTAGAGCAGCGACCCAGAACAGCGGCTCAGGTCAGCGGCCCCACCCGCTGCACCCGCACCGCCGGCTCGCCCTCGGCCTCGGAATCGGCAAGGTCGATGACGCCCTCGACTGCCCAGTCCCGGTCTCCCTCAGGGTCGAGCAGCACCTGGCGAAAGCGCCAGATTCCCTCGGCGACGGTCTCTGCCTCTCGGTCGAGCTCGAGCAGAGCGGCGGCGCGGGCGTCGGCGTCGATCCGGATCTCCTCGTACTCGGTGTAGTAGCCCGCCAGCGCGTCGCGCCAGCGCTGCTCGCCGAAGCCGTGCGGACCGTCGAGCGCCGCGAGCTCGTCGTAGCGCTCGAACGCTGCCGCCTGCACCCGCCTGAAGAGCGCGTTGCGCAGCATGACCAGGAAGGCTCGCTCGTTGCGCAGCACCGAACGCGTGGGAGAGACGATGGTCGATCCGTGCGCCGCGGCCGACTCGAGTTCGGCGGCGTGAGCCGCAGCCGCTTCCGGGCTCGCCAGCTCGTGCCACTCGTCGAGGAGGCTGGAATCGACCTGCCGCACCAGTTCTCCGAGCCAGTCGATGAGTTCGTCGAGTTCGGGGGTCTTGGCCCGCTCGGGAATAGTGCGTTCGAAGGCTCGATACGCGTCGCTGAGGTAGCGCAGCACCGATCCTTCCGCGCGCCCCAGCTGGTAGTACGAGACGAGGTCGCGAAAACCGAAGGCTCGCTCCACCATGTCGCGCACGACCGTCTTGGGCCTGAGCTCGTAGTCGCGCGCCCAGGGCACCTCTTTCGCGTACTCGTGGAACGCCTCTTCGAGCAGCTCCTTGAGGGGCTGCGGGTATGTCACCTCTTCGAGCAGTTCCATGCGCTCGTCATACTCGATGCCCTCAGCCTTCATCGCGGCAACGGCCTCACCGCGCGCACGGTGCTCCTGAGCACGCAGAATGGCCCGCGGATCTTCGAGCGTGGCCTCGATGATCGAGATGACATCGAGCGCATAGCCGTCGGACTCGGGATCGAGCAGTTCGATCGCCGCCAGCGCGAACGGCGACAGCGGCTGGTTGAGCGCGAAGTTGGCCTGCAGTTCGACGGTGAGCCGCAGCAGGCGCTGACCGCGCGCGTTTTCGTGCACCTCGACGATGCCGCCGCGGCGCAGGGTGCGAAAGATGCCGATTGCGGTGCGGGCGTGCTCGAACTGCGCGCGCTTCGGCTCGTGGCTGTCGAAGACGAGGGTGCGCATGGTGCCGAGTGCTTCGCCCTCGCGCTGCTCCCCTCGTCCGATGACGCCGAGCACCATGGCGTGGGTGACGCGCATGCGGCTGACGAGCGGCTCGGGCTGCGAGGCCACGAGCCTGTCGAGTGTCTGTTCGCTCCACGCGACGAAACCCTGCGGCGGAGCTTTTTTCTTGACGGGTTTCGCCTTTCGGCCGCCCCTGCCGCCCGGCCCGGCCTTCGCCGCCGCCTTGGCCGCGGCTTTCGCGTTCTCGATCTCGTGCTCGGGCGCGAGCGCGATGATGTCGCCCTCGGTGTCGTAGCCGGCGCGACCGGCGCGACCGGCGATCTGGTGAAACTCGCGCGCCGAGAGTCGGCGCATCTTCTCTCCGTCGAACTTGGTCAGCGCGGTGATGACGACGGTGCGGATCGGCACGTTGATCCCGACTCCCAGCGTATCGGTGCCGCAGATCACCCGCAGGAGGCCCCGCTGCGCGAGCTGTTCGACGAGGCGACGATAGCGCGGCAGCATACCTGCGTGGTGCACGCCGATGCCCGAGCGCACGAGGCGGGAGAGCGTTGCCCCGAAGCCCGTGGAGAAGCGGAAGTCGCCGATGGCCGCGGCGATCTCGTCACGACCGGCGCGGTCGACGATGCGGATGCTGGCGAGCGCCTGCGCCTGCTCGACGGCGTGCGACTGGTTGAAGTGCACGAGGTAGGCGGGGGTCTGCCGGTCTTCGATCAGCCGTTCGACGACCTCGTGCACGGGTGCGACCTCGTAGGCGAAGCTGAGCGGCACCGGGCGCTCGACACCGGTGACGAGCGCCGTGTCGCGGCCCGTGCGGCGCGTGAGGTCGGCCGCGAGATCGGTGACGTCGCCGAGGGTGGCCGACATCAGCAGAAACTGCGCCCTGCGCATGAGCAGCAGCGGCACCTGCCACGCCCAGCCGCGGTCGGGTTCGGCGTAGAAGTGGAACTCGTCCATGACCACCTGGGTGATGTCGCCCGCGTCGCCGTCGCGAATGGCGAGGTTGGCGAGAATCTCGGCGGTGCAGCACAGGATCGGCGCGTCGGGGTTGATCGAGGCGTCGCCCGTGACCATGCCCACGTTCTCTGCACCGAACACCGAGACGAGGTCGAAGAACTTCTCGCTGACGAGAGCCTTGATGGGGGCGGTGTAGACGGTGCGGCGGTCTTCGGCGAGCGCGATGAAGTGCGCGCCGAGCGCGCCGAGCGACTTGCCGGTGCCCGTGGGGGTCGCGAGGATCACGTTGCTGCCCAGGGCGATGCCGAGCACGGCCTCTTCCTGTGCCGGATACAGGCGCAGGCCCCGCTCCTCCCAGGCCCACTCCTCGAACGCGGCGAAGGCCTCGTCGGGCTCCGAGAACTCGACGGAGTCGAGGATCGATCCCAAATTCATGTGTGCGCTTCTCCGGTTTCTCAGGAGTCGGTGCCGACTGCTCGGTCGAGTTCGGCGAACTTGGCCTGCATGGTCGGGTTGCCCCGGGTGAGTTTTTTGATGGTCACGCCCTGCGCCTTGTCATTGGCGAGTCGCAGGTTGTTCTCCGACTTCAGCAGATTGTCTTTCACCTTCTGCATCTCGGCGATCGAAGTGTCGATGCGCTTGATCGCCTCCTGGAACTGCCGCGATGCGAGTTCGTAGTTTCTGCCGAAGGCACCCTTGAAAGCGTCGAGATCGTCTTCGAAGTTGGTGATATCGATGTTCTGCGCCTTCACCAGTTCGAGCTCGGTCTTGTAGGCGAGGGCGCTCATCCCCGCGTTGCGCAGCAGGGTGATCATCTGGATGAAGAACTGCGGACGTATGACAAACATCTTCGAGTAGCGGTGAGAGACGTCGACGATGCCGGTGTTGTAGAGGTCGCTGTCGGCCTCGAGCAGTGACACGAGCACGGCGTATTCGCACCCCTTCTCGGTGCGGTCTTTGTCGAGCTCTTTCAGAAAGTCTTCGTTTCTGTGCTTCGTCGCGGTGCCGTCTGCCTCGTTTTTCATCTCGAACATGATCGAGACGATCTCAGTGCCTCGCCCACCGCCCCGACCGTCTCCGCCCGACCCGACCGCCGCTCCGCCGCTCGCACTCGCCGTGCTGCCGTTCGCAGCGAAATCGCGGAAGATGTAGTCGCCCTTGCTGCCGGTGCGCGCGTCGTTGTCTTTCTCGAAGTAGGCGTTGGGAAAGGCGGTGGCCCGAATCTGGTTGAACGTCGTTTCGCAGTGCTGCTCAAGCGTTTCGCCGACCATCTTGGTCGACAATCGCGATTTCATGTCTCGAATGCGCAGGATCTCGTCGTCCCGGTCTTTGAGTTGCGTCTCGTAGCGCTCCTTCAGCGCCTGCTCCGCGAGCCGCTTTTCAAGCTCGGCCCGCTCAAGCCCGCTCTTGAGTTCGTCGCGTTCCTTCTCCACCGCGCCCACGGCCTCGGTGAGTGCGAGCCGCTGCGACACGTCGTGCGCATCGAGTTCGGCCTGCAGCCTGTGAATCTCGGCCTCCTTCGCCGCCACCTCCTCGCGACGCTGCGCCACGAGTCTGGCCTCGGCGAGTTCGAGAGCGGTCTGCTTCTGCTGCAGCGCCTGCTCGAGTTCGCCCGCGAGAGCATCGCGCTGTTTTTCTACGGCACCGATCGCCTCGGCAATCGCGAGCCGCTGCTCGGTCTCGCCCGATTCGAGCTTCGCGCGCAGGTCTCTGATCTCGGCCTCTTTCTCGGCTTGAGCTCGCTGCAGGGTGCCAGCCGCTTCGGACGCCGCGAGTTCGAGGGCACTACGCTTTTCGCGATCGGCAGCCTCGAGCCTCTCGTGCAGTTGCCGCTCGAACTCGCTGTCGCGCACCTGCTTGACGATGTCGGCGTACCCGGCTTCGTCGACGGTGAAGGCCTGCCCGCAGTGCGGGCACTTGATCTCCTGCATCGGCGCTCCTTCTGCGGCTCGGGATCTCCCAGGATCTTGGTGACGAGTCAAGCCTCCCACAGACCACTGACATTCACGGTTCGCGCAGTGCCGCTATCCGCACCGATGCATCCACCTCACCGGTCGCGCGGATAGGGACTGCGGCTGCGGTGCGCTGATTCGGGATCTGCGCCGATGGCGAACGCGGGCCGAACCTTGCCACTGCTGGGTGCCGCACGCCATAGACTCGAAGGCGGTTCATCATCTTTGTTGCGCGACTCGGAGTCGCGCAACCGCATCCGAGGAGGCCCCCGTGGAAGTTCGCATCGGCATCGTTCAGTCATCCCGCGAGATCAACTTCGAGACCAGCGAAGACGCCGCGGAGGTGCGTGCGACGCTCGAGGCGGCGCTCTCCGAGGGCAGGCAGCCGCTCGTCAGCTTCACCGATGCCAAGGGTCGCCAGTACCTCGTGCCCACGGCCTCGATCGCCTACGTCGAACTCGGTGGCGAGGCCGGACGCAAGGTCGGCTTCATCAGCTGAACCGACCGGGCCGGCGCACCCTCACCTGTCGAGCGAGCGCAGTTCCTCGTGCACCGCGTCGAGCAGCCTCTCGGCCGCCTCGCGCTTCGTTCCAGACGCCTCGCACACCAGACGGCCGTCGGCGTCGAGCACCAGCAGCGTGTTCTCGTCGGTCTCGAAGCCCTCGGTCCAGCCGACGGCGTTGATCGCGAGCAGGTCGGCCCCCTTGCGAGCGAGCTTGCGGCGGCCCCGCTCGAGCAGTTCGGCCTCGGCGGCACCGGCATCGCCCCTCGCGTCGTCTGAAACCGTCTCCGCCGCGAAGCCCACGAGCACCTGGCCGGGTCGCCGCTCGCGTACGAGCCCCACGAGAATGTCGGGGTTCTCCACGAGCTCGATCACCGGGGTCTCGCCGGGCGCGTCTTCCTTGCGGATCTTGTGCTCCGCGACATCTGCCACGCGGTAGTCGGAGACCGCCGCCGCCATGATCACGGCCTCGGCCCCGGCAGCCGCGGCCTTTGCCGCCGCACCGAGTTCGGCCGCGGTGCCGACCGCAACCACGCGCACGCCCGCGCGATCCCGCACCTCGGCGAGCACCGACTCATCGATGTTCGCCGCGAGCAGCACCACCTTCGCGCCCCGATCGGCCGCGGCCGCGGCCACCGCCACGCCCTGTCGCCCGCTCGAACGATTGCCGATGTAGCGCACGGGATCGATGGGCTCGCGAGTTCCCCCGGCCGTCACGAGCACGCGAACGCCGTCGAGGTCGCCAGACGGCTCGGGCACGACGAGACTGCCGTCGGCCGGAAACACCGCGGTCTGAGTCGCTTCGTAGCCGGGTGAGGGCTGCGCGCCGACGGCGGCCGTGGGGGCGGTCGACTCCGGCTGAAGCTCTGGTTCTGGCTGGAGCTCTGGTTCTGGCTCGGGCTCTGACGCGAGCACCGGCGAGGCCGCGGCGGCGGGCTCCGGTTCGGGATCGGCCTGCTCGGCTTCGACCTCCGCGGCACCCGGCACCTGCGACTCCGCTGTGGAACCCAGCAGGCGCGCAGCGGCTTCGGCGATCTGCTCGGGTTCGCTCATGCGGCCCGGCCCGCTGTCGTCTCCGGTGAGACGACCGCTCTCGGGGCCGACGAACTCGACGCCGCGGGAGCGCAGAATGGCCACATTGTCTTGCGTCGCAGGATGCTCCCACATCTCGGTGTGCATGGCGGGCGCGACGAGCACCGGCGCTCGCGTCGCGAGCAGCGTGGTGCCGAGCAGGTCGTCTGCGATGCCGGCGGTCATGCGCGCGAGCACATTGGCCGTGGCGGGTGCCACGATGACCAGGTCGGCACGCTGCCCGAGAGCCACGTGGCGCACCTCGGGAACGTTCTCGTGCACAGAGGTCGTCACCGGGTTGCGACTGATCGCCTCCCAGGTGGGCTTGCCCACGAACCGCAGCGCGTCGTCGGTGGGCACGACGTGCACCACGTGGCCGCTCTCGACCAGCAGCCGGGCGAGCAGCACAGCCTTGTACGCGGCGATGCCGCCGGTTACTCCGAGCACGATGTTCATGAGTTCATGATGCCATGCACCCCCGGCAGACACCCGCGAGCCGCCGCGGTGAGCGAGTATCCCGCGTCCAAAGCCCGCCGAGAGAAGAAAAAGTCGGGTTCCACGGCCTCAGAACCCGACTTTTCCTCCCCTCAGCGCACTCATCTCTCTACCCGCGACGCGCTCGAGCAGCACCGCCACCTCCATGTGGCGGGTGTGCGGAAACATGTCGAAGACCCGCGCCTCGCGCACCGCCAAAGAGGGCATGACCGCCAGGTCGCGAGCCAGGCTCTCGGGGTTGCAGCTCGAATAGACGACGTGCCCGATCCCGCGGCTGCTCTCGATCCACTCGGCCAGTTCCGCTCCGATGCCCCGCCGCGGCGGGTTGACGATCACGGCCTCGGGAATGCGCTCGGGATCGGCGGCGAGCGCGAACGCCGTCGCGTCGGCGGCCGCGAACCGTGCCGCGATCCCCGCCTCGCGCGCACTGCGGCGCGCCGAACGCACCGCGGCCTCGCTGATCTCGACGCCGAGTATGCGCGCGGGCTCGGTGCGCCCCTCGTCAGCGCTCACCCTGTCGGAGCCCGCCTCGGTGCCGCCCGGACGTTCTCGCGCCGCACCGGCCCGACTCGATCTCGCGCCGCGCCGATCCCCCGCCGCACCGGTCCGACTCGCCGCATCACCGGCCGCATCACCCGCCCCGAGCACCTCGGCGCAGTGCAGCGCGAAGCCGCCGACTCCGCAGTACAGGTCCCACAGCGAGGCTGGCCGCACGCGCGCCACCCACTCGGCTGCCTGCGCGTACAGTGCCCGCGCCACCTCGGTGTTGGTCTGGAAGAAGCTCTGCGGCAGCAGGTGCAGCGGCGCTCCGTCGTCGACGCGCATCGTGAGCGACGACCCCAGCAGCAGCTCCTCGCGCTCGCCCTCGAGCACGGCCCTGTGCTGCGGCAGCAGGTTGACCGAAACGACGGTCGCGTTCGGGATCGCGCGCCGCAGTTCGGGCAGACACCTGCGCAGCACCGCGAGCCCGCGCTCGCTGCGCACCACGAAACGCAGCATCAGCTCCCCGCTCGGGGAGATCGTCACGTGCACGAACTTGAGTTCGCCGCGCCGCCGCGGCACATCGTACGGCGGTAGGCCGGTGCGCTCGAGAAATCGGGCGAGGTGCGGGATCGCCTCGCGGATCCCGGGCTCCTGGATCAGGCAGTCGCGCAGATCCGCCCCCTCGCCGTCGGGCCCCAGGATGCCGAGCGTCACGGCACCACCACTGGCCCCGGCCCCGCCGCCGACCACCAGTTTCGCCTTGTTGCGGAAGTCGCGCACGCCGCCCGGCACCGACGGCAGCCAGGCGGCGTCGGGCACGGACGGCAGCAACTCGCGACAGCGCTGCTCCTTGGCGCGCAGCTGCTCGTCATAGGGCGTTTCGATGAGCACGCACGAGCGGCAGCGACCGGCCTCGAAGTAGTCGCAGATCGGCAGCGGCGTGATCGACGGGGTCATAGCTGCGACTGCGCGGCGAGCCCCAGCTCCGGCCTCGGCTTCAACTCCGACTCGGCGCACGAAGCCAGGCGTCGCTCCGCGCCGCCCCTCCCCCGGGTGCCTTTCCGCGGCCGGCCGCAGCCGGGCTCGGAGATCATGCGGTGAGTCCCAGCCCGTCCATGCGGCGGATGTGGTCGGCGATGAGTTCGGTGAAGACCGGTTCGACCTCGTCGGCGTTGAAGGGACGGTTGTCGCTGAGCGAGAGCGCGGCGCGCGACACCAGCAGCGTGTCGCCCACGAGCCTGCGACCCCACAGCGCGAGCCAGCTCGCCAGGCGTTCGTCGCCTTCGAGAGCCTCCTGCAGCAGCTGCTTGACCTCCAAGCGGCCGCCGTCTTCGCTGAGTATCTCGATCGCCTCGCGCCGATATCCGTCGTGAATACCGCTCGCGAGGCTCGCGAAGAAGTCGTCGAAGAGCCCGCCGACGAGGTACAGCGAGAGCACGTGCTGGTGCCAGTCGGCAGTGTCGATACGGGTGACGTACCCGTCGATGACCTCCGCGAACGGCTGCATCACCACGTAGGGTTCTTGGCCGCGACTGCGAATCTCAGCGGTGAGCCGCTGATGCTTCGAGAGCGTCTCACCCGCGACCCGCGCCAGCACGTCTTTCGCCTTGAGTGTCGGCGCGCCCGAGACCGCGCGGGTCGCGGCCTCGTACAGTTCGAGCTGCAGGTAAGCGGTGAGGCCGAGAAAGGGCAGCATCTTGGGCGCGAACTCGGCGAGCTCGACCCGCTCGGTGTCAACGGTCTCGTCGCGCGAACGCAGCCTGTGCGCCGGCGCACTCTTCTTGCCCAGACCCCGGATCCATTCGAACACCCTGCAAGCTTACCGCCGTCGCGGTCGAGCCCTGGAATAGACTGGGCGGGCACGAATGAACCGATCGCGTGGGTAGGGGCGGCCATAGCCCCTACCCACGCGATCAGTAGGTCGCCGACGCCGCAGGAGCGTCGGCCGCTGCGCCTGGAACGAACGCGCGCAGCACTCACATCAGAACAGGACGCAACGTGACGACTTTCCTCGAACTCGGCGTCGACCAGGACATGGTCGACGCACTCGCCGATCAGGGCATCACCGAGGCCTTCCCCATCCAAGAGCAGACGATCCCGCTCGCGCTCGAGGGGCAAGACATCATCGGCCAGGCCAAGACCGGCACCGGCAAGACCTTCGGCTTCGGTCTGCCGCTGCTGCAGCGCATCGGAGCGAACCCCGAGCCCGGCGTGCAGGCGCTCGTCGTCGTGCCCACGCGCGAGCTCGCGGTGCAGGTGTACGAAGATCTCGAACTGGCCGCGAAGAACCGAGCGGCTACCGTCGTGCCGATCTACGGCGGCAAGGCGTACGAGGGTCAGATCGACCAGCTCAAAGACGGTGCGCAGATCGTCGTCGGCACCCCCGGCCGCCTCCTCGACCTCGCGAGCCAGCGCATCCTCAACCTCGGCAACGTGCGCGAGATGGTGCTCGACGAGGCCGACAAGATGCTCGACCTCGGCTTCCTCGCAGACATCGAGAAGCTCTTCGCGAAGACCCCCGCGACCCGCCACACCATGCTCTTCTCGGCCACGATGCCGGGCACCATCGTCACGCTGGCGCGCCGCTTCATGTCGAAGCCGATCCACATCCGCGCCACCGACCCCGACGAGGGCATCGCGCAGGCCAACATCGAACACATCATCTACCGCGCCCACTCACTCGACAAGGACGAGGTGATCGGCCGCATTCTGCAGGCCGAGGGGCGCGGCAAGACCGTCATCTTCATGCGCACCAAGCGGGCCGCTGCAAAGCTGCAGGAGGAGCTGCAGGATCGCGGCTTCAGCGCCGCGGCCGTGCACGGCGATCTGGGTCAGGATCAGCGCGAGCGCGCCATGGCCGCGTTCAAGGCCGGCAAGAAGGACATCCTCATCGCGACCGATGTCGCCGCACGCGGCATCGACGTCGACGACGTCACCCACGTCATCAACCACACGGTGCCCGACGACGAGAAGACCTACCTGCACCGCGTCGGCCGCACGGGTCGCGCCGGCCGCGAGGGCATCGCCGTCACCTTCGTCGACTGGGAAGACCTGCACAAGTGGGCGCTCATCAACAAGGCGCTCGAATTCGGCGTGCCCGAGCCCGTCGAGACCTACTCCTCGTCGCCGCACCTCTTCACCGATCTGAACATTCCCGAGGGCACGAAGGGCCGCCTCAAGGCGACCCCGCTCAAGGAGCGCGCTCCGCGCAGCGGCTCTTCACGTTCGGGCGGTCGCTCCGGTTCGGGTCGCTCGGGCGGGTCGGGCGACTCGGATTCGGGATCGGCGTCGGCCGGAACCGGCGAGGGCGGCCGCAAGCGCACTCGGCGTCGCACGCGTAGCGCCAATCCGCAGGGTCGCGGCAGACACGAGACGCACGGCCACGAGGGTCACGGCCACGACCAGGAAGGCGGTGGCGAGCCCGGTGCCCCGCTGCTGCAGGAGACCGGCGGAGATGCGGATCAGCCGCAGCGCCGTCGTCGGCGTCGGCGTCGCGGCGGTTCAGGTGCCGCGGGCAACAACTCGAACGACACCGCGAGCACCCCGCAGAGTGACTGAGCCGGGTCTTCAACAACCGAGGTGATTGAGCGGAGCGCAGTCGAACCCAGGTGATTGAGTGCGGGATCTGCTCAGGTGAGATCGCATCGCGATCTCACGCAGATCTCGGTGGCGCCACCGCGCCAGAGCGCAGTCGAACCTAGGTGATTGAGCGAAGCGAAGCGCAGTCGAAATCACGGGCTTGAGCTTTTCTTGAAAAGTACTAATGCATGGTTTCGACTGCGCGCTTCGCACTCCGCTCAACCACCTACTCACGGGCTTGCGCTTTACTTGAGATGTATCAGTGCATGGTTTCGACTGCGCGCTGCGTGCTTCGCTCAACCGCCTAGTGGCGGCCGGGCGCGCCCTAGCTCGGCACCGCGACCAGTTCGCGCAACCGTTCCACGACGGCGACGGGTGTCGTGCGCTCCCCCAGCCGGTTCGGTTTGCCCGCGCCGTGGTAGTCGCTCGATCCCGTGACCGCGAGGCCGAGTTCTGCGGCGGCCGTTTCCAGCGGAGGCAGCCAGTCGACCCGGTTCTCGGGATGATCCAGCTCCACGCCCCAGAGCCCGGCTGCCGCGAGCTGCCGCAGCTCCGCGACCGACGTCGGCCTGCGCTGCCGCAACGCGACCGGGTGCGCCAGCACCGCGACGCCCCCGGCCGCCCGCACCAGCCGGATCGCCTCCGCGGTCTCGATGGCGTGGGTGCCGAGATAGTAGGGCGATGCCGGGTGCAGGGTCTCGGCGAAGACCGTGCTGCGATCGGCGAAGTAGCCGCCCGCGACAAGAGCGTCGGCGATGTGGGGCCGCCCTACCGTGCGAGCGTCCTCCTCGCCGACCACGGCCTCCCAGGTGATCGCGTAGTGGGCAGAGAGCCGCCGCACCATTTCGCGGGCTCGGGTCAAACGGGATTCTCGCACCTCGGCGAGCGCCGCGAGCAGCTCGTCCGACTCGGGCTCGATGCCGTAGCCGAGCAGGTGCCGCGATCGACCGGCGTGCTTCGTGGTGATCTCGATGCCCGGCAGCAACTCGATGCCCGCCGCGCGGGCACCCTCGCGGGCCTCGTCCCAACCGCCGACGGTGTCGTGGTCAGTGAGAGCGAAGCCCGCGAGGCCCAGCTCGGCCGCCTCCCGTGCGATCGTGCCCGGACGCGTGGTGCCGTCTGAGAACACGGAGTGCGTGTGCAGGTCGAAGCCTGGCTGTGTCGCGGATCCTGCCATCCCTCCAGCCTAGAGGTTCCGCGGAGGACCGTGACAGAGCCCCTACTGCGCCGTGTAGCCTCCGTCGACGAGGTGGTAGCTGCCGGTGATGAAGGAGGCCGCGTCGCTCGCCAGGAAGGCCACGAGGTTCGCCACCTCGTCCGCCTGCCCGAGGCGGCCGATGGGGTGCAGCGCCACGAGGGCAGCCTTCGCGTCTTCGTCGAGCGCGTTCAGCAGCGGGGTATCGATGTAGCCGGGCCCGACCGAGTTGATGCGCACGCCCTGAGCGGCGTACGCGAGCGCGGCAGCCTTGGTGAAACCGACGACGCCGTGCTTGGTGGCGACGTAGGCCGGCGAGTAGGGGGTGCCGACGCTGCCGAGAATCGAGGCGAGTTCGACGATGGATCCCCCGCCGTTCGCGACCATCGGGCCGATCTGCGCCCGCGTGTTGCGGAACACCGCGGACAGGTTGATGTCGAGCACCCGGTCCCAGCCGTCATCGGGATAGTCGCCCGCGCCACCGAGGGGACCGCCGATGCCTGCATTGTTCACGCCGATCTTGAGTGGCGCAAGAGCCTCGGCGGCTGCGATCGTCTCATCGATGATCTCGTTCGCCCCGGCATCGCCGACGACGGCGACCGCCGTTCCACCAGCTGCCTCGATCTCCGAGACCACGCTCTCCGCTGCCTCGCGATTGAGATCCTGCACCACGACCTTCGCGCCGTTCGCGGCCAGCAGCTGGGCGACCGCCTTGCCGATGCCCGATCCAGCGCCGGTGACGATTGCCGAGCGATCTGCGACGTCGTACGTAGCCATGTTCATTCCTCTCTCCCGCGCCCGTTCGGTCGGGCGACGCCACCAGGTTACGCCTGTCGCGCGTGGCGGCAACAGCCTGCCGTTCAGTTCCGGGTGAAAGAATTGAGGGATGACCGAAAACGCGCAGGCCACCCACGAGGCCGAGATCGACAACAGCAATCGCAGCACCACCCCGAAATCCGACGCGTTTCTCGACTACATTTCGTCTGGCTGGGCCGACCGCGAGGAGTCGATCCCCGAGCTCTGGCCCGTCGCCGCCTACGCTGCCGAGCGTCGCGCGGCCCTCGGCGGCCTCTTTCCGGGCGAGCGCCTCGTGATCCACGCGGGCCCGATGAAGCAGCGATCCAACGACACCTTCTACCAGTACCGCGCGCACAGCGCCTTCGCCCACCTCACCGGGTGGGGGGCGGAGAGCGAGCCCGGGGCCGTGCTGGTGCTGGATCCGGCGGCTGACGCCGCCGATCCCGGCCGCGCAACCCACACCGCGACGCTCTTCTTCCGCGAGCGCGCGGGACGCGACAGCGAGGAGTTCTTCGCCAACCCCGAGATCGGCGAGTTCTGGATCGGCCCGCGCCCGTCGCTGGCGCAGGTCTCGGGGGCGCTCGGGATCCGCACGGCACCGCTCGCCGATTTCGTCGCGAGCGATGGCGACCGCACCATCGGTCTGCCGTCCGGGGGCGCATCCGGCGACGACACCGAGCTGGCGCGCGCCGCATCGGAGCTGCGGCTCGTAAAAGACGCGTACGAACTCGCGGAGATGCAGGCCGCCGTCGATGCGACCGCGCAGGGTTTCACCGAGGTGCTCGCCACGCTGCCGCGGGCGAGCGCGCATCCGCGGGGCGAGCGCATCGTCGAGGGCGTTTTCAACCAGCGCGCCCGGCTCGACGGCAACACCATCGGCTACGAGACGATCGCGGCATCCGGCCCCCACGCCTGCACGCTGCACTGGATTCGCAACGACGGCCCCGTGTGCGCGGGTGACCTGCTGCTGCTCGATGCCGGCGTCGAGCTCGACAGCCTCTACACCGCCGATATCACCCGGACTGTGCCGGTCTCGGGCACTTTTTCCGAGGTGCAGCGCCGCGTCTACGAGGCGGTTCTCGAGGCAGCCGACGCGGCGCGCGCGATCGTGCGGCCGGGCATTCGCTTCGGCGACGTGCACGACGCCGCGATGGCCGTGATCGAGCGCCGCACGCGCGGGTGGGGGCTGCCGCTCGGCGTCGAGTGCGCCTCTGCGGCCGGCACCGATACCGCTTCAGAGGCCGTGGCCGTCGATCCTGCGGCCGGCATCGCCCACCACCGCCGCTACATGGTGCACGGCACGAGCCACCACCTCGGCCTCGACGTGCACGACTGCGCCCAGGCCCGCCGCGAACTCTACCTCGACGGCGTTCTCGCAGAGGGCATGGTGTTCACCATCGAGCCCGGACTCTACTTTCAGCCCGACGACCTCACCGTGCCCGAGGAGTACCGCGGCATCGGCGTGCGCATCGAAGACGACATCGTGGTGACCGCCGACGGCTGCGTCAATCTCTCGGCCGCGATCCCCCGCACCGCCGACGAGGTCGAGGCCTGGATCGCCCGCGCACAGGAGTGACTCTCAGACCCGAACGAGGTTCGCAGCAGGTTCCCTGCTCGGAAATGTTGCTTTCAGAGTGATCTTAGGGTGCATTTCCGACCGGGGAACGGGTTCGCGGAGCGCTGAGACAGGGTGGATCGGCGCGGACACGCTTTACAGCACGCCCCGGTCGGCCGCACCACAGCCGACCGACTGAAGCCGCGCGTCAGTCGAGCATCTCGAGTGCGGCCCGGGCTGCGTTGTGCCCGCCGAGCCCGCTCACCGCGCCACCGCGGCGCGCACCCGAGCCGCAGACGAGCAGGTTCGGCAGTGCCGTCGAGACGCCCCAGCGCGCCGCGGGAGTGTCGAGCGGCTCGTCGTCTTCCGCCCAGGGCCAGGAGAGCGCGCCGTGGAAGATGTCGCCGCCGATCATGCCGAGCGACTCCTCGAGATCGAGCGTCGTGCGGGCCTCGATGCACGGTGCGCCGTCGGGGCCGACGTAGAGGCAGTCGGCGATGGGCTCGGCGAGCACCGAGTCAAGAGAGCGCTGCGCGGCGGCCAGCAGCTTCTCGCGCAGCCGATCGTTGTTCTCGGCCGTGGCGAGCGCGTGCGGCACGTGCAGCCCGAAAAGGGTGAGCGTCTGCGCTCCCTCCGCCCGCAGTTCGGGGCCCAGAATGGACGGATCCGTGAGCGAGTGGCAGTAGATCTCGGCGGGCAGCGGATCGGGCAGCGAACCGGCCTCTCCCGCGAAGTACGCGTCGTCGAGCTGTGTCAGGGTCTCGTTGATGTGGAAGGTGCCCGCGAACGCCGCGTTGGGGTCGACGCTCTCGTCGCGCAGCCGGGGCAGACGCTTGAGCAGCATGTTGACCTTGACCTGAGCGCCGGCCGGCCGATCCGGTGCCTCGAAAACCTCGGCGGCGGGTGCGTCGCCCGCCACGAGCAGCCGCTCGAGCACGGCCGGGCCCACGCCGCTGAACACCAGTCGCCCGCGCAGCGTCTCGGCGGTGTCGCCCGACCCGACGCGCACGTGCCCGTCAGCGGTGATCGCGGTCACCTCCGCGCCCGTGCGCAGCTCGGCACCGGCTTCGCGGGCGGCCCGCTCGATCTCGCCGGCCACGCGCCCCATGCCGCCGACCGGCACGTCCCAGTCGCCGGTGCCGCCGCCGATGACGTGGTAGAGGAAGCAGCGGTTCTGGCGCAGCGACGGATCGTCTGCCGTGGCGAACGTGCCGATGAGGCCGTCGGTCAGTGCGATGCCGCGCGCAATGTCGGTGTCGAGCGACTTGCGAACCAGGCTGCCGAGGGGGCGTTCGAAGAGATCGGCCCACAGCTCTTCGTCTCCGAGAGCATCGATCATCTTGCGCACCTCGGAGCGTCGCATGAGCGGATCGGAGACCGTGGCGAACAGCAGCTGGGCCAGCGGGGCGATGCGCTCGTAGAGTGCGCCGCAGCGCGCCGCCTCGCCGCGCTCGCCGGTGACCCGCTCGAACGACTCGGCCGTCGCCTCGACGTCGCCGTTGTCGACGAGGATGCCGCGCGCGGGGTCGGCAGGATCGGGCGTGTAGGAGGAGTACCTGCGCCGGGCGAGCTCGATCGAGAGGCCGAGGTCGTCGACGATGCGCTGCGGAAGCAGGCTCACCAGGTAGGAGTAGCGAGACAGCCGCGCTTCGACACCGGCCCAGGGCTCCTCGGAGACGGTCGCTCCCCCGAGGTGGTCGAGACGTTCGAGCACGACCGCGCTCTTGCCCGCGCGCGCCAGGTAGGCGGCGGCGACGAGCGCGTTGTGCCCGCCTCCGACGATGACGACATCGTGGGTGTATTCAGAGACTGCGTTGACCATGCGTCCACTGTATCGGTCGCCTCGGACACTCGTAGCCAAGGCCGTTTCCTCTCCCGCAGCTGTGACAAGCCTCAGAGCACCGCAATCAGCACTGTGCTCCGGGTAAAGCCTCGGATAGAATTAGAGCACTATGCCTAGTTCGACTGCGCCCCTCCGCTCCGACTCGCCTCGTTGGTCGCGCGTCTACGGCACCGCCGCTGCCGCCGCCGTGGTCGTGTTTCTCGGCACAGCAGTCGTCGCACCGTTGACCATGCCGAAGGCCACGGCCGACACCGGTGAAGCAGCCATGATCGCTCGCCACCAGTACCAGGAGCACTTCACCACGCTGGCCTCCGACGAGGACAGCGTCGTCGACACCAGCGTCACCATCGTCGCCGAAGAACCGCCGAAGCCGGAGCCGAAGGCCGCGGAGAAAGACGATAAGAGCGGCGAAGAGGCCGGTTCATCCGACGACGAAGCGAACGACGACTCGGCTCAGGAGGGCACGGAGAAGACCGCCACCGAGGCGCTCTACACGCTCGAAGAGTTCCAGTTCAGCGGTGTCGTCAACTGGGGCGGCTATAAGTTCACGTTCTACAGCCAGCAGGTGCTGCCCGGCCCGGGCCTCGTCATTCCGGGCCGTCACGTCAACGCCGGCGGCTACGTGAGCGACAGCGACGGCTACATCGTGCTCGCGGGCGACGCACCGAAGGGCACCGTCTACGACACCCCGTTCGGGCACCAGGGCAAGATCTACGATCGCGGCACCTTCGGCAACCACCTCGACGTCTACGTGCGCTAACTGATCGCGCGGGTAGGGGCTGCGGTACGAGGATGGGCTGATCTGGGATCTGGCAAGGCGGAGGAGGAAGGCTTCACTGGTGGTGAAGATTCTGCGGCTTCAGGCTCGGAGAGCAACGCATCGCGTTGCTCTGCCTGAACCGCCGCGCCTACCGGCGCGGACGCAGCCAGATCCCAGATCAGCACACCGCAGCCGTAGCCCCTACCCGCGCGATCAGTGCTTCTACTTCCGGGCTACGCGGCCTCACCGTCGACGTACACCCAGTGGCCGGCGCTGGATCGCGCGAAACGACTGCGCTCCCGCTGCTCATAGCGCCCCTCGGTCGTGCGGGCGATCGCGGTGAAGGTGACGGTCCCGTCACGGTCGAAGGGGCCGCCGGCCTCGGTGCGCTCGACGAAGAGCCGCTTCCACTCGATGCCGGGATCGAGTTCGAGTGACTCTGGGCGCGTCTCCGCATGCCACGTGTCGAGCAGATACTCGCTCAGGCCCAGCGCGAATGCGCTGTAGCGCGACCGCATCAGCCGTTCGGCGGTCGGGGCGGTGATATCGCCGCGGTGCAGCGGCTCGCAGCAGTCGCTGTAGAGCACGCCTCGACCGCAGGGGCACGGGCACTCAGGCGGGGCAGTCACGCGAACAGCTTAGGGCCCTCCGGTAAATAACCGCTGCAAGTGAGGTTTCTGAGCGGGATGCATGATAAAGCTGGGGTTCGTCGGCGTAGTGGTGCTACGTCGACGAACCCCAGCTGCGATCATGCGCCCGATCAGGAAGCGACACGCAGCGGTTATTTACCGGAGGGCCCTTACTGGTCGCGCAGATCGAGCACCCGGCTCAGCACACCGCAGCCGTGGTCCCTATCCGCAGAACCGCGTGGTCCCCGCGTGCGATCAGTTTGCGAAGCCGCTCCGAGTTCTGGCGGCAGACGGCGCGTTCACAGGATAGAATGAGATTATCCGTGCGCTTCGGCGCGCAGCACACCGCTGCGGCATCGCAGCAGATCCCATCACTCGCGAGGAGATACCGTGAAGATTCGCACCCGCATCGTCACCGCCGTGACCGTAGCTCTCGCCTCGGTGTTCGTGGCCGCTCCGGCATTCGCACACGACGGAGAAGACCACGCCCGTTCGATGTTCGACACGGCCGGTCTCCCGCTCAACTGGGTCGGCATCAGCATCACGATCATTGTGCTGCTGGTCATCGTGCTGGCGCTCGCGGGTTGGCTCAGCAGCCTGTTCGAGAAGAAGTAGTATTCGGCGGCGCACCGTACGCATCGCACGGCGGTCCTCGTCCGGTCTAGTGTCATGCGCCGGAGGTTCGTTCGTATAGACCGGTGCTCTCGGGGTGTCTCGCAAGGCGGAGGAGGAGGCTTTGCTGGTGGCAAAGTCGACGACGACAACGCGGCGAGACGCACCGAGAGTGCCGGGATATATGGCACGAATTTCCGGCGCAGGACACTAAAACACCGGGTGACCTACGGCCCCACCACCACGCGGATGCCCGACACCTCGCTGTCCACGGCCCCGCGCACGTGCCCGGTGGGTGACGCAGCGACCGCCCGCAAGAACGACACGGTCTCGGCGGTGACCTCCTCGCCGGGCAGCAGGTTGGGAATGCCGGGCGGGTAGGCCGCCAGGGTGTCTGCCGAGATGCGCCCTACCGCCTCGGCCGCGGGCACTACCTCGCTCTCGCAGAAGTACGCGTCTCTCGGCAGCATGCGCAGTGCACCCGGCTCGGGCAACTCGGGAAACGTCTCCACCCGCTCCGCCCCCAGCCGCAGCGCCTCGTCGGCCACCGCTTCCAGCGCCGTCACGAAGCGGTCGACGTCGAGCTCGCGCAGTGCGCCGACGATCGCGACGACGGTGGTCGCGGTCGACATCTCGGCGTAGATGCCGTGCCGCTGCTGCAGTTCACGGCGCACCCAGTGCCCGCTGCGGCCGAGTGCCGAGACGTCGATCGGAATCCGCAGTGCATCGGTGGCAACGACGTCGGGAAAGTCCGAGAAGTGGTCGCTCACCACGTCGAAGAGGGGGTGCAGCCGGAGGCGATCCCGAATCTCAGCTGCGATGCCGAGCGCGACACCGATGCGCTCCTCCCCCGTCACCAGCGCTCGCCGGGCGACGTCGAGCGATCCCATGAGCAGGGCGCTCATCGAAGTCGAGGCGGTCATGCCGAAGGCGCGCTCGACGAGAGGCTCGAGGCGCTCGGCGAACGGCCCGTAGCCGAGGTGCAGCATGGCCGACTGGGTGAGCGACCCAGCGAGCTTGTGCGTGCTCGAGATCACGAGGTCGGCACCCAGTCTCGCCGGCGACTCGGGCAGGCCGGGGTGAAAACCGAAGTGGGCACCCCACGCGTTGTCCACGATGAGCGCCGCCCCGTGAGCGTGCGCGACTCGCGCGAGACCGGCGACGTCGGCGACCGAGCCGAAGTAGCTGGGAGAGACGGCGTAGACGCTCGAAACCGCGCGATCGGCCTCGGCTTCGCGGGTGAGCGCAGCGTCGAGCGCCTCCGGGGTGAGCCCGTGGGCGATGCCGTGGCGGGTGTCGACCGACGGGGCGACGAACGACGGGATCAGGCCCGAGAACAGCACGCCGTCGGTGAGGCTCGAGTGCATGGCGCGCTGGATCATGATGCGCTCCCCGAGGCCGCGCACCGCGATGGCCGCCGTGCGATTGGCCTGCGACGCGCCGTTGGTGAGAAACCAGGTGCGCTTCGCGCCCCAGGCGTCGGCGGCGAGCGCTCGGGCCTGGGCGAGGGGCGAATCGTCTCCCTGGTCGATGCCCTCGAGCAGCAGGGGAACATCGAGTTGCGCGACGCGCGGCCCGAAGAGTTCGGCGACGTGCTGCGCTCCGCCGTCGGGGTCGTTGCCGTGGCCCGGAACCATGAGGGAGAGCGTCGAGGCATCGCCGAAGCCCGCAATCGCCTCGGCGTAGGGGGCCCGCAGATGCTCGGGCCCGAAACGGGCGGGGCGCGCGGCCCGCCTCATGGCGGGGCGTCGTCCGATGGTGAGCGGGTTCTGAATGAGCATGTGCCCAGCATGCCTCCGGTGGACGCGCACGCGGAACCCCTCGAAGCTCTCGCGGGAACCATATAGAGTATTGATCATGATGAGCGATATTGCCGTCTGCATCCAGAAAAATCGGAGCATCTCATGATCGATCTCAGACAGCTCCAGGCACTCAGCGCGGTCGCGGCAGAGGGATCGGTCGCTCGCGCGGCCGCGAGGCTCGGGTGGAGTCAGCCCACGGTCGACTACCATCTCAAGAACCTGGATCGCTTGGTCGGTGCCGACCTCACGACCCGCAGCACGCGCGGCAGCAAGCTCACCACCGCGGGAACGCTGATGCTCGAGCGCGGCGAAGAGATTCTCGGTCTCGCCGATCGCGCGCTCACCGACGTGCGCGACCTCGCTCAGCTGGGCCGGATCCGCCTGCGCTTCGGCACCTTTCCCACCGCGGCGGCGCGCCTGCTCCCCGGCATCGCGGCACGCATCACCGAACTCGGCATCGAGCTCGACGCGACCCTCGCCGAGGTGGCCCCGCTGGTGTCGCGCATCAACCAGCACACCCTCGACGCCGCCCTCGTCTACACGGCCGGCGGATACCGCCTGCCCTTCCGAGCCGAGGTTCACACCACGCACCTGTTCACCGACCCCATGCTGATCGCGCTCTCGACCTCACACCCCGCCGCGAGGCACAGCAGCTTCGATCACGAGGCGCTGCTGTCTCTGGCGAACGACAGCTGGGTCATGGGGGCGACGCCGGGCGACACGCTCGACGACCTGGTGCGCGAGGTGTTCCAGGCCGAGGGGTACCAGGTCAACGTCGCGATCCGCACCGACGACTACTCCGTCGTTCTCGGCCTCATCGCCGCCGGCATGGCGGTCGCGCTCGTGCCGAGCCTCGCGAGCAACAACCCTCCCGAAGGCGTCGTGCTGCGCCCCATCGAAGATCCGCGCTTCACCCGCGAGCTGCTGCTCGCAGCGCCGGCCGGGCCGGGCGGCCCCTCCACCGCGGTCAGGCAGCTCGCCGAGGCCGTGCGGCGATCCATCAGCGCGCTCGCGTAGCGCGTCGCCGCCCGCCACCCGCCGCGCTATCAGTAAGGCAACGGACGGCAGGTGACGCCGGTGGCTCGAATCAGTGCCCGGCCGGGGCTCCCACCTGCTGGTCAGCCGGCTTTCTGATGAAGAACGCCATGACGACCGGCACGAGCGCGATGCACGCCGCGGTGAGAAATGCCGCGTGCGTGCCCGGTTCGCCGGCCTCGGCCGTCGACAGCCCCCGGGCCTCACCGGCGTGCAAGAAGGTCGAGTAGATCGAGATCAGCACCGCGGTGCCGGCGGCTCCCCCGACCTGCTGCAGCGTGTTGAGCGCGGCGGAGCCGTGCGAGTACAGCGAGCGGTCGAGCGACCCGAGAGAGGCGGAGAACAGCGGCGTGAAGGAGCCCGCGAGGCCGATCGACATGACGATCTGCACGATCACCAGGAACCACACCGGGGTGTGCTGCCCCACCGTCGAGTAGGTGAACAGGGCCGCCGCGACGAAGATCGTGCCGGGCACGAGCAGCGTCTTCGGGCCGCGAGCATCGTAGATGCGCCCCATGACCGGCCCGAGCAGGCCCATCAGGATCGAGCCGGGCAGCAGCACGAGCCCCGCCTCCGTCGGCTCGAGACCGGCCACGTCTTGCAGGTACAGCGGCAGCAGCGAGAAGGTGCCGAACATTGACAGGGCCACGACGCCCATGATGACGACCGCGACCACGTAGTTCTTCGAGGCGAAGACCCGGAGGTCGAGCAGCGCGTCGTTCCGCTTCTGAAGCGCGAACTGACGCCACACGAACAGCGCGAGGAACACCGTGCCGCCCGCGATCACGATCCAGGGCACGGCCTCACCCGCGGTCGTGCTCCCGCCGCCGTGACCGCCGCCGAGCTGGCTGAGGCCGAAGACGATGCCGCCGAACGCGAAGGCCGACAGGATGATCGACAGCACGTCGATGGGGGCGTCGGTGGTCTCGCCCAGGTTCGTCATCCACTTCGCGCCGAGCACGAGCGCGACCACCGCGATCGGCAGGATGATCCCGAACAGCCAGCGCCAGCCCAGGTGGTCGAGCACGACGCCCGAGAGGGTGGGGCCCAGTGCCGGAGCGAGACTCATGACGAGGCCGACGCGACCCATCATGCGGCCGCGCGAGTGCGGCGGCACGACGTTCATCATCGTGGTCATGAGGAGCGGCATCATGACGCCGGTGCCGGCGGCCTGCACGATGCGGCCCAGCAGCAGCACCGGAAATCCCGGTGCCACCAGGCAGATCGCGGTGCCGAGCACGAAGGCACTGATCGCCGCCAGGAACACCTGCCGGGTGGTGAAGCGCTGCAGCAGAAAGCCGGTGGTCGGGATCACCACGGCCATCGTGAGCATGAAGGCGCTCGTGAGCCACTGACCCAGCTCGGGCGGGATGCCGAGCGTGCGGTTCAGGGAGGGAATGGCGATCGCCATCGTGGTCTCGTTGAGAATCGCCACGAAGGCGGCGGCGAGCAGCAGCCAGATGACCCGCATGCCGGCGGGATCGATCGCGCCGGACCTGTCAGGGCGGAAGGAGGAGTCGATGGGCTTCTCGGCGTTTACAGACATAAGAGCACAAGCTTACACCTGATCCCGCGCCGGGTGGATTTCGACTTCGCCGCGCTGCGCTCAATCGCCCAAGGGCGCGCGCACGCGGGCGAGAAACTCGCGGGTCTCCTCCCGCTCTGGGTGATCGAAGATCTGCTCGGGCGGGCCCGACTCGATGATGACGCCGTCTTTGAGGTAGACGACTCGGTCGGCCACGCGCCGAGCGAATGACATCTCGTGCGTCGCCATGACGATGGTCGATCCCGCGGCCTTGAGCTCGCCGACGAGGTCGAGCACCTCGCCCACGAGCTGCGGGTCGAGGGCGCTCGTGATCTCGTCGAGCAGCAGCAGCTCGGGATCGGTGGCGATCGCGCGCGCGATCGCCACCCGCTGCTGCTGACCGCCCGAGAGTCGATCGGGGTACTCCTTCGCCTTGTCGGCGAGACCGATGCGGATGAGCAGTGCGAGCCCGGTGCGCTCGGCTTCGGCGCGCGGGGTGCCGAACACCTTGCGCGCGGCGAGCGTCACGTTGTCGAGCACGTTCATGTGCGGAAACAGGTTGTAGTGCTGAAACACGACACCGATGCGCGCCCGCACCCCGTCGGCATTGACCCGCGGGTCGGTGATGTCCTCCATCTCCCGCTCTCCGCCACCGGCTCCGGCGTTGCGCGCCAGTAGGATGCGCCCGTCATCGATCTGCTCGAGCAGGTTGATGGTCTTGAGCAGCGTCGACTTGCCCGATCCCGAAGCTCCGATGAGCACGACGACCTCGTGGCGCTCCACCGTGAGGTCGATGCCGCGCAGCACCGGGTGCTCGCCGAAGCGCTTGTGCACGTCGCGCACCTCGAGCACGGTTGGGGGCGGAGTGGCCGCTCCCCCGCGCTCCGAGTCGGCCCGGCCGGCCGCGCGCACCTCGCTCATACCACTCCTCCGATCTGCTCGCGCTTCTGCGCCCGCGCCGTGAACCAGTCGGTGAGGCGGATGAACGGCCACGACAGCAGCACGAACAGCAGACCCGCCACGACGTAGGGCGTGAAGTTGTAGCTCGACGCCACCTCGATCTGCGCGGCCCGCACGGCGTCGACGGCTCCCAGCACCGAGATGAGGCCCACGTCCTTCTGCATCGACACGAAGTCGTTCATGAGGGCGGGGGTCACCTTGCGCACGGCCTGCGGCAGCACCACGAGCCGCAGGGTCTTGCCGTGGCTGAGGCCGAGCGAGCGCGAGGCGAGGCGCTGCGACGGGTGCACCGCGTCGATGCCCGCGCGCAGCACCTCGGCGACGTAGGCCGAATAGCACAGGATCAGCGCGATCGTGCCCCAGAACTGAGCCGGCATGCGGCCGGTGAGTTCGAGACCGGGGATCCCGAACCCGACGAGGTACAGCACCAGCAGCACCGGGATGCCGCGGAAGATGTCGGTGTATCCGGCCGCGAGCAGCCTGAGCGGCGTGAACACGGCTCCCTTGAGCGTGCGCGCGACGGCGAGCAGGGTGCCCAGAATCGCGACGCCGATCGCCGCCACGAAGAGCACCTGAATATTGAGCCAGAGCCCCTCGATGATGCGCGGGAACGACTCGAGCGCGACCCGCGGATCGAAGAAGGTCTCGCTGACGCGGCTCCACCCCGGGCTGTTCACCAGCACGATCGCGATGAGGCCGGCGAAGACCAGCGTGCTGACGATGCTGACCAGGATGGAACGCTGCTTGCGCGCGCGGCGGTACGCGCGCCGATCGAGTTCGATCTGCGACGGGATGAAGGGCTCGGTCGGCACGGGATCGACGATGGGTCGGGTCACGCGAAGCTGGTCTCGGTACTCGTTACTTCACCGGCTCACTTCAGCACCGGAGCGCCCTGGTCTGCGAGCCACTTCTCCTCGAGCTCGGCGAGGGTGCCGTCCTCCGCCAGCGCGTCGACCGCCGCGGTGACGTCGGGGGTCAGCTCGGAGCCCTTGGGCAGCACGAACGCGAACTCGTCGCCGCCCTCGTCCGACTCGACCTGCCCCACGATCACGCCGTCGCCTTCGAGCTGGGCGTCGCGCACGTAGAAGGCACCCGGCAGGTCGGTGACGAGCGCGTCGATCGTGCCGTTCTGCAGGGCGGTGACCGCGTCGTCGACGCTGTTGAAGACCTGCACCTGCTGGTCGGGTGCGATCACCTCCTCCGCCACCGTCAGCGAGGTGGTGCCCGAAGCGACGCCGATGGTCGAGCTCTTGAGGTCGGCCAGGCTCTTCGCCTTCGCCGCGTCGGTGCCGTTCGCGGCGACGACGGCCTGCGTGGTCTCGTAGTAGGGGGACGAGAAGTCGACCGCGTTCTTGCGGTCTTCGGTGGCCGAGAACTGCTGAATGTTGAGGTCCCAGTCCTTCGGGCCCGGGGCGATGGCCGAGTCGAAGCTGCTGCGCACCCACGCCACGTCGTCCTTCGCGTAGCCCATCTGCTCGGCGACGGCGTATGCGACGGCGGCTTCGAAGCCCTCGCCGCTCTCCGGGTCGTCGTTCAGCACCCAGGGCGCATAGGCGGGCTCGCCCGTGGCGATGGTGAGCTTGCCCTCGGTAATGGGGCCGACGCCGGCGGCGTCCTCCCCGGTGTCGGGGGCGGTACCGCTCGTGCAGGCGGAGAGCGCGAGCAGGGCCGCGGCACCGACGGCGACCACGGAGGCGAGGCGGGAGATGCGGGACATGGGGTTGCTCCTCAGTCAGGATGTTGTGCGCGACCGGCATCGCGGCACCGATAGCAGATCATTCTACGCGGCACGCCCGACATCGCCCCTTCCCACTGTCTCGGGGCGTCATACGTGTCTCACGCGGGCGCGACGCGGGGTCAGCTCGCCCGATACCGCTCGACGCCGTCGACTACGGTGCGGCGGGCGCGACCCGCACCGTCCTCCACGAGTTCGATGAGTGCGGCGTCGGGATCCCGAGCCGCGATCTCGAAGAACGCGAGATCGGCGACCGCCCCGACCCCCAGCTGCCCGATGCGCCGCTTGCCGACGTGCGCGCCGAGCGCGGTCGCGCCCCCGAGCGTCGCCGCGATGAAGAGGCGGTAGTGCAGGTCGTCTCCGCGGTAGCCCTGCCTGCGCGCGACGCGGTAGAGCGCGGCGACGTCGGCGAGCAGGTCGAGCGACGGCGACGACGAGAGCGAGTCGGTGCCGACCGCGATGGGATTACCCTCGCTCAGGTAGGCCGCGACCGGCGGCATATCGAGCCCGATGACCTCGTTGGATCGCGGGCACAGCGCCACGCTCGTGCCGCGGGCGCGCAGCAGCGCCCGATCCTCTGCGCTGACGTACACCCCGTGCGCCACGTGGCAGTCGGGCCCGAGCACCCCGAGGTGGTCGACGAACTGGGTCGACGAGACGCCGATGCCGTGCGAGCGCAGCGCGCGAAAACTGTCGGCCTCCAGCTCGGGCCAGGCCCCGTGCCCTCCGGGGCCCGCCCCCGCGTAGCCGTCGATGCCGTCGAACTCCCGCTCCATGTGGGCCTCGGCGAGGTGGATGTGCAGGCGCAACCCCTCCTCGCGCACGATGTCGGGCAGTTCGAGCAGCGGCCGCACCTCGAGCGAGTAGGGGGCGTGCGGCGACACGCCGGCTCCGGGCGGGCTCGGGATCGCGCGAATCTGCTGCCGCACCTTCTCTTTGGCGGCGGTGCTCCAGTCGGCGTTGCTGGCACCGTACACCTCCCAGTAGGCGATGCCGTGCATGCCGGCGTCGTGCAGCGCGCCGAGCGCCTCCCGGTCGGTCACCACGTCGGCGGCGGCCGTGACGCCCGCGGCGAGGCTGCGCTGCGCGCCGTCAGCGGCGGCGGCCGCCCAGTCGTGACCGGAACGCTCGTAGGCCGCGTCGAAGGCGTCGCCCCAGTCGTCGAATCCGGTGTAGTAGCGCTTCGCGACCTCCGCCATGTGCGTGTACTGCAGGTGCGTGTGGGCGTTGACGAGGCCGGGGGTGAGCACGCCGTCCCACCGCTCCTCGCTGAAGGAGACGCCCCGCTCAGCGAGCGCGTCGAGTACCCAGCGCCGGTCGCCCACGTGCAGGATGCGGCCGTTCCGCACCGCGACGGCTCCGTCGACAATGCGCGGGCTCGTCACGGGGAACACGAGCGACGAACTGTAGACGACGGCCTCGGGCAGACTGCTCACGCCAGAAGTCTAGTGGTGTGTCCTGCGCCGGACGCACGGTAGCGGTGCACGGTCCATGGCTGGGCCGCGCCGCCGGGGCGGGTGCGGTCGGGTGCGGGATCGGCCGAACCTCCGCGGGCGACGAGGGCCGCCCGCGCCACCGCGTGTTCGTCTTCGACGGCGAGAGCGTGCACGCCGGGCAGGAGGTCGCCGCGCATGAGCCGCAGCAGGGCGGCGATCTGGGTGGCGAAGGAGAGATCCATCACCTCCACGGGGTTGCCCTCGGCCGCCGTGTAATTGACGCCGCCGCCGTCTGCGAGCACGAGCGGCCCGCGGTCGGTGCCCGGCGCGATCCACTCGGCGGCACCGTCACCGACGGGCACGCGTCGCCACCCGGCCGCGCGCAGTTCGTCGAGCGCCAGTTCGTCGTCGATGCCGCCCGCCACCGCAACCGCCGTGCCCGGCCGCAGCAGGGCGAAATCCGCGGCATCGACGGTGTGCCATACGCCCGTCGCACTCACCACGACGTCGGCTCGGGGCAGCGCCTCAGCGGCGCAGTGCGCCTCGAAACCGTCGTGCAGCGCCGAGAGCGCGCGCACAGGATCGCGCTCGACCACCGTCACGGCGGCTCCGAGGGCGGCGGCGAAGCGCGCCGTTCCGACCCCGACCGGGCCGTAGCCGACCACGGCCCAGTGCGTGCCTGCGAGACCGCGATAACCGGGAGCCGATCCCGCCCCCGCTGAGTTCGCGACCGCGAGCGCACCGCAGACCCCAGAAGTAGCGCCGCACCAGCCAGTCGCGTCGAGCAGATCGGCGATCGCCAGCACGCACGACTGCCCGGTGCCGATGAGATTGTCGAAGTCGGTCTTGGTGCGCGCGTCGTTGACCGCGATCACCGGGATGCGCAGCTCCCCCGCCGCGGCCATCTCGCGCAGCGGTCGCACACCGCTCGTGGTCTCCTCGGCCGCCGCCCGCAGGGTCGCGAGGGCGGCAGACCGCTCGGTGTGGGCCAGCCTGATGAGGTGCGCCCCGTCATCGATCAGATACTCAGGGCCCCAGTCGAGCACGGCCGCGGCATGCTCGGCATCGATGCCGCGCTGCGACTCGGGATCGGCGACGCGCACCGTTGCCGTCGGCGCGAACACCGCGATCCGGCCGTCCGCCGCGAGCTCGCGCGCGACCTCGGGGTCAGTCTCCGCGACCGCGCTGAACACCGCGACCTCGCATCCGGTGCCGGCGAGCGCGAGCGCGAGCGCAGCCGTCTTCGGTTCGAGCACGAGACTCACCGCGACCCGCGGAGCCCGATCCCGATCCCGCACAGCGGACCGCAGACGCTCCGCCAGCAGCGCGGTCGCGCGCATCCCCTCTGCCGCCCAGGCGATGCGGGCCACGGCGTCGTGCCCGCGACCCGAGAAAAGCGTGCCGTCGAGGCCGACGACGGTCGTCGGCAGTGAGCCGCTGCGCCCGGCGTGCGGGGCTGTGCGGCCCGAACGCGCGACGGCGGTGACGGTATCGGCGCTGTCTGCGAACACGAAGTCGACCGGGCCTGCTAAACCGTTCTGGTCCGTCGCGGAAGCGGGCACGATCCGGGCCCCCATGCGTCGCAGAGCAACCTCGAGCAGCCTCCCAGCCTCGGCGTCGTGCACCGCCACCCGCACGGTCGCCGCCGAGAGCAGCCTGTTGCCGCTCCGCGCCGCGGCGCGGAGCGCGCGCTCGACGGCGAGCATCGAACCTGACTCCGGCAACATTCTTCGAGAATACCGGTGCCCTCCGACACCGGAGCGCGGCGCAGGGACGACGGAAACAACACCGCCGCTTCTCACTGATCGCGCCGATAGGGGCTGCGGCTGCGGTGCGGTGAGCCGAGATCTGGCTGCGTTGTCGTTGGAATCTTCACCTACCCCTCGCTTCGCTCCGGTGGGCTGCCGCCGTGGGCGGCACCGCGGTCGCGAGAGACGCGATGCGTCTCTCTGATGCTCCCGCGCCCCTCGCTTCGCTCCGATGGGCTGCCGCCGTGGGCGGCACCGCGGTCGCGAGAAACGCGATGCGTCTCTCTATTGCTCCCGCGCCAGTGAAGCCTTCCTCCTCCGCCTTGCCAGATCTCGGCTCACCGCATCCTCGTACCGCAGCCCCTATC
>JBKEBN010000117.1:0-33535 GCA_047973175.1 Leucobacter sp.
CACCGGGCACGTGCGCGGGGCCGTGGACAGCGAGGTGTCGGGCAGCCGCGTGGAGGTGGGGCCGTAGGTCACCCGGTGTTTTAGTGTCCTGCGCCGGAAATTCGTGCCATATCTCCCGGCACTCTCGGTGCGTCTCGCCGCGTTGTCGTCGTCGACTTGGCCACCAGCAAAGCCTCCTCCTCCGCCTTGCGAGACACCCCGAGAGCACCGGTCTATACGAACGAACCTCCAGCGCAAGACACTAGAAGGGCCCGGTCTAAGAGGGGCAGAGCAGAAAGGCTGACACAGCAGGAGTGCTGCCGAAGAAGCCCTGCCGGAGGCCCGCTGCAGAGCGCACGCGTTGCCCCTGCTGCGGCACGGCGTCACTTTCTGCAACAAAGAATGCCCTCTCGGCAAAGCTCGATAGCTTCTGAGGGACGCACCGCACCACTCGCGGCTTCGCCGTCCCCAGCTTTCGAAGGAGCATCCACCGTGTCAGAAGAGCCAGCAGCGCCGAAACACATCAGGCTCAACGCCTTCGACATGAACTGCGTCGCCCACCAGAGCTCGGGCCTGTGGCGTCACCCCGAAGATCAGGCGTGGCGATACAAGGACATCGACTACTGGACGCACCTGGCCCGCACCGCCGAGCGCGGCCTCTTCGACAGCATCTTCATCGCCGACGTGCTCGGCACCTACGACGTGTACGGCGGCAACGACATCGCGGCGATCCGCAACGGCGCGCAGGTGCCCGTCGCCGATCCCGTGCAGCTGGCCGCGGTGATGGCCGCCGTCACCGAGAACGTGGGCTTCGGCATCACCGCCGGCACCGCGTTCGAACACCCCGTGCCGTTCGCGCGCCGCCTGTCGACTCTCGACCACCTCACCAAGGGGCGCGTCGGCTGGAACGTCGTCACCGGCTACCTGCCGTCGGCCGCCCGCAACATGGGCCAGACCGACCAGATGGAGCACGATCAGCGCTACGATCACGCCGACGAGTACCTCGAGGTGATCTACAAGCTGCTCGAGGGTTCCTGGGAAGACGATGCGGTGGTTCGGGATCGCGAACGCGGCGTCTTCACGGAGCCCGAGAAGGTGCACCACATCGGCCACGAGGGCAAGTTCTTCAAGGTTCCGGGGATCCACCTCTCCGAGCCCTCCCCGCAGCGCACTCCGCTCGTGTTCCAGGCGGGTGCGTCGTCGCGGGGCATTCGCTTCGCGGCCCAGAACGCCGAGGCGATCTTCATCGCCTCGCCCACGAACGCTGTTGCCAAGAAGAGCGTCGACTCGATCCGCGCGGCCCTCGTGGAGGCCGGCCGATCCCCCGATGCCGCGAAGATCTACCTGCTGCTCACGATCATCGTCGACGAGACCGACGAACTTGCCGAGGCCAAGCACCAGGACTACCTGTCCTATGTCAGCCCCGAGGGCGCGCTCACCTTCCTGTCGGGGTGGATGGGGGTCGACCTTTCGAAGTACGATCTCGACGAGCCGCTCGGCAATGTGCAGAGCAACGCGATCCAATCGACGGTCGCCGCCTTCCAGGCCGACAACCCTGAGGGCCGCGCGTGGACGATTCGCGACATGGTTGAGTGGAACGGTATCGCCGGGCTCGGCACTACCATCGTGGGATCTCCCTCGACCGTGGCCGACAAGATGCAGCAGATCGTCGCCGAGACCGGCGTCGACGGGTTCAACCTCGCCTACGCCGTGACGCCTGGCACCTTCGAAGACGTGGTCGAACACGTCGTGCCCGAGTTGCAGCGGCGCGGCGTCTACCCCACCGAGTACGCTGCCGGCACGCTGCGCAACAAGCTCTTCGGTGCGGGCGATCGCCTGCCCGACGACCACCGCGGCTCGCTCTACCGCGTCGGCGGCGAGCGCTCGACCATCGACGACTACGCGGGCACCGGTCGCCCCCAGTCCTGAGCGACCGCAATCCAGCGCGTCACACCCGCACCGCACCGCCCGCCGTCGCACCCCGCCGTCGAGTGCCAGCACGCTCTCCCTCAGCTCACGCCCGGGACCCCTGTCCCCACACCCGCCGTCGCGCACCCACCTGCTCTCCCTCAACCCAAACCAGGACTCCCTGCCACCCGCCAGCCCCCGAGGGGAGGAAAAAGCGGGTTGGGCAAGGTGAAAACCCGCTTTTTCCTCCCCTCGGCGATGCTTGAGGCACAGGGCCATGCGGAGCCCGAGGGCGACGCCTGAGGCGCAGCACTATGCGGTGCCAGACCTAAGAGCGGTGCCCGAGGGCGATGCCTGAGGCCGTGAGGGCAGCGGCGTAGGGGCGGGATCCCGCTGCTCAGCGCAGCGGATCGGGTGTGAGCAGATCGAGTTCGCGCAGCACCGCGAGCACTTGCTCGTGCCGGTTGAAGGTGTAGAGGTGGATCGACGGCGCTCCCCCGGCCAGCAGCTCGCGGGCGAGGCCCACGGCGTACTCCACCCCGAGCTCGGGGGCGAAGCCGCCGGAGGCATCCATCTCGGCGACCAGTTCGGGCGGTGCCGGACGACCGGCGAGCGACGCCACCTTGCGCAGCTGCGCACTTGTCGACACCGGCATGAGCCCGGGCAGAATCGGCATGTACACGCCGGCCCGCCGAGCCTCGTCCACGAACGACAGGTATTCGTCGGCGCGGAAGAACAGCTGGGTGATGGCGAACTGCGCGCCCGCCTCCTGCTTCGCGACGAGCCAGTCGAGGTCTTCCGCTCGGGATCGTGCAAGCGCATGCCCATTGGGGTAGGCCGCGACCGCCGTGCGCCCCACACTCGTGAGCGGCGGCCTCTCGGCTCGCGCCTCGGCGATCAGCTCGACGAGTTCGAGCGACGACAGCGATCCGGTTACCAGGGCCTCACCCTCTGCACTGCCTCGCGGCGGATCGCCGCGCAGCGCGAGGAAGTCGTGCACGCCGTTGTCCATAATGCTGTGGATCGCCGCGCGCACCGCATCCCGCGACTCTCCCACCGTGGTGAGGTGCGCGAGCGGCAGCGCGTCGGTGTTGTCGCGCAGGTACTTCACGAGGTCGAGCGAGGCGTCGCGGTTGGATCCGTTCGCACCGTAGGTGACCGAGATGAAGTCGGGGCCGGCCGCCGAGAGATGCTGCACGGCGTGGCCGAGGGCGAGCGCTGCCGCACCGGTGCGCGCCGGAAACACCTCGACCGAGAAGCGGGCGCGGGTGGGGGCGCTGCCGGTCAGCAGTACGCTTCCGGTCTGCAGGGCACTCACGAAGTTCATCCTATCGTCGCGGCCGCAGCAGGTGCGGGTTCGGCTGAGGCTCCGCCCGCGAGCTCCTCGCTCGCGAGCTGCGTGCCGCGAACGCGCGCTGCGATCTTCGCGAAGGCGACGTCGCGCGCGAAGTCGGGCGAACCGTGGCGCGGCTTCTCGTCGATGAGGTAGGGCGAAAAGCCGCAGTCGTCGGTGGATCCCAGGTACTCGGGGGCAATGAACCGCGCCGCGTGCACCAGCTGCTCGCGGATCTCCTCGGCCGTTTCGAGCTTCGGACTCGTGGGGTTCGTGACGCCGACGAGCACCCGGGGTGCAGACCCGCTCCTCGCGCGGGCCCGCAGCTGGCGGCCGATCAGCCGAGCCACGCGATCGGGATCTTTCTCGCTTGCGGCCTGCACCAGGAAGTAGCCGGCCTCGACCTGGAAGAGCTCGGGGATGAGCCCCGCGTAGTCGACGTCGGCGCTGTGGGCCGAGTCGTGGTCGTTGCCGGGGCAGGTGTGCACCCCCACGGCGCTGCGCTCTTCGGGCGGCAGAAGATCGAGCACCCGGTTCATGAGCTCGATGAACCCGCTGAGCGCCTGCGGCCCCGCCCAGGGAGCGCGCAGATCGCGACGCAGCGCGAGCCGACCCTCGGTGAAGTCGATGGTGACGCGCGAGGCACCCGCCGCGAAGCAGCGGCGGATGTCTTCGGCGCAGCCCGACACGACATCATCGAGAAACTCGGCCCGCGTGTAGTCGCCGATGCCGCTCTCGGGCACCATCAGCGACAGCATCGACGGCGAGATCACCGCCTGCTTGAGGGGAAGGTCGGTGAGTTCGCGAGCCGCCACGACGTCGTCGGCAGCCCAGGCTTTGAAACGGAACGGGCCGTGGGCGAGACTCGGGATCACACGGTGATGCCCGTCGGCGAACACCGCGAAGACCGGGCCCGCTTCGATGTCATCTGTGCCGAGCGGGTAGCTCGCAAAGCTCTCGCGACGCTGCTCTCCGTCGGTGAGAATGGGCGACCCCGTCTGCGCCATGCGGTCGAGCGTGTCTGCCACCGCGCGCTGCTGCTCGACGCGCAACTCTTCCGCGGAGGCTGAACCGATCTCGGCGTCGAGCACGACCCGCTGCAGTCTCGCGGGTCGCGGCAGCGACCCGACGGGCTCCGTGGGGAGCCCGTCGGTCGGCCAGGAGCCCGGGCCGCGGGTCGCCTCGGCGCTCGGGAGCGCAGAACTCACGCCGCTCCTTCACGAACGGACGCACTCGCCCCGGCACCCGCGGGCTCGCCCACGCCTGCACCAACGGGTGCGTCGGCGGTCTCGCGCACGCTCTTCGCCGCCTGCACGAGGTTGGTTAGGCTCGCCACCGTCTCTTCGTAGCCGCGGGTCTTGAGACCGCAGTCGGGGTTGACCCACAGCTGCTCGCCGGGAATGCGAGAGGCCGCGATGCGGATGAGCACTGTCTGCTCTTCGACGCTCGGCACGCGCGGCGAGTGGATATCGTAGACGCCGGGGCCGATGCCGCGCGAGTAGCCGTGCTCGCCCAGGGGCTCGACCACGTCCATGCGGCTGCGGGCCGCTTCGATGGAGGTGACGTCGGCGTCGAGACCGTCGACGGCGTCGATGATCTCGCCGAACTCGGAGTAGCAGAGGTGGGTGTGGATCTGCACTTCAGGGGCTGCTCCACTCGTTGCGAGCCGGAACGCTCCGACCGACCAGTCGAGGTATGCCGGCTGCCGTGAGGAATCGAGCGGCAGCAGCTCGCGCAGCGCCGGCTCGTCGACCTGCACGATCTTGATGCCGGCCTCGACGAGGTCGTCGATCTCATCGCGCAGTGCCAGCGCGACCTGGTTGGCCGTGTCGGCGAGTGGCTGATCGTCGCGCACGAACGACCAGGCCAGAATGGTGACCGGGCCGGTCAGCATGCCCTTGACCAGGCGGTCGGTGAGCGACTGCGCGTAGGCCGACCAGGCCACGGTCATCGGTGCGGGCCGCGAAACGTCGCCCCACAGAATCGACGGGCGCGTGGCGCGGGTGCCGTACGACTGCACCCAACCGTGCTCGGTCACCGCGAAGCCGTCGAGCAGCTCGGCGAAATACTGCACCATGTCGTTGCGCTCCGCCTCGCCGTGCACCAGCACGTCGAGGCCGATCCGCTCTTGCAGGCGGATGACGCGCTCGATCTCCTCGCGCAGGAATCCGTCGTAGGCGGCCTGGTCGATCTCGCCCCGGTTGAAGGCTGCGCGAGCCTGGCGAATCTCCGTGGTCTGCGGGAACGACCCGATGGTCGTGGTCGCGAGCTGAGGAATGCCGAGGTCGCGCTGCGCTTCACGGCGATCTCCCTCCGACACCCGGTCGCGATCCGCCGCGGTCATCGCGGCCACCCGGTCGCGGATGCCGCTGACGCGCACGCCGGGGGCAGCCGAGCGCTGAGCCAGCACCCGATCCACCTCTGCCAGCTCGGTTTCGATCGCCTCGCCCCCCTCGGCGAGCCCGCGGGCGAGGATCGCCACCTGCTCCACCTTCTGATCGGCGAAGGCCAGCCACGACTTCAGGCCCGCGTCGAGCGCGGTCTCGTCGTTCACGTCGTGCGGCACGTGCTGCAGGTTGTTCGAGGTGCCGACGACCGTCGCGATGCCTGCAGCGGCGAGGCCCGACAGCAGCTCGAACGCGGCGCGCAGGTCGGTGCGCCAGATATTGCGACCGTCTACGACGCCGGCGACCAGCTGCGTTCCCTCGAACGCCCGGGCCAGCTCACCCGAGGCGAGCTCACCCTGCGGCAGCGTGCCGCGCACCAGGTCTGCCTGAACGGCCTCCACCGGCAGCGCCCCGAGGCGCACGAGCGCCTGAGACGAATCGCCGTAGGGGTCCGTGAGCAGAATCGAAGGACGCTCGTTGACGGCTCCCAGAACGCGGTACGCGCGCTCCACCAGCGCGAGTACCTCCTCTCGCGGCACCGAGAGGGAGTCGGAGACGAGCGCCGGCTCATCGAGCTGCACCCACTCGGCCCCCGCGTCGTACAGCGCCTCGATCAGCGAGGCGTATGCCGCGAGCGCGTCGTCGAGCCGGTCGATCGGACGGAAGCCCTCGCCCGCCTCGTCAGACGCCTTCGCCAGCAGCAGGTAGGTCACGGGCCCGACGAGCACCGCGCGCGACTGCACGCCCTGCTCGCGCGCCTCGGCAACCTGCGCCACCAGTGCCGCAGCGTTGCCCTCGAACGGCGTGCGCTCATCGATCTCGGGCACGCTGTAGTGGTAGTTCGTGTCGAACCACTTCGTCATCTCGAGCGGCTGATGGTCTTTGTCACCGCGGGCCAGGGCGAAGTACACGTCGAGGTCGCTCGCGCCGTCGCGCCCGGCGACATCGGCGAAGCGCGCCGGGATCGCGCCGAGCGCCAGCGTGGCGTCGAGCACCTGATCGTAGAAGCTGAAGCTCTCGGGCACGGCACCGCCCGCCGCGGGCAGCCCCAGTTCGACGAGGCGGTCACGGGTCGCCGCGCGCAGCTCGCGCGCGGTCTGCCGCAGCTCGGCCTCGGTCGTGCCGCCCTTCCAGAACGACTCGACGGCGCGCTTCAACTCGCGGCGGCGGCCGAGCCGCGGGTAGCCGAGAACGGTGGCGTTGGGCAGTGGTGAGGTTGCGGTGGTGCTCATACCCTCAAGCTAGTGGGCACCACCGACATTGACCGATTCGCGATTGCGCCCCGTTACCGAATGCGACGAAACATTACGGCACGGGTCACGCCACGACACAAAACGTGCCGCGACCGCTCACACCAGGTACGGCTCCAGCTTCGACAGCATCTCCGCCGTCACGTACGCGCGCACGTGCGTCCCCTCCTCGACGTACTCGGTTTCGAGCACCCGATTGCGCTCGTGCATCTCGGCGACCAGCCCGCCGCGGTCGTAGGGCACCACCGCGGTGACCTCCCGATCCGGAACCGGCAGCGCCGCATCGATTCGCGCCCGCAGCTCCTCGACGCTCTCGCCGGTGCGCGCCGACACGAACACCGCGTCGGGCACCAGGCCGTGCAGCACGAGGCGCTGCGAATCGTCGAGCAGGTCGGCCTTGTTGAAGGCGACGATCTCGGGAATGCCCTGCGCATCGACCTCGGCGACGACGTCGCGCACCGTGCTGAGCTGGGCCTCGGGATCGGGGTGGGACCCGTCGACCACGTGCAGGATCACGTCTGCCTCGCCCACCTCCTCGAACGTCGACCGGAACGCCTCGACCAGCTGGTGCGGCAGGTTGCGCACGAAACCGACGGTGTCGGCGTAGGTGAAACCGCGGCCGTCGGCGGTCTCGGAGTGGCGCACGGCCGTGTCGAGGGTCGCGAAGAGCTGATTCTGCACCAGCTCTTGCGTACCGGTGAGGCGGTTGAGCAGGCTCGATTTGCCGGCGTTCGTGTAGCCCGCGATCGCGACCGAGGGCACCTCGCCGCGCTTGCGGTTCGCGCGCTTCGCCTCGCGAGCGGGCGCGAAGCCCGCGATCTGCTTGCGCAGCTTCGCCATGCGGGTGTGGATCTTGCGGCGATCCAGCTCCATCTTGGTTTCGCCCGGGCCGCGGGATCCCATACCCGCACCGCCCGAACCCACCTGACCGCCGGCCTGCCGCGACATCGACTCGCCCCAGCCGCGCAGACGCGGCAGCAGGTATTCGAGCTGAGCCAGCTCGACCTGGGCCTTGCCCTCGCGGCTCTTGGCGTGCTGGCTGAAGATGTCGAGGATCACAGCCGTGCGATCGATCACCTTGACCTTCACCACGTCTTCTAGGGCGCGGCGCTGAGAGGGCGCGAGCTCGGTGTCGGCGATGACCGTGTCGGCTCCGAGTGCCGCGACCAGCTCAGCCAGTTCTTGGGCTTTGCCCTTGCCGAGATAGGTCGCGGGATCGGGGTGGGCGCGGCGCTGCAGCAGGCCGTCGAGCACGCGGGCACCCGCCGTCTCGGCGAGGGCCGAGAGTTCGCGCAGGGAGTTCTCCGCCTCCTCCTGCCCCTTCTGGCCGGAGCCCGAGTAGACGCCGACGAGCACCACGTTCTCGAGGCGCAGCTGGCGGTATTCCACCTCGGTGACGTCTTCGAGTTCGGTGGAGAGGCCGACGACGCGCTTCAGCGAGGCGCGGTCCTCGCGCTCCATGCGAATGAGGTCGAGGTCTTCTGCGAGCTGGTCGTGCGCCGCATCGCCGAGCGCCTGCGCGCCGCCGAGGTCGCGGATCACGGTGGCGGATCCCGCGGTCGCCGCGCGGGCGAGTACCCGGTCGAGCGGGTCGGCGGAACTGAAATCGACGGCATCGCCGCGCGTCACTGCGTCGGCGCTGCGAGTGTCGTTGTCGAAGTCGGAGTCGAACGTGTGGTCTGAATCGTCTGAGGAGCGTTTCGTCATCTGGATTCCAGTGTATGCCGATCCCGAACCGCAGTCACCGGCCGTTCGCCCACAGCGCGATTCGCCCCGAGGCTGCAGATGCACTCGGGCAAAAGTTGGTCGCCCTTTGTCCGCTTAAGAGGTGCGGTTTAAGCGGACAAAGGGCGACGAACGTTCTGGGCCGGTGCGGTTTCTCGGGCACGGTAGCCGAGCGCATCATCGCCGGAAGAGCGAGCGCGGGAGCAGCGCGGCCCGCAGGCGTCGCCACGGCCCGACCTGCTCGCGCAGCGCGCTGGTCGCGGTTCGCAGTGCCTCGGCGAGCGCATCGGGATCGGCAGCCGCCGACACCGCACCGGAGTAGCGCTCCGCAACAACCGCCTCGGCGAGCATCCGGGCGGCTCGGGCACCGCGCGTATCGCCCGGCCCACCCGTGTCTCTAGGTCCGCCTGAACCGCCCGGGCCATTCGAACGACCCGGGCCGTTCGAACTGGCCGGGCCGCCCGACCCGCCGCCGAGGACGCCGAGGACACCGCGTTCGAGCGCCTCGACGACCGCCTCGGGCGTGCGCGCGCGAAGCCCAGAGCGCTCGGCTGCCGGGTGCAGCCCCAGGTCGACCGCCGTGTCTGCGAACTCGGTCCATGCCTGCGTCGCGGGGTCTCCGCCGAAACGCAGGCGGCGCATTCGACGCGACCGACGCACCGCACGCGCGGCGGGCGCGACGCACGCGAGCCCGACCAGCACCGCGAGCACGGTCAGCGCGGTGCCGAGAGCGGCGGCCGATCCGCGCCGGGCAGCAGCGTCGGCGGCATCCGCGCCGCTGCCGCCGCTATCACCGGAACCGCCGTCCGCGGCTGCGGCATCCTCCTGCTCGCCCGGTTCGGGATCCGCCGCGGTCTCAGCGGGTTGCGATTCGGGTGCGGTTTCAGACGATACTCCGGGATCCACCGGCAGCGGGTCCGCCTGCCCGGGCACGCCGCCGTTCCCCGCCCGCGACGGCGTCGGCTCGACCGCGACCCACCCCTCGGACTCGCCGAGGTACACCTCAGGCCAGGCGTGTAGTTCCCTGGCCCGCACCGACGTCCACTCCGACTCCTGCGGCTGCGACACGTACCCGACCACGACCCGGCTCGGAACTCCCAGCGATCGAGCCATCACCGCGTAGGTCGATGCGAAGTGCACGCAGTATCCGGATCGCTGTTCGAGGAACACCTCCATGACCGCGTACGGGTCGTCGGGATCGGCCCCCGGCTCGTACGGCGCGCTCTCGTCGTAGACGAAACGCTCCGAACGGAACCAGGTGACGAGCGCGGAGGCGAGCGCTTCGGGGCTTTCGGCCTCGGCGGTCGCCTCCCGCGCGGCATCCGTGATGGCGGCGGGAACCGCCCCGGGAAGCTCGAGATACCGTTCGAGATATCCCTCGGACCGCGGATCCTGCGCCCCGGTGAACACCGCGTACTCGTCTCCCCGCCGCGTCAGCGCCGTATCCGACCTGGCGGTCGCGGTGTCGCCGATCCAGAACCACTGGGCGGGGTCGAAGGATCCGCTGAGGTTCTCGACGAGCCCCGCGTCCTCCGGCAGCGGCAGCCACGAGCTCACGAGACCCTCGACGCGAACGGTCACCGAGGGCTCACCTTCGTCGGTTGCTTCGAGCGCGGGATCGGCGGCGGCCGCACCGCCCGCACCGTCGACGGCGGTGGCGCCGATCCCGTCCTCGGGCAGCCAGGTTCCGTGCTCGAAGTCGGAGAGTACCGCCAGCGCGAACCTCACGGGCAGACCCTGCCGCGAAGTGCGGTAGTCGAAGGCGACTGCGCTGCTGCGCTCGCGAAGATCCTCCGCGAGCGCGATCGTCACGTCGGGAACGTTCGACGACACGGGCGATGCCGAGATCGCGGCCGTGTTCCAGACGCGGTCCCGACTCGGCGGCACGGCCGCCATGAGCGCCGCGGCGAGCGCGAGGGCGAGACCGGCGGCGGCGATCCCGCGCAGACGACCGACCGCGGGCGGCGCACCGGCCCACAGCAGCAGAAGCAGTAGGGTGCCGGCACCCAGCAGCAGCGCGACCGAGACCGGCACCGAGGTGACGGTCACCGGCGCGAGCATGAGCAGCGCGGGAACGACGCCCGCGTAGAAGAACAGTCCCGGCCGCGCGAGCAGCAGTGACGAGAGCAGCAGCCCGGCGAGCCACGCGAGCAGCACCGTGTCGAGAAAGGCCCCGCTCAGTTCGACGGGCGGCACTCCCTCGGAGATTGCGAGCCGCGTCTGCTGCACCGCGACCTGCGGACGGCCGAACCAGGTCGCCAGGCCGGAGTCGCGCTCCACCCACCAGGCGAGCAGCGCGACCCCCGCCACCGCGCCGAACAACCAGGCGAGCGCCCGCCGCCGAGGCCGCAGTGCCCGCACCGCACCGGTGCCGAGCGTCACCGCTGCCGCCGTGGCCAGCGCCCGCAGCGTCCAGGTGTCGCCGACGAAGAGCCCGCGCAGAGCGGCGAGGCTCAGCGCCCACAGCGCGAACAGCAGCGCCGCGGCGATGAGCGGCTGCCACCTGCTCTCCGCGCAGGGCTTCTCGGGCTGGGGCTTCTCTGGAGCGGGACTATTCGGCGCGGGCTGCTCGGATACCCCGACGATGCGCCAGCCGCGCGGCAGCACCTGTCGGGGCCGGGTGTCGGTGACGCTCGCGGAGTCGTTCTCCGCGCGGGTGCTGGATCGGGATCCCCCACCCTCTCCCGTAACGCAGACGATGACACCGGAAGGGCTCTGCGAAGCGAGCGCCACCACGGAGGGCGTGACGGTGCCGGTGACGATGACCGTTGGACGGCTCCCGGGATCGTTCTGCCCGGCAGGGGCAGCCCCGCGTTCGTCCGCGACCTCGGCTCGCGCGAGCAGCCGCAGCGCCTCTTCGGCTGAAGCCGCAGACTCCACGACCCGGGCAGCCTCACCGCCGTCGCGCACGGTACGCAGTGAGACGGCGGACCGCTCCACTCCGCTCCGCAGAACAAGACTCGCGGCGAGGGAGACCGCGTTCTCGAAATCCTCACGCGCGGGCGCGGCGTCTCCGTCGTTCCTCGTGCCTGACCGCGCACCGGCCTCCGCTTCACCCCGCGCACCTGGCTCCGCTTCACGCCGCCCGCCTGGCTCCGCAGCGGCCCGCGCCGCCGGAACGTCGGCATACCCGCTCGCTCCCACGAACAGCGCGATCGAGAGCGACTCCCCCGACTCGTGCTCCGGCAGATTGACCAGCAACCGGTCCTGCCTCGCACTCTGCTTCCAGTGCACCCGGCGGGGCGGATCACCGGCGCGGTACTCGCGCAATCCGCCGCCCGACTCCTCGGTGAGTGGCGCTCCGCGATCCACCGTTGCACCGGAGGCGGTGCCCCGGCCCGCGCCGCGGTTCGTGCCGAGGCCGGCGAGTTCACGCGGCAGCAGTTCGGCCGGCAGCGGCTTCGGAAGCGCGAGCAGATCGACCCGCGCCCTGAGAGAAACTCGGAGCCGCGCGAGGCCGAGCGGATCCAGCATCGCGAGCGACGCCGCCTCGATCGTGAGCGGGCCTCGCCGAGCCGCAACCCACTGCACGGTATGCCGCGCCCCGTATCGCCGCGGCACCGCAAGCGGAACCGCGAGGGTGCCGCCGGGGCCCCGCCACAGCAGCACGACCCCTGCGAGAACGGCAAGCGATGCCGCAGAGAGACGGTGACGGCGACGGTTGCTCCAGCGGTGGGCGTGCGCGTGTCAGCCGCCACCTCGGCTCGCACCCGCGCGCAGATTCGCACGAAGAGCAGCCAGAGCACGGCCACCGCAACCGCCGCGACGGCGAGCGCAGCGAGCGCCAGCAGGCTTCGAAGCTGCGCGACGGACCATGCCGCGCAGAGCACGACCGCGAGCCCCAGCAGCGCCCAGCCCCGCGCGGTGAGCACGAGCGGCAGGGAGCGCGACGGTCGCGGGTGACGGTGACGGTGCGGTTGCGCCCGTGAGCGCCGGCGCTGGTTCGGGATCGCGGGTTCGCTGCCACCTCCCTGCCGCCTCGTCGCTGTCACGGTCTCACCCTGAAGCCGTCGCCGCTGCCGTCGCTATCATCGTCCCCGCGCCCCTATCGCAAGCCGCGAACCGCGGTTCGAGCGACGACGTCGTTCACCGCGCGCTCGGCGGCGGCCAGCGCGTCTGCCATCGAGGCGTAGGGATCACCGGTGACGAGACGGTGCGGCAGTACGGCCGCAGCCATGGTCGCCACGTCGTCGGGCGAAACGTAGGGTCGGCCGGCCATCGCGGCCCCGGCCCGCGCCATCCGGGAGAGGTGCACCGATGCCCGCGGACTCGCTCCGTGCACGATCCCGGGATGCGCGCGCGTGGCCGCCACAATCTCCACCAGGTAGCGGCCGACCTCGGGCGCGAGGTGCACCCTCGTCACCGCGCGCCTCGCCGCCACGACCTGATCGAGCGGCACCACCGCGCCGATCTCGGCGAGCGCCCCACCCGCGGTGCGCGGCTCGAGCAGCGAGATCTCAGCCTCCAGTGACGGGTAACCCAGCGATATGCGCGCCATGAAGCGGTCGCGCTGCGCCTCGGGGAGCGGGAACGTGCCCTCCATGTCCTGCGGATTCTGCGTCGCGACCACCATGAAGGGGTTCGGCAGGGGGTAGGTGGTGCCGTCGACCGTTACGCGCCCCTCGCCCATCGCCTCGAGCAGGGCCGACTGCGTCTTCGGTGTCGAGCGGTTCACCTCGTCGGCGACGACGACGTTCGCGAAGACCGGGCCGTGGTGAAAGCGAAACTCCTTCGTCGCCTGGTCGAACACCGACACGCCGGTCACATCCGTGGGCAGCATGTCGGAGGTGAACTGAATGCGAGTGCCCTCCGCGCCGAAGCCGCGGGCGAGCGCGGAGGCCAGGGTCGTCTTGCCGACCCCGGGCACGTCCTCGATCAGCAGGTGCCCGCCCGCGAGGAGCGTCGCAACCGCGGTGTCGATCTCAGCGGTCTTGCCGACAACGGCCCGACCAACCTCGTCGGCGATTCTGCGCGCGATCGTCGCGATGGCCCGCGCCTCACGCTCCGTCGTCTGTTGCGTCTGTGTCATAGTCTTGCGTCTGTGTCATAGTCTGCGCCGTTCCGCGCCGGGGCCGGGGCCACCGTCCGCTGCACTCGCCTTCCATGCTCCCACGCCCGTACCGGGAAACCGCTGGTGGTGCGCTCCTCACCCCAACCAGCGTACCCACTCCTTCGGTCTGCGAGTCGCTTTGTGCCGCTACCTCCGCGGGTGCAGCGGCAGAAAGTGACTCGCAGACTGCAGTGCTCCGTCACCGACCGAACTCAGCCCCGCGCCCTGGGATACTGGACGAGTGACGCAGCACTACTTCAGCGAGACCCCGTCGAGCGATTTTCGTCCCCGTGAGATCGAGGCCGTTCTCGCGAACGCACCCCGCTCGGTGCTGACCGCCGGCGGTGTCTTCAGCCCCGACGGTCTCGATCGCGGCACGGCCGTGCTGCTGCGCGAACTGCCCGCGCTGGCAGAGGCAGACCCGCCGAGCGGCCCGCTGCTCGACGTCGGCTGCGGCTGGGGTCCGATCGCGCTCGCCGCAGCTCTCGAACACCCGGATCGAGAGGTGTGGGCGATCGACGTCAACGAGCGCTCGCGCGACCTCACCCGCGAGAACGCGGCCAGGCTCGGGCTCGGAAACGTGCGCGTCGGTGCCCCCGAAGAGGTGCCGACCGAGCTGGGCTTCGCCGAGATCCGCTCGAATCCGCCGATCCGGGTGGGCAAGCAGGCGCTGCACGGCATTCTGCGCGAGTGGCTACCCCGGCTGCTTCCGGGCGGCGCGGCCTATCTGGTGGTCGCGAAGCACCTGGGGGCCGATTCGCTGCAGCGCTGGATCGCGACAGAGTTCTCAGAGCTGTCGGTCGATCGCGCGGCTCGCGACAAGGGCTTCCACGTGATCAGAGCGCGCCGATCCTGACCCGCGCCTGCGCAATCCACGGTCCACTGGCCCGCAGGTGTCTGTCCTCCCGCCCGCGGACTGCTCTCCCGCCCGCGGCCTGTTCCCCGGGCGTGACTACTCTCCAGCCCTCTCCCTGCCTCGCCCGCGGCCTGCCCCCGCTCTGGAAGACGCGAGTGGTCGGTATCGGGCGCTATACCAGCCATTCGCGTCTTCCAGAGCGGGAGTGAGAGCGAGAGAGGGATCGGGATCGAGGCCGGGAGCAGGGCCGGGATCGAGACCAAGATCAGGAGCAGGGCCGGGACCGCGCGCGGCGAACGGCCGCGGCCTACGGCAGCTCGATCTCTCCCGAGTACACCAGCTCGGCGGGGCCGCTGAGCGAGACGTGCTCGCCCTCTTCCGTCGCGAACATGCGCACGGCGAGGCGACCCCCGGGCACGTCGACGCTCCAGCTGTTGGGCATGAGCTCGCCGCCCCAGTGGCGGAACGCGAGCGCCGCCGCAGCGGTGCCCGTGCCGCAGGAGAGCGTCTCCCCCACGCCGCGCTCGAACACCCGCATGCGGATGCGCGCGACGCCGTCTTTCAGCAGCGGCTCCTCGGGTACGACGAACTCGACGTTCGCGCCGTGCTCGGGATCGGGCTCCAGCTCGGGAGCGCGGTGCAGGTCGAGCGTGTCGAGCTTGGCGTCGTCGGCGAGAACCGTGACAACGTGCGGGTTGCCGAGGTTGATGCCGAGTCCCGGCCGGGGTACGTGCAGTCCCCTGGCGTTGACCAGGTAGTCGTCGCCCAGACGCCAGCGTCCCAGATCCACCGTGTAGCCCGACACACCGGGGAGCACGTCTTTGACTCCGGCGCGCGTGCCGATCGGCAGCGTGTCGCGACGCTCTCGCACGACGAGCCCCTCGGTGATGAGGTAGTGGGCGTAGACGCGAATGCCGTTGCCGCACATCTCCGCCGGCGTGCCATCGGCGTTCCAGTAGTCCATGAACCACTCGGCCTCGGGTTCCTCCGCGAGAATCGCGGCTCCCTCGGGAAGGGCGCGCGAGCGCACCGCACGGATGACGCCGTCGGCACCGACGCCGAAGCGGCGGTTGCAGAGAAAGCGAATCTGGTCGGGGCTGAGCGTCAACTCACCCTCGGGGTCTGTGAAGAGCACGAAATCGTTGCCTGTGCCGTGCCCCTTGGTAAACGCGAGAGTCGTCATGCTTCAAGTCTAGAGACTCGCGGTGCGCTTGTGCGGCGCATGCCCCACGCCACCGGCGGCACCGGCAGCCCGTACTCGACAAGCCGCCGGTCAGCGGTCAGCCGAGGTCGAGCACTCCGGCATCGGGGGCACCGCTCGTCGAGTCGAGCCGCTCGGCACCCGCATAGCGTTTGAACCAGCTGACCTGGCGGCGGGCGTAGCGACGCGTGAGCGCCTGGGTCTCAGCTATCGCGTCGTCCTCGCTCAGCTCACCGCGCAGTTGCGCGAGGGCTTGCGCGTAGCCGATGGCTCGGCTCGCGGTCTTCCCTCGTTCGAGACCGTTCGGGATCAGCCCGCGCACCTCGCCCAGCAGTCCGTCGGCCCACATCTGCTCCACGCGCCGATCCAAGCGCTCGACCAGCCTCGCGCGCTCGCACTCCAGGCCGATGATCCGCGTGTCGGGTAGCCACGGCCTCGGCGCGGTGGGCAGCGTCACCTGCGCATCGCCACCGAGCAGCGCGACTTCGAGCGCGCGCACGACGCGACGCGGGTTGCGGGCATCGACCGCGCCTGCGACCGCTGCATCACGTTCGCGCAGCCGTTCGAGCAGCGGATCAACGCCATGAGCTTCGAGGTCGGCTTCGAGCTCTGCGCGCAGTGCATCGTCGCGCGGCGGAAACCTGAAGTCGAAGACGACGCTCGAGACGTAGAGACCCGATCCACCGACCAGAATCGCGTCGGCACCGCGCGCGCGAATCTCCTCGATCACCGCCCGCGCCCGGGGTTGATACCACGCCACCGTCGCCTCTTCGCTCGGGTCGAGCACGTCGAAGAGGCGGTGCGGGATCCCCCGCCGTTCGCCGACCGAGAGTTTGGCCGTGCCGATGTCCATGCCGCGGTAGAACTGCATGGCGTCGGCGTTGACGACCTCTGCGGTGCGACCGGCCTCGCTCAGCCGCTCGGCCAGATCGAGCGAGAGCGCCGACTTGCCGGTGCCCGTTGCGCCGACTACGGCCCAGAGCCGCGGGGCGCTCGCACTCATCGCGTGCGGATAGTGGGCAGACCGAGGCTCACGGCCTTCGGTGCCCCACCCGCGGCAGGAGTGGGTACCCCGCAGCTGTCGGCCTGACGACGATCCCACGCGTCACCGGCGCGCGTGCGGCGCACCGCGTACGGCCCCGCAGCTTCGCCGTCGGCGTTCGACTGCACCGCTGCGTCGGCGATGAGGAAGTGGGGTGCGGCCGAGGTGACCTGCACCGTGACCACGTCGCCGGGCCGCGGCTCCTCCGCCCCGTCGGGTACCGCGAAGTGCACGAGCCGGTTGTCTGCCGCGCGACCGGAGAGGCGCTTGGTCTCGGCGTCTTTCTTGCCCTCGCCGACCGAGACGAGCACCTCGACGGTGCGGCCGATCTGCGCCAGATTCTCCTCGTGCGAGATGCGCTCCTGCAGCGCCATCAATCGCTCGTAGCGCTCCTGCACGACCTGCTTCGGGATCTGGTGCTCCATGGTCGCCGCGGGGGTGCCCGGACGAATCGAGTACTGGAACGTGAAGGCGCTCTGGAAACGTGAGGCCTCGACGACGCGCAGCGTGTCTTCGAAGTCTTCGTCGGTTTCGCCGGGGAAGCCGACGATGATGTCGGTGGTGATCGCCGCGTTCGGAATTCGGTCGCGCACGGAATCCAAGATGCCGAGGAACCTCTTCGAGCGATACGAACGGCGCATGGCCTTCAGAATCGCGTCGGAGCCCGACTGCAGCGGCATGTGCAGCGACGGCATGACGTTCGGAGTCTCGGCCATGGCGGCAATGACGTCGTCGGTGAATGCGGCGGGGTGCGGGCTGGTGAAGCGCACGCGTTCGAGACCCTCGATCTCACCCATCGCGCGCAAGAGCTTGCCGAAGGCCTGGCGGTCGCCGAACTCGACGCCGTAGGTGTTCACGTTCTGACCGAGCAGCGTGACCTCGATGGCACCGTCGTCGACGAGCGCCTGCACCTCGGCCAGCACGTCGCCGGGTCTGCGATCCTTCTCCTTGCCGCGCAGCGACGGCACGATGCAGAAGGTGCAGGTGTTGTTGCAGCCGACCGAGATCGACACCCAGCCGCTCGAGGCGGAGTCGCGCTTGGTCGGAAGGGTCGACGGAAACACCTCGAGCGATTCGAGGAGTTCGACCTGCGCCTCCTGGTTGTGGCGAGCACGCTCGAGCAGTGTCGGCAGCGACCCCATGTTGTGGGTGCCGAAGACCACATCCACCCAGGGGGCCTTCTCGACGATGACGCCCTGATCCTTCTGCGCGAGACAGCCCCCGACAGCGATCTGCATGCCCTCGCGCTCGCGCTTCACGCTGGCGAGGTGGCCGAGGTTGCCGTAGAGACGGTTCGCGGCGTTCTCGCGCACCGCGCACGTGTTGATGACGACCACGTCGGCATCGCCCGGATCTTCGGCTGCGACGTAGCCGGCCGCCTCCAGCGAACCCGACATGCGCTCGGAGTCGTGCACGTTCATCTGACAGCCGAGCGTGCGCACCGTGTAGCTGCGCGGACTGCCGTCGGGCTTGAGCGCAGCGGGCGACGGAGCGATCTCGATGGGTTTGGCGGCCAGGGGACTCATGGATGCCAGTCTACCGGCGGTCGATTCGGGATCGAACCCCGCTCCGCCGCCCCGGAGGATGGCGATCCGCGAGACCAACGGGGATGCGGCCGACAAGTGGAGTCACGCACCATTCCCACGCCGATCCCCAATGCTTATGCGCGGTGAAGCATAAGATGTCAGGCACCGGCTGCGAAGCTTAACTGATCGCGCGGATAGGGACTACGGCTGCGGTGTGCTGAACAGAAATCTGGCTGCGTTGTCGTCGGAATCTTCACCACCAGTGAAGCCTTCCTCCTCCGCCTTGCCAGAATTTCTGTTCACCACATCCTCGTACCGCAGCCCCTACCCGCGCGATCAGTAAGCTCCCTCTGTACGATGAAGCACAGACTCAGCCCAAGGAAAGATACAACCATGCGAAAAACAATCCGGGCACTCGGAGCAGCCGCCGCCGGCGCGGCGCTCGTGCTCTCATCATCGATCGCTGCGGTGGCCGATGAGCCGGGCTTCACCGGCACGGTCTCCGTGGTGCACTTCAACGATGTGCACGGATACCTTTCCGAAAGCTCGACCACAATCGGCTACCCGAAGATCGCGGCGTTCATCGACCAGCAGCGAGCCGAGAACCCAAACACCGTCGTGCTCGACGCGGGCGATGTGATCGCCGGCAACCCGACCGCTTCCCTGGATCAGGGCTTCAGCTTCGCGGCCATCCTCAACACGATGGGCATCGACGCGATGACCGCCGGGAACGCGGAGTTCAGCTTCGGCTCGGCCCCGCTGATCAAGTTCCGCGACGCGCTCGACTACCCGATGCTCGCCCCCAACATGGTCGAGCGCACGACGCACGAACCCATGGGCCCCGGCCACACGGTGATCGACCTCCCCAACGGAATGCACGTGGGCGTCTTCGGCGTCACCACCCCCGCGTCAGCCGGGATGGGAACCACCGACTACGTGTACACGGACGCTGTGGCAGCGGCGCAGACCCAGGTCGATGAGCTCGAGGCCGAAGGGGTGGATCTCATCATCGGACTGACACACCTCGGCGAGATCGACCCCAAGGGTAACGTCCTCGATGTCGCCGATCAGGTACCGGGTATCGACCTTCTCGTCGATGGGCACACGCACACCGTCTATGAGACGGGCACCACCCGGAACGGCGTGAAGATCGTGCAGGCCGGATCTTACGGGGAGAAAGTCGGTACCGTTGACCTGGCGTTCGAAGACGGAGAGTTCGTCGGCAGCACCGCCCGCCTCCACCACCGAGCAGATTTCGACGCGGTCACCCCCAAGGTGGAGACCCAGGCCGAACTCGATTCCTTCCTCGACAGGCTCGCCGCGTTCTTCGACCACACTGTCGGTTCGAGCGATGTAGTGCTCGAGGGCACGCGAAACGTGGTTCGCACTCAGGAGACCAACCTCGGGAACATGTTCACCGATGCGATTCGCGAGAAATCCGGGGCCGACCTCGTGCTCTACCCCGCGGGCAACATCGGCGGCCCGGTGGGACCGGGACAGATCACCCGCAGCGACGTCTACACCATGGCACGGCTCAACGTCGAAGTGGTAGTGGTGCAGATGACAGGTGCTCAGATTATGGATTTCCTCGCGGACGCCTCGAACACCTACCCCGGCCCCTCCGGATACTTCCTGCAGATCAGTGGGGGCAGCTACAGGCTCGACCCGTCTACGAAAACGGATACCGCACCCGCGACGGTTCACAGTGTCAAGGTCGCCGGCGTGCCACTCAACCCGAAGAAGTCGTACGCTGTGGCTGTCGAGACCGGTGCGACGGTCTCGCCCGGAGTGTCTGAGGGCACGGTCATCAGCAGTGTCGGTTTCGCGGCACCGCTGCTTGAGGACTACATCGCGAGCCACAGCCCGGTCGCTCCGGTCGCCGAGGGCCGGATCGCGGAGGCGAAGGTGCCCGTGACGAAGCCGGTGGTCCAGAAAAAGGTGCAGCCCAAACTCACCGTGAAGCTCTCGACGAAGAAGCCGAAAGCGAACAAGACTCGCGTGGTGACCACCGTGAAACTGACCGCTTCCGGCGTCAAGAGCACGGCGCGCACCGGAAAGGTCGTGGTGAAAGTCGGCAAGAAAACGGTGAAGACCGTCACGTTGACCTCCTCCAAGAAAGGCGTGGTCAAGTTCAAGCTGCCGAAGTTCACCAAGAAGGGGAAGGCGAAGCTGACCGTGAGCTACTTGGGAAACAAGCAGCTGAAGACGGCAAAGCGCACCGTCAATATCCGGGTGCGCTAGCGCTGCACCGCTGAGTGCTCTCCGACCGTCAGGGGAGGCCCGAGAGCACTCAGCGGAACCGCACGCCGCCGGAAGAACGGCCGCGGGCCTCGCCGTCGAGGGCGGCACGTGCCGCCCTCATCGCCGGTTCGCCCGACCAACCCCGCCGTGCGAGGAAGCCGAGCAGCCTGCGCTCAGCGGTCTGTCGGTCGAGACCGCCGAGTTTGCGGGCGCGGTCGGCTGCGGCCTCTCGCAGCAGCTCGAACTCCTCATCGGCATCGAGTTCTCCGAGAGCCTCCTCGATCACTGCGTCTGGCAGTTTGCGCTCGCGCAGCTTCACGCGAATCTGCGCCCGGCTCGCTCGCTTCGTCTCCCGCAGTTTCTCGGTCACCGCACGCGCAAGCCCCTGGTCATCGAGGTAGCGGTCGCATTCGAACTCGGCGATCACGTGCTCCACCTCGTGCGGGTCGTGCTCGAGACGCAGCAGGTCGTCTCGCAGCTCCCCGCTCGAGCGAGCGCGCCGCGCGAGCAGGCGCACGGCCTCCTGGTAGGCGGAATCGCCATCAGCGCCATCAGCCTCGGCTGTCGGGGCTGGAGGCGAAACCTGCAGCGGCACCGGTGCGGCGAGCGGCACCGCGCCGACTCCGGCCGCTCGGCCTGGGCTCCCCGCAGAATCGCGCGCGGCCCGCGCGGGCCCGCCCAGCTCCGAGGCGCGAAGTATCGGCACCTGGGCGGCGGTCTCGCGAACCGGCTTGTCCGAGTGCCCGGCAGAGGTCTCGACCCGCCCGTCGTCGAACTCATCGACGGGATCGGCCCAGCCGCGCCTCCGCAGCTTCGAACGAAACTCGATCACCTCTGCGAGGTCGGCCCGGTCTTCGCTCGGAGCCGCGGAGCGCTCGCTCGGCGAGGGCAAGAAACGAACTGCCATCGGCCTACGCGCTCGCGCGCTTCTCAGTGTCGGCGAGTGCGGCTACCGGTGCGACCTCCGCTTCGGGGGCCTGCTCGCTGCGCCCGTTCACCCCGAGCTTGGTAAGGATCTTCTCTTCGATCTCCGACGCGATGTCTGGGTTGTTCAGCAGAAAACGACGCGCATTCTCCATGCCCTGACCGAGCTGATCGCCGTCGTAGGTGAACCAGGCACCGCTCTTCTTGATGAAACCCTGCTCCACGCCGTAGTCGATGAGCGAACCCTCGCGCGAGATGCCGACGCCGTAGAGGATGTCGAACTCGGCCTGCTTGAAGGGCGGTGCCATCTTGTTCTTGACCACCTTGACGCGGGTGCGGTTGCCCACGGCGTCGGTGCCGTCTTTCAGCGTCTGGATGCGACGGATGTCGAGGCGCACCGACGCGTAGAACTTCAGCGCCTTGCCACCCGAGGTTGTCTCGGGGCTGCCGAAGAACACGCCCACCTTCTCGCGCAGCTGGTTGATGAAGATGCACGTGGTCTTGGTGGCGTTGAGGCTGCCCGTGATCTTGCGCAGCGCCTGCGACATGAGACGGGCCTGCAGACCCACGTGGCTGTCGCCCATCTCGCCGTCAATCTCGGCCTTCGGCACGAGCGCAGCGACGGAGTCGATGACGACGAGGTCGACCGAGCCCGAGCGGATGAGCATGTCGGCGATCTCGAGCGCCTGCTCCCCGGTGTCGGGCTGCGCCACCAGCAGCGCGTCGATGTCGACACCCAGCTTCTTCGCGTACTCGGGATCGAGCGCGTGCTCGGCGTCGATGAACGCCGCGATGCCGCCCGCGCGCTGCGCGTTGGCGATGGCGTGCAGCGTGAGCGTGGTCTTGCCCGACGACTCCGGCCCGTAGATCTCGATGATGCGCCCCCGCGGCAGGCCGCCGATGCCCAGAGCGACGTCGAGCGCGACCGAGCCCGTCGGGATCACCTCGACCGGTGCGCGCTCGACCTTGCCCATGCGCATGATCGCGCCCTTGCCGAAGTTCTTGTCGATCTGAGCGAGCGCGGCTTCGAGCGCCTTCTCCCGGTCTTTGGGCTGCCCCACTGCGGGCTTGGATACTGCCATGATGTCTGCTCCTTCGATGTGCGCGGCCGCGCCGCTGGGTTGCTGCCTACCGACTGTCTCGGCCTCCCTGCGGAGGTAGACAAGGCACTGGTGGCTGTTGCTTCACACCCTAAATCGCACCACTGACACTGACTGACCACGGAGCGAAAAATGTGGATAACTCGGCAAAACAGCTCACCTGGGGACGAAGTTACCACTCTTCGAACACATATTCGAATGCGCTCAGGCGTGTCGCCGATCCGGGCTCGCGATCCAGAACCGACCGCGCACTCGACAGCGGCCGATCCAGCCCCTCACGGCCTCGCGAGAAGCACCTGGCAGCCGACTACTTCGGCGTGCCGTCGGCGTGGTACTTGCCGCAGGTCTCGCACGATCCCGCAGCCCAGACATCGTGCGCGTTCCACGAGATCCACTGATCGCGGCTGATCAGAAATCCCTCGTCGCTCGCCGTGTCCCAGCAGGTCAGACCGAAGTACTGCATCACGCAGTAGCTCGTCGCCCCCACCTGTGCGACCTGCGTGAATTCGAGGGTCGTGGCGTCGGGGGTCTGGTTCTCCGTGACCAGCATTCCCGCCGACTCCGGCCCCGGAGCACCCGCGCCCGAAACCGGCTGCGACGCCCCGAACACGATCCAAGCGAACGGCACACTGCGATCTCCGCCCCTCACGGTCGAAGTGTCGAAACGGATACCTCCGATGACGCACTCGAACTCGCTGCCTTCGCGCTGCGATTCCAGGCACCCCAGGTTGCCTCCGGGAGAGGTGAACGCTGTTCCGCTGGCGGGAACGGGGCATGCCCCCTGACAGCCGGCACCATCTTCTGCAGCGAGCGTATGCCAGTTTCCGCTCACCGGCACGAGATCCCCCGCAGACGGCGTCGCGCAGACCCGCGGGTCGATCTCGCCGGGCAAATTCACGTGGGAGGGGCAGCCATCGCCGTCGGAGCGCGACTCGGGCACCGCACTCGGCGCAGGTTCGGGATCGGCGGGCTCGGGTTCAGCGGGCATCACCGGTTCAGCCGAGGGCGCAGCCGGTTGCTCGGCGGTCTTCGACTCGCCGTCGCCGCCCCACTGCAGCTGCAGATTGCCCGCACAGCCGGTCAGCGCAAACGTCGCGGCCGCGACCAGCGCGACCGCGGCAAAACCTCGAACTCGCATCGCACTCCTCGGGATCGACGACCGTACTCGGCACGCGCTCCCGCACCGCTGACGCAGTGTCGGCACATACCCAGAAGCAATCTTCTCACAGCGAGAGGCTTGCCATCACTGCCACGAGGCTCCGAGCAGAAGCTCCGGCGCTGACATGATGCCCCGCTGCACTGCTGAGGGCTCACCGCTCGGGATCGCGCAGTCCCCGCCCGTGCCGACGCTCGAGCGGCACGTCGAGGTCGGCGCAGAGCTCGCGCCACACCTCGCGCGCAGACACCCCGCGTTCGAGAGCCTCGGCGGCAGTGCCGCCGAGGCCCGCAAGCCAGTGATCCCGAATCAGAACCCCGGAATAATCAGCGCCGAACTCCTCGGCACAGGCTCGCTGAAACTCGCTAAACCGCACGCTCGACTAGGAAACCAGCTCAGACGAATAACCGGAGACGAGTTCGGCCGGAATCGTATCGGGAACACGGTGAGCGAGAGGGATCGACAGCCCCTCGAGCACCGCGAGACGCTCACTCACCTCGCCCATGATCACGGACAGCGGTGTGTCGAGCGCGTCGGCCACCGCAGCGAGAATCTCGCTAGAAGCCTCTTTCTGGCCGCGTTCAACCTCGCTCAGATAGCCGAGCGCCACGCTTGCCTCGCCAGCGACCTGTCGCAGCGTGCGCCCCTTCTGCAGGCGGAAGTCACGCAGCACGTCGCCGATCTCTTGACGCATCAGCACCATGCGAACACTCCTTCACTTGCACGACTCGGGTCGTGCCTCCACCATACCCGGCGACGAACGGTTCGTCACAACGGAGACACCGTAATCAGTCTGATCGATGTCACTGAGAGTAACCCTGAAACCGAGACCGGTATTCCTGATATTTTGCTGAACTTGAGTGCAAATGACTCAAGTATGCCCGTGAAAGCCCCGTCACCGGTGCAACCCGGTCGGCAATGCCCTCACTCACTGACGAATCCCGCCAGCTCTTCCAGCAGCATCTCCAGGGCAGCGTTCACGGTCGCGACCCGAATCGCCACGCGATCACCGGAGAGCGCGAGCCTCCGCGCCCGGCTCTCCTCCCCCGAGCTGACGGCGATCCACACGGTGCCGGCCGACTGACCGGTCTGCGGATCAGGATCGGGGCCCGCCACTCCGGTAGTTGCGATACCAATAGCTGCGGCCACTAGCTCACCCGCGTCTTCTGATTCGGGTGCTTTCCCAGGTGCGGGCTCGAACTCGCCCGCACATGGGGCCGCCGGCACGCCCCCGACTGGACGCGCAGACGTACCGGGCACCGCACACGCTCGACGCACGCCCGCGGCCATCTGCCGGGCGACCTCTGCATCAACGGGTCCGCGTTCGCGCAACAGTTCGCCGTCTACCCCGAGCAGGGAGTGCTTCAGGGCGGTGTCGTAGGCGACGATGCCACCCGAGAAAACCAGTGATGTGCCCGGAACTGACACCAGTGCGTCGGCGACCAGACCTCCGGTCAGCGATTCTGCCGTGGCGATACGCAGGCCGAGGTCGCCCGCGAGCCTTATGACCTCGGCGGCAAGCGCAAACGATTCACAGTGCTCTTCGGCGGCGGGCACTGCTGCAGACATGGCGACCAGCCTACTTCTTCGCCGCCCGGTTCGCCCGCACGAACGCCACGATGTAGTCGATGCCGCTCACGATGGTGAGCACCACAGCGATCGTCATCGTGATCACGTTCGCCCAGTAGGCGATGGGCGCGGCGGAGCCCATCACGCTCTGGAGCGGCAGCAGCGCCAGGGTGATCGCGACCGACTGCGCCACCGTCTTGAGCTTGCCCATCCACGCCGCAGCCACGACCACATCGTGAGCGATCATGAGGCGGTGGATCGTGATGCCGATCTCGCGCACGAGCACGATGATGGTCACCCACCAGGGCAGCTCGCCGAGGATTGAGAGCCCGACGAGCGCGGCACCGGTGAGGAACTTGTCGGCGATCGGGTCGAGCAGTTTGCCCAGGTCGGTGATGAGGCCGCGCGATCGAGCGATGTGACCGTCCCACGCGTCGGTCGCGATCGCGACGACGAAGAACGCCGCGGCGATCCAGCGCCACGGACCGTCGCGACCGTCATCGGCGAGCAGCATCCAGAGGAAGAAGGGTGTCGCCAGAATACGCACGCCGGTGATGATGTTGGGAGCATTCCAGTTGCTCGGCCGCGCAGCTGCTTCTGGGCCTTCGAAGCCCGAGTCGCGGCCGCCATTGGGCTCAGCAGGGGGTGCGGTCATTTCGCTGTTCCGTCTTCTCTGGTGTCGGCGGGTGCTTCTGGTGCGGGCATCTCTGGTGCGGTCAGGGCTCGGCACGAGCTGGGCACGGGTCAGTCTCGGCCCGTCAGCTGCCAGGCGTCTTCGTCGGTGTCGCCGTCGACCTCTTCGAGCCCCGCCTGGTACTTGCCGACGGGATCGTCGTAGCGGTCGTCTCCGAAGCCCTCGCCGGCGGCTGCGCCGGAATCGACCGCGGGGGTGCTGACGACCTCGACGACCTCGACCGGCTCCGCCGCAGCCGCCGATCCGACCGCCGCCGAGGCGGCGGGGGCCGCGAAGGCCGCAGCCGGCCCAGAGCTCGGCCCGCCCTTGATGCGCGCGATCACCTCGGGCAGCTGTTCGGGCGTCACGAGCACGTCGCGGGCCTTCGACCCCTCGGAGGGGCCGACGATGTCGCGCGACTCCATGAGGTCCATGAGCCGCCCGGCCTTCGCGAAGCCGACGCGCAGCTTGCGCTGCAGCATCGAGGTGGAGCCGAACTGCGAGGTGACGACGAGATCGACCGCCGCGAGCAGCACCTCGAGGTCGTCTCCGATGTCTTCGTCGATCTCCTTCTTCTCGACCGCCTGGGCCACGTCGGCGCGATACTCGGGCCGAGCCTGCTCCTTGACGTGGGTGACCACCCTGGCGATCTCGGCCTCGTTGACCCACGCGCCCTGCACGCGCATCGGACTCGATTCGCCGTTGAGCAGCAGCAGGCCGTCGCCCTGACCGATCAGCCGTTCGGCCCCCACCTCGTCGAGGATGACGCGGGAGTCGGTGCCTGACGCGACCGCGAAGGCGTAGCGGCTGGGAACGTTCGACTTGATGACGCCGGTGACCACGTTGACCGACGGGCGCTGGGTCGCGAGCACGAGGTGAATGCCGGCCGCGCGCGCGAGCTGCGTGATGCGCTGGATCGAGTCTTCGACGTCGCGCGGTGCCACGAGCATGAGGTCGGCGAGCTCGTCGACCACCACGAGCAGGTAGGGATAGGGCTTCAGCACCCGCTGGCTGCCGGCCGGCAGCACGATCGAGCCCGAGCGCACGGCCTCGTTGAAGTCGTCGATGTGGCGGAAGCCGAAGCTTGCCAGGTCGTCGTAGCGCATGTCCATCTCTTTGACGACCCACTGCAGCGCCTCGGCCGCCTTCTTCGGGTTCGTGATGATGGGGGTGATGAGGTGGGGCACGCCCTGATAGACGGTGAGCTCGACGCGCTTGGGGTCGACGAGCACCATGCGCACCTCGGACGGGGTGGCGCGCATGAGAACGCTGGTGATCATCGAGTTGATGAAGCTCGACTTACCGGAGCCCGTGGCACCCGCCACGAGCAGGTGCGGCATCTTGGCGAGGTTGGCGACGACGAAGCCGCCCTTGACGTCTTTACCGACGCCGATGGTCATCGGGTGCGTGCTGCGCTGCGCCTTCGCGGAGCGCAGCACGTCGCCGAGCGCGACGTTCTCTCGGTCTTTGTTGGGGATCTCGATGCCGATAGCGCTCTTGCCGGGAATCGGCGAGAGGATGCGCACCTCGTTCGAGGCGACGGCGTAGGCGAGGTTCTTCGAGAGGGCGGTGACCTTCTCGACCTTCACACCGGGGCCGAGCTCGACCTCGTACTGCGTGACCGTCGGGCCGCGAGAGAAACCGGTGACGCGCGCGTCGACCTTGAACTCCTCGAACACCCGGGCGAGAGCCGCCATGATCTGATCGTTCGCCTCGGTGTGGGTGCGGTGCACGTCGCCCGCGGAGAGCGTGCCCTGATCGGGAAGCTGGTACGCGGTCTGCTGCTCAGGGTCGTGCGGCGGCGCGACCGCGAACTTGGCCGCGGGTGCCGGGTCGGCCTCGGGCACGGCATCGACTTCGTCTGCCGCCGCGAAGTCGTCCCACGAGTCGTCGCCGAGCCCCGATGCGCGAGACGCCGGCGCAGCGCGCACCGCCGCCTCGGCCTGCTCGAGGTCGTCGAACAGGTCGGCGGGAAACACTCCCGTGGCCTGCTGGGCGGCGGACGGCGACTCGGGCTCTGCAGCGGCCCCGGTCTCAGCGGTGAGCGCCGATTCGAACGCCCCCTCCTGCTGCACCTCAGGCGACGAACTCTCGAGCGCCGCGTCGAGAGCTTCTTTGTCGGCGGCGTACGTGGGATCTTCCTCGCGCCCCGAATCGTTGCGCCGCCACCAGGGCACGGAAGCTCCGTCGCCCTTCTGATCTTCGATGTCGAAGAGCGCACCGCCTGATTCCGAAGCGGCCTCGCGCTTGCTGCTCCGCTCCCTGCTGCGAGCCGCGCGATCGGCCGCCTGCTCGGCAGCCTCGGGGCTGTCTTCAGCCACGCCGAACAGGAACGCATAGGCCTCGCGCAGGCGTCGCAGAATACGACCGGGAGGGGTCTTCGTAACGATCAGCACCGAGAACAGCAGGATGATCGAGAGCACCGGCGTCGCCACCCACACGGTGAGCGCCATGAGCGGTGCCCCCACCATCCAGCCCAGCAGTCCGCCCGCCTGGGCGAGAGCCACCATGCCCTCGCTCGGGCGCGGCTGACCGCCGTACACGTAGCAGAGCCCCGCGATGCTCGTGATCGCGAGAAACAAGCCGATCGCGATGCGCCGGTTGTCGTTGACGCTCGACGGATGGTTGAAGAGCCAGAGCGCGAAGCCCACCATGATGATGGGCAGGCCGAAGGCGACTCGGCCGAACAGGCCGCCGAAGCTCCACGCGCCGAGTTGCACCGCAACGGGATTGCCGATGAGGAACCACTCGATGACGGCCCCGACGACGGCCAGCAGCACGAGCAGCAGCGGGATCCCGTCACGACGATCTTCCGGAGCGAGGGGTTCTACGCGGAAGGCCCTGGCCGCTCCGCCGACGACGTGCGCGAGCCCGTTCCAAGCGCGCACGACGACGCCCTCGGTCGGCTCGGTCTCTACGAGCACCTTCGTTTTCGCGGTCGCGCGGGAGCCTGACGAACGGGATCCCCGCTCTGGGGTCCCACCCGTTTTCGCGCGCGACGAAGTTTTGCTGGCCATGCCTACGAGGGTACTTTCAACCCCTGACAATCGCGTGCTGACGCTCCGAAGCCCGCGAGAACAGCACTCTCAGGGGCCGGGGAAGCGCGGCCGCACACACCAAAAGTGGGCACCAACGCGACGTTGGTACCCACTCCGGAAAGAAACGAAAGCAGACTAGCTGTCGATCTTCTTGCCGAGGTTCTCGAGCGCCTTCGCCACCCGATCGGCGTCGGCCTCTGCGTCGTCGTCGAGATCTTCTTCGTACAGGCCGATCTTGTCGATGCCCTTCACGATGTGGCGAGCAGCGGCCTTGGCGTCGCGCTCGATGCCCTCCTCGACACGCTCGGCGACCTTGTCGACGTGCTTCTCAGCCGAAACCTCGACCTTTACGGCGTGCTCGGCAGCGCGCTGCACGGCCTCGTCGGAGTCACCCTTCTCGACCTTCTCGTCCAGACGAGCGTAGGCGCGCTCGACGCGCTTCTGCTCGCGCGCGATGACCTTCTCGAGGTACTCGATGTGGTGCTCGGCGAACTTGGCGTCGCGCTCGACCTGGTGCTCAACGTGCTCGACCTCGCGATCCTCGCGCTTGTCGGTCTTCTCGATCTGCTCCTCGAGACGCTTCACCTCGCGGTCGTAGACCTTGACTGCATGCTCCTCGGCATGAGAAACCTTCTTGGCCCACTTGTCGACGTCATTGGTCATAGTAAACCCTTCCTATTCTTGTGACGATCTGCCACAAGAATCAGTCTAACCACTGCCGCCAACAAGGTAGAGCACGATAAGAACCAAGGTCATCACAGGATGATCCCATAGGTCACTACATAGGCCATCACATGGACCACCCGAGACTAGCCCTACTACTTACGTCAACAGGAGATCGCACCAGCGGTGTCCTGGGCTCACGGTCCCTCATCGGCGGAGCCTCTTATTTTCGGGCGAGTTTCCGCGCGAGTCGGCCTTCAGCACGACTCGAGCGCCGCCTGCCTTGGGGCACGGCGCGGCACAGCGCGGCGCGCGCTCACCGCCTGCGCAGCGTGCGCACCGCCTTCTTGACGAGAGGCAGCCCCTCGGTCCAGATCTTGTAGCCGGGCCCGGGCCGATCCCACGACCCCGCGAGCAGGTTCTCGTGCGATGCCCACCCCTTCTTGAAGGTCGTCACGCCGTCGTTGATGAGCCCGCCGAAGTCGTAGCGCTCGATCCCGAGCCGCTTCATCTCGCAGATCACGTGCCACTTCAGCGCGTAGTTCGCGCGCAGCCGCTGCCCCGTCTCGTTCATGCCGCCGTAGAGTTCGAACGCCGTGCGCGACGACTTCGCTATGAACAGGAACGCGACCGGCGCGTCGTCGACGTACGCCGCCCACACCGGGGAGTCGTCGCCGAGCATGGTGAAGGCGTCGTGATAGTACGAGTCCTCGTGCAGCCCGAAGTCGGCCCGCTCGCTCGTCTGCCGGTACACCTCGAGGCACGCGTCGAGCTGCGCGAGCGTCTCGACGGGCCGAATCGACAGCGACTCCTCGCGCCCCGCCTTCCGCACGTATTGCCGATGCTTCTTCGACATGTCTGCCATCAGCTCGTCCTCCGACCTGGTGAGGTCGAGAATCAGCGTGCGCGCGGGCAGCACCGGAGTCTTCGCCTCGCGCCACGTGCCCGGCAGCGGAAAGGACCCGGCATTCTCATCGGGTTCGATCGACACCGCGACCGCGCGCCGCGATCCTCGCACGTAGTCGGCCACCGCATCGGCGATCGCCGCGGGCCCGGGCGAGATCGCGGGTAGTTCGGGATCGGCCCCGTCCCGAACGACCACCGGCCCGCGAGGCGCGTAGACGAAGCCGCCGAGCGGCGCGGGCAGAGCACGCGTCAGCAGCTGGCAGGCACCGACAACGGGAGTGTCGGGGCCCGATCCCGCGCGTACCAGCACGCGCTCCGCGCTCCAGCGGTGAGCAGCTTTGAGGTCGCCCCACCCCCACAGCTGCAGCGGGTGACCCCCGAGATGCTTGACGGTCTCGTCCCAGAGCGCGCGATCGGTGCAGGGGGACACGATGAGCCGGGGGGACGGAGCAGGTGCTGTCACGAGCGGTTCCTTCCGAGTTTGCGGGAGACGAAAGCGGTGAGCTCCGCCAGTTCTGGCGAGCGCAGCATGCGGAGCACGATGAGGTAGACCGCCGAGACGAGGATCGCGATGACCGCCGCCGAGAGAATCGCCGACCACACACCGGTGACCGGCCAGATGCCGCGAATCTCCCACGTCGTCAGCAGCCCCGCAATCAGTGCGGGCACGGCGGCGACGGCGAAGCGCAGCAGGCTGCCCGCGATGCGGCGTCCGTCGATGGAGCCGATCTTGCGCCGCAGCATCCAGGTCGCCAGCAGCGCCTGCACGATCGTCGCGAACGACCACACCAGGGCGAACAGCACGCCCACCATGCTGTCGGGAGCGAGCAGCAGGAACAGCGACAGCACCACCACGATGCTCATCTGCACCGTGGTGAAGACGAACGGCGTGCGCGTGTCGGAGAGCGCGTAGAAGGCGCGCTGCACCATGAAGAGGAAGCTGTAGGCAGCGAGGCTGACGACGTACGCCTGCAGCGCATCGGAGAACTGATCGACCTGATACTGGGTGGCGTCGAGGTTGATGATGCGGGAGACGAAGGGTGCCGCCGCGAACAGCGCCGCGGCCGCGAGCACCATCACCAGCGAGATCTGGCGAATCGAGGAGGAGAAATCCTCGCGGAACTCCGCCATGCGCCCGTGCTGGCCCCACTCCGAGAGCCGGGTGAAGTAGGCCGTCGCGAGCGACACGGCGATCACCGAGTGCGGCATCATGAAGATCAGCCAGACGTTCGCCATCGCGCTCGTGGAGGGACCGGCACCCGACCCCGTCGCGACGACGTTGTTGGTGACGATGCCGCCGAGCTGCATCACCGTGATGGTCGCGAGGCTCCAGCTCGCGATCCGCGCGGTGTGGCCGAGGCCCATGCCGCGCCACTTGAAATCGGGGCGGTAGCGCAGCCCGGCCTTGCGCCACGACCAGAAGAGGATCAGCGCCTGCGCGATCACGCCGAGCGTCGCGCTGCCGCCGAGCACCGCGATCGAAACGGGGTTCCAGTCGAGCACGGTGCGGTCGCCCTCGGGGTCGGCCCCGAACATGGCGATGAAGACGACGATGCCGATGATCGCGATGACGTTGTTGAGCACGGGCGACCAGGTGAACGGCCCGAACACGCTGCGCGCGTTGAGCACCTCTCCCAGCACCGTGTACAGGCCGTAGAACACGATCTGCGGTAGGCACCAGTAGGCGAACGCGGTCGCGAGCGCCAGCTGATCCGGCGGCCACGCCATCGCCGTGAGCCACACGATCCAGGGAGCGAGCAGCATCGCGAGCACCGCGATCCCGAACATGCCGACGGAGATGAGGGTCAGAATCTTGTTGATGTAGCCGGCCCCGCCGTCGGGGCCGTGAGCGGCCTTCACGATCTGCGGCACGAGCACGGCGTTGAGCATGCCGCCGAGCAGGATCATGTAGAGCGTGTTCGGCAGCAGATTGCCGTTCTGGAAGGCATCGGCCGAAACCGACCCAACCGATCCGATGGCGTAGGCGAGCAGGATCGCTTTGACCAGCCCGAGGATGCGCGACACCATCGTGCCGGAGGCCCTGATCGCGCTCGCGCGCATGAGTCCCGCGGCCATCAGTAGTACGGATCCTTCCGCACGGCCAGCGACCAGCGCCGCGCCAGGCGGTCGCCCAGCTTCGTCCAGGCCTTGAACGCACCCGGCTTCAGCGGCAGGTCGAACGCGCCCGCGTAGTCCACGATCTCGGGGGCGAAGGATCGCTTGAACTGGCCGACGCCGTGCAGCGGGTGGGTCTTGTCGTCGGCCTGATCCGAGGGCGGCGCGCCGCACAGATCGTGCAGGATCGCGCCGCGCTCGTTCGCCCAGCGGATCACCTCCCACTGCAGCGCGTGCGATGCCCCGTAGGCGGTCTTCGCGCGCACGGAGGCGCCGTCCTTGTAGGTGGTCTTGTCGCCGAGGGCGATCGCGTAGGCCCCGGCGATGAGCTCCGGCCGGCCGTCGGCGCCCTCGCGGTGCGCGAGGAACATCTGGCCGGCTTCATCGCGCTCGAACGTCTGCCAGAAGTCGCGGTAGTAGCTCTCGGCGCGCAGCACGAAGCGACCCTCGGCCGTCTCGTTCAGCAGCGCGAAGAGCGCAGCGCAGTTCTCGTCGGTGGCCGGCACGCGGGAGACCTCGATCCCGTCGCGGCGCGCGCGGTTGATCGAGTTGCGGGCCTTCTTGCCGAGGCGCGCGAGGACCTCGTCCTCTGTGCCGCTCACATCGACGATCACGGTCGACGGGTTGGGGATGATCCTGACCGTGTCGAGATACCCTGCGGCGCGGATGGCGTCTCGCGCCTCCGTTCCCAGCCGGGGCTCGATCTTCAACAGGAATGCGCCGCGCTGCCTCGCGAGTCCGGCGACCGCGGCTGCGACCTCCAGGACGCTCTCGGCGTCCTCGCCCGCGGGGCCGGCCGGGAGGTGCCACCACTCCCCCAGACTCGGCGCGCGCTTCGCGAGCACGCCGACCGCGACGGGATCCCTCTCGGGCCTCCCGACGATCACCCGGTA
>JBKEBN010000197.1:0-36193 GCA_047973175.1 Leucobacter sp.
CTTGCACGCCGTTCTCTTGTCGTTCCTGGTTTCGGATTTGAACACCCAAAAACCTAGACGAGGAACGGCGTGCACCCGCCTCAGCGCGCCACAGACACCCACGGAACAATCACAAGAGCCCTAAATCGCGAGTTTAGGGTGCATTTCCGACCAGCGAGCGCCGCTTAGAAGATAGGAGCGCCGCTTAGAAGGAGATAGAAACAAACGACCGCTACAGCCGCGCGATCTCCTGGCGCGGGCGCACCGCGATGTCGGTGATCTGCACGTCAGCCGGTGCGTCGACCACGAAGCGCACGGTGCTCGCGATCGAGGTCGGCCGAATGTAGCGGCTCGGCTCGTATCCATCCGCGGGCACGAGGCTGCGGAGCATGTCGGTGTCGGTCTGCCCGGGTGCGACGGTGACGACGCGCACGCGGTGCGGTTCCTCGTCGATGCGCAGCACATCGGCGATGGCTCGCAGGGCGTGCTTCGACGCGGTATAGGTCGCGTTGCCGGGCACCGGTCGCGTGCTGGCTCCCGAGCCCAGGAAGATCACGGTGCCCTCGGTCGCGCGCAGCAGCGGCAGCGCATGCCGCGTCAGTACCGCGGGGGCGGTGACGTTGACAGCGAACTGCTCGTGCCACTCGGCAGCGGAGGCCTCGCTCACCGAGAGCTGCAGCGCGATCGCGGCGGCGTGCACGAGCACGTCGAGCCGCTCCAGCTCGGCCACGCGCGCGGCGAACGCCGCGTCGTCGGTGACGTCGAGCTGCCACGTCTCGGCCCCGGTCTCCGCGGCGACCGCGTCGAGACGGGCCTCATCGCGCCCGACGGCGATGACGCGGTGCGTGCGTGCCAGCTCGCGCGCGATCTCACGACCCATGCCGTTCGATGCGCCGGTGACGAGAGCGACCGGGCGGTCGCCGGGTGCGGAGAACTCGGAGAGTGAGGGTGCGGTCATCATGGTTGCTTTCTGGTGAGGGTGGCTGAGGTGAATCGGGATCAGTGGGTCGGCGCAGTGCGCAGTGCGATGCCGAGCGCGCTGCGGGCCGCGCGGTCGGTCTCTCGCAGCATGGGCGGGTCGGTGCCGGGCATGGGGCTGATGATGGTGCCGTGCAGCTGGTCTTCGACGGGGATCCCCACGACGTGCACGGCGGGATCCAGGCGCTGGCGCGGCCCGTCGTCACCGCTGCCGTTGCGGACGTCGTGATTGCTGCCGCTCCCGCTCTCGCCGCCGCTGCTCTTGCCATCGCCGCCGATGAGCCGGCCGCTCGCGAAGTCGACGTCGAACGCCCCTGTCGGCACCGCACCGCCCGTGCGCGAGGCCACGCGGAATGCCCGCGCGCGATCGGCGTCGAGCAGCTCGCGGGCGAGGGGATCCACCGTCTCGCTGACGTCGTGAAAGCGCATCCAAGCGTCGACGAGCGAGGGTGCGACGACGCGCGATCCGGAGACCCACGGCGACTCGGCCGCGAAGCCGGCATCTTCGACCCGCACTTCGGCCGCCGGGCCGAAGAAGTGCACGAGGCCGGCGTCGGCGAGTGCGAGCAGCTGTCGGCTGCGGAACGCCGGCGGACCGGATCCCACCATGCCGCCGAGCGCGCCGAGCAGCGCGTGCCCCGAGGCGCGCGATTCGGCGTCGAATCCGCCCAGGGCACCGACGCGGTTCGCAAGCCCGCGCGCCGCACTGATCGACCACAGCCCGGCTTTCACCGCGCTGTCGCGACCGAGTTCTGCCTCGCGCAGGTCGCGGGTGACGCGCTCGGCGACCCACGCGTCGAACTCGGCGGGAGATGAGAACGCGCGCCGCACCGGCCGCATCTCGCCGAGCAGGTCGAAGCGGTCGGTCGGATCGGGAATGAGCGGGGCAACCGCCGCGGCGACAACGCGAACGGTTTCTTCGAGGAACTCGGGTGCTGCGGCAGCGGCGTTCGCTTCTGCGAGTGCCGTGTCGAGCGAGGCGTCGAGTGCCGTGTCGAGCGCCGCCGAGATGGCCGCCCGCAGCTCGGCGGCAGACCCCGCGACGGCCTCGGGCCGCACCCGCACCAGGGTTTCGGCGTGGTCGAGAAACGCGTCGGCGACGATGCGCGGCCAGAGCCGCCGATCGAAGTCGATGGGGCGCGGCACCGTCGACCAGTCGACGCCGAGGGCGAATCGCTGCGCTGGTCGCGGCGGCAGTGAGCGGTACAGCGACTTCGCCCGGAACGGCACCCCGCGGTTCGAGGTGGCGTGCAGCACCGGCTCAAGGCCCGAGGTGACGTATCGCAGCCCCGAGGCGGCCTCGGGATCGGGCACGAACTTTCCGCCCCGCTCGATCGTGAGCAGTGCCACCGTGTCGAAGAATCCCATGCCGAGGCCGCGCACGATGGCGTGCGATCCTGGCGCGATGTCGGTGAGGCGCTGATCGACCGGGCTCGCCGGGCGCACCCAGCCGAGCTCGGGGCGACGTTCGAGCGCGCGGCCGAGATCCCGCTCGGAGGCCGTCTCCGACCGCGGCATCCACCCGGTCGCGAGAATCACGGCGTCGGCCTCGACGCGCTCGCCGCTCGCGAGCGTCACGACCTCGCGGCCGTTTTGCCGCGCAGTGCCGATCGCTCGCGTGAGATGCCGGATCACCCGCACTCCGGCGGGTAACGCGGCGACCGCGCGATCGTAGCACCAGGCCAGGTATTCGCCGTAGAGCGCTCGACTCGGGTGCGTCTCGGGAACGGTGCGCTCGAGCTCGTCGCGGTAGTCGGCGGCGAGGCCGTCGCGCGTGGCGAACGAGTCGCAGGTCGCGACGTGCTCGCTCGTGACCTCTGCGACCGCCCGTGTCGTCGCCGCCGAAGGGAACGCGGAGTGCAGCGCGAGCACGCTCCACTCGTAGAGGGTGGGGCCCGGCACGATCGGCCCTGCGACCGTGCTGCCGCGCTCGGTGAACAGCGTGACGGCGTGCGACAGCGTGTTCATGCACAGTTCGCGCGGCTGGTCGGTGCGCCAGACGCGACCCGCGCCCGACTGGGCGTCGTCGATGACGTGGAGGGTGAGGGGCTGATCGGCCCTGCGATTCCCTGTGAGCGCTGGATCGCGGAGGTTGGCCCCCAGACGCTCGATGAGCGAGGTGCCGCGCGGGCCGGCCCCGACGATCGCGATCGCCGCGGGGTCGGGTGTCGTGAGATTCGAGGATCGCGGCTGCGGAATGGCCGGCCTCAATCGTTCGGAATGAAGGTGTACTTGTACTCCAGAAACTCGTCGATGCCGAGGATCCCGCCCTCGCGGCCGATGCCCGAGGCACCGATGCCGCCGAGGGGCGCTGCGGCATCGGAGATCGACCCCGCGTTCAGACCGACCATGCCGGCCTCGATGCCACGGGAAACGCGCAGGGCGCGCGCCAGGTCGTTCGTCATGAGGTAGCTCGCGAGGCCGTACTCCGTGTCGTTCGCCACGGCCAGGGCGTCGGCCTCGTCGGTGAAAGCGATGATCGGGGCGACCGGGCCGAAGATCTCCTCGTGCATGAGGCGGGAACCGCGGGGCACGTCGGCGAGTACCGTGGGCGGGTAGTACGATCCCGTCCCCTCGGGGAGCACGCCGCCGGTGAGCGTGCGGGCACCCTTCGACACCGCGTCGTCGACGAGGCCCTGAATTCTGGCGCAGCTCGCGTGATCGATCATCGGGCCGATCTCGGTGCCTTCCGCTGCCCCGTCACCCACCGTGAAGGAGGCGAACCGCTTGCTCAGCCGCTCGGCGAACTCGGCGGCGATCGTCTCCTGCACCAGAATGCGGTTCGCGGCGGTGCACGCCTCGCCCATGTTGCGCATCTTCGCGGCGGTGACCTCGACGACCGCGCGATCGAGATCGACGTCGTCGAACACGATGAACGGTGCGTTGCCGCCGAGTTCGAGCGAGGTGCGGATCATGTGCCGCGAGCACTGGGAGTGCAGGATGCTGCCGACCCGCGTCGATCCCGTGAAGGAGACGTGCTTCACGAGACCGTTTTCGAGAATCGGGGCGATGACACCGGGCGAGTCCAGGGTGACGATCACGTTCAGCGCGCCGGCGGGAAGGCCCGCCTCGCGGAAGATGTCGGCGAGGAAGAGCATGGTCAGCGGCGTATTCTCGGAGGGTTTCACGACCGCGGCGCAGCCCGTGACGACCGCGGGCGCGATTTTGCGAGCGCCCATCGCGAGCGGGAAGTTCCACGGTGTGATCAGGAGCGAGACGCCGACCGGCTCGCGTGAGAGTACGATCTGCCCGCGCCCGGAGGGAGACTGCGCCTGCGAGCCCTGCACCCGCTGGCCCTCGTGCGCGTACCAGAGCAGGTAGCTCGCCGAATAGTCGACCTCGCCCAGCGCCTCGGCGAAGGGCTTGCCCATCTCGGCGGTCATGATCGCGGCGATCTCGTGCTTGGACTCGAGCAGGAGCTCGTGAGCGCGGATGAGGATGCCGGCGCGCTCGCCGATCGAGAGCGCCGCGAACGACTCCTGAGCGGCGTTCGCGGCGGCCACCGCGCGCAGCCCCTCCTCGGACCCGGCGTCGGGGACCTCGGCGATCACCTCTTCGGTCGCCGGGTTGACAACCGGGATCCGCGGCAGATCGGGGAGCGTCTCCCACCGGCCGTCGATGAGGAGTCCCTGTTCTACCCGGGAGAGATCGAGGCGCGCCATGGGGTGTCCTTCCGCTGCGTCGAGGCTGCTTGCCGCACCGGAGGGCGGGCGAGCTATCAGCACTGTACCGCAGCCGGGGTTTCCGGCGGGTCTCGGCGGTGCGCGATCCCGAAACCCGCGCGGAACCCTCTGCGGCGTCAGATGCTCCAGCTGCCGCCTACTGCGCCGCGAGCACCTCGTCCACGGTCGCGGATGCGAGCTCGGGGAAGGCGTGTGCGACGCCCTCGTTGGTGACGATGCCGCTGTGCGCGTTGAGGCCCTTGGCGAGCGAGGGATCGGCGCGCAGCGCCGCGACCCAGCCCCTGTCGGCGAGCGCGACCGCGTAGGGGAGAGTGGCGTTGGTGAGCGCGGCCGTCGAGGTCTCCGGCACCGCGCCCGGCATGTTCGCCACGCAGTAGTAGATCGAGTTGTGCACGGGGAACGTGGGATCGTCGTGCGTGGTGGGGCGCGAGTTCTCGAAGCAGCCGCCCTGGTCGATCGCGATGTCCACGAGCACCGAGCCCCGCTTCATCTGCGCGACCATGTCGTCGGTGACGAGCTTGGGAGCCTTCTCACCCGGGATCAGCACCGAGCCGATCACGAGGTCTGCCTCGCGCAGCGCCTCGGTGATGTTGTGCGCGTTCGAGGTGCGGGTCTGGATGCGGCCGTTGAACTCGTCTTCGAGCTGCTTGAGCCGGGGGAGCGCGATGTCGATGATCGTCACCTCGGCACCCATGCCGTAGGCGATGCGCGCGGCCTGCTCGCCGGCGACGCCGCCGCCGATGACGACGACTTTGCCGCGACGAGTCGCGGTGACGCCGCCGAGCAGCACGCCGCGACCGCCGTTGGCCTTCATCAGCGAGTATGCGCCGACCTGCGTGGAGAGGCGGCCGGCCACCTCGCTCATCGGGGCGAGCAGCGGCAGAGCTCGGTTCGGCAACTGCACCGTCTCGTAGGCGACGGCGGTGGTGCCCGACTGCAGCACCGCATCGGTGCACTCCCGCGAGGCCGCGAGGTGCAGGTAGGTGAACAGCACCTGCCCCCGGCGCATCTTCGCGTACTCGGGAGCGATGGGTTCTTTGACCTTGAGGATCATGTCCGACTCGGCCCACACTCGGTCGGCGGTGTCGACGATCGTCGCGCCCGCAGCAGCGTACTCCGCGTCGGTGATGGCCGATCCCGCACCCGCACCGGCCTGCACCAGCACCTCGTGACCGCGACGCGCCAGCTCGAACACACCCGCCTGAGTGATGGCGACGCGATTCTCGTTGTTCTTGATCTCGGTAGGAATACCGACACGCATGATGTGCTCCATTGGGTTTCTCGGTGACATACGACCGAGGGTGTAATCGTGAAGAGGTGTGGTTGTGCGAACTGCGAGACCGGCGGTGACCCCGCTCGGCACCCTACGATTGTGCAACATATTCGAGATTATTCGAAAATTAATGAATAGTATGCGGAAATAGTCGGTATATTAGAAATATACGGAGCGAAGCGAGGGTGCGAATGACTGAGGGTGCGAAGAATCTGCGTGCGGAGGTCGAGCTCGACGAGATCGACGCGAAGATCGTCGAGGAACTGCAGCTGAACGGGCGCATCACCAATGCGGAGCTGGCCGAGCGCGTCGGCGTCGCCGCCTCGACCTGCATCGCTCGCGTGCGCAGCCTGGTCTCCCGTCGCATCATCACGGGCTTCACCGCGAACGTGGACCCGCGGGCGATCGGCCTCGACCTGCAGGTGCTCGTGAGCGTTACCGTGCGCTCGGGTGCGCGGCAGCGCATCGTGGAGCTGAGCGACGAACTGCGCTTGCTGCCCGAGGTGCTGCAGCTGTTCTTCCTCGGAGGCGTCGAAGACTTCATCATCCACCTCGCGGCGCGCGACTCCGATCACGTGCGCGACTTCGTGATCGAGCATCTTTCAGCGCACCCGGCCGTGTCGTCGACGCGCACGAGCATCGTGTTCAGCCACCACCAGAACCCGGTGCGTGTGGAACGATAGCGGAAAAGCTACTCCTCCTCGGTCGGGGTGAGGCGGGCCTCGTAGCTGTCGAGCGCGAGTTCGGCGGAGCGGATGGCCTGCGAGCTGTAGCGGCCGATCGCCCGCTCCTCGAGCAATGCCTCGCGCTGCGCCTCAAGGGCAAGCCAGGCCAACCGCCGATAGAGGTGCGCGGGATGCTCTTCGCCCTGCTTCGGAATGGGAATCGTCGGAGCGGCCGCGGTCGCGAGCGGCAGCAGCGCGTTGCGCGCGCTCGCCCGCGCTCGCTTCACTGCGACTTCCACCTCTTCTTCGCGCTTTTCACGCTTCGGGTCGGGGTGTGGATCGGCGCGCGTGTCGTCGGGGGACGCCGGGCTCGCGCGTGTCGGAGGTTTCTCGATGAGCGCCTCATCGATTGCGTCGTCGGCGGCTTCGAAGAGATCCCGGCTCAGCGACGCGAGCTCGGCCTTCTCGACACCCGTACCCGCGCCGTCGGGCCACAGCCTGCGAATGAGTGGGGGCAGCGTGAGACCGTGCAGCAGCAGCGTGACCACCGCGACCGCGAACGCAGTGAGCACGATCTGCGGTCGGTAGGGCACGCTGGTCGGGATCGACTGGGCCGCCGCGAGCGTGACAACGCCGCGCATGCCGCTCCAGGAGAGCACAACACCGTCGCGCCAGCCGAGCTGCCGCTCGCGCTCGTGCTCGAGGTCGGCGGCCGAGCGGCGGGTGAGGATGTCGAGCTTGCGCAGGCGACTGTCGAACCTGCCCGCCGCCCTGTCTATGAGACCCGACCTCTGCACCCGCTCGTTGAGCTCGGCGTAGCCGGCACTGCGGCGTTCGTACCGGCTTGCGGACCTGCGCAGAATCGTGATGAGCGGTGCTGTGAACGCGGCGCGGCAGAGGATCAGCAGCACGACGAGCACGAGCGAGAGCAGACCGATGTGTTCGATGCGCAACTTGCTCGACCCCACCTGATCGACGAGGGAGTGGAGCTGCAGACCCATGATGAGAAAGACGCCGTTCTCGAGGATGAACTGCACGGTGCGCCAGTTGAGGCGCTCGTTGGTGCGCGCCGAGGCGCTGAAGCGCTGCGACGCGTGATGCCCCGTGTACAGCCCGGTGACCACGACGGCGAGCACGCCGGAGGCGTTCAGCTCTTCGGCCGGGATGAACGCGACGAAGGGCACCACGAACGAGACGATCGTGTCGTGCACCGGGCTGGTGAGCTTGGCGCGAATCCACACCGTGACGATGCCGATGAAGAGACCCACGATGAGCGCGACCGTCACCGAGAACACGAACGAACCGGTCGCCGTCACCAGGGCGAAGCTGCCGGAGACCGCCGCGATCGCGGTCTTCAGCAGCACGAGCGAGGTCGCGTCGTTGACGAGGCTTTCGCCCTCGAGGATCGACACGACGCGCTCGGGCATGCCGAGCCGTTTGCCGATCGACGTCGCCGCCACGGCGTCGGTGGGGCTGATCACCGCGCCCAGCGCAATACCGGCGGCCAGCGGAATGTCCGGCACGATCCAGTGCACCACGAAGCCGACCGCCGCCGCAGAGATGATGACGAGCACCACCGACAGACCGATCACGGGCCTGAAATTGCGACGGAAGTCGACGATCGGCACGTTCACGGCCGCAGCGTAGAGCAGCGGCGGCAGCACGACGAGCAGGATGATCTCGGGGTCTATCTCGACGAGCGGCACGAAGGGGAGATACCCGATGCCGATGCCGAGCACGACGAGGAGCAGCGGCGCGGCGATGCGGATTTTACTGCCGAGGATCGACGCACCCACAAGAATGACGACCGCGAGAACGGAGAGGAGCCCGAATTCCATGGTTTTATGCTAGTGGCCCTCCCGCGTCGGCGAGTTGCACAGGGCCGGGTGCCGCGCCGTGGAAGCACGACCAGCGAGCCGTCTCGGGCGTCAGGGCCGCGGCGTCCACGAAGCATCCGGGCAGAGCGGTGACCTCGACTCCGCCGCTCTTGCGAGTGCTGCGTTTCCAGGTGCCCGCGACGCGGCCGTTCACGACCGCGGTGCCGAGGAACATGCCGTTGCGACCGGGAACGATGCGCTCGAAGTGCGCGGGATCGAGCTGTGCGTCTCGATTCGTGTAGCCGAGCAGGTGCTCGTCGAACGCGGGCAGCAGCAGCCAATCGGCGTCGGGCGATGCCGATTCGGTATCGGCGGGAGCGAGGGGACGGGTGCCTGCGTCTGAGCCCGAGCCTGCGTCTGAGACGGGGCTGGCGTGCGGTGCCGAGGTCGGCTCGACTGCGGCAGAACCGAGCCCGCGGCCGAGGAGCTCGGGATCGACCCAGAGCGCTCCCGAAACCCCTCGCGCGCCTTCGAGGCGGAGAGGTGCGAGCAGTTCCGCTTCGGTCGCGAGTTCGATGCCGCGCCGAACCTCCTTGATCGTGAGTCCGCTCCACCAGGCGAGGTCTTTCTCGCGCACGGGGCCGCGACCCGCGGCATAGCGGGTCGCGAGCTGCACCAGTGCGTCGTCGCCGTCGAGATCCCGACTGCCCCGAATCCAATCGGACGCAAGCACCAGTCGCGGCTCACCGCCGTCTTCGGCAACGGGACCGAACGTCGCATATCCGTTTTGGCACAGCCACCAGATGATGTGGTACCGCCAGTTGCTCTTCCAATCGATGCCCGCCTCGGTCCAAGCCTCAGCGAGGCCGGTGCGATCGAGCCCGGTGCGCCCCGCACCGCCGAGCGCCTGCAGAGAGACCTCGACCAGTCGGTCGAGGTCTGCGTCGCTCATGCCGAGGAAATCACGGCGCTTCGGTGCGCCCGCGAGCACCCGGTGATTGGTGGCGCGCTGCATCCACCCGATGTCTTCGGCGGCGACCACGTGCACCGTGCCTCGCATGGGCCACGACCGCACGATTTTTCCGGTGTTGAAGGCCTCGTGCACGTCGGCCAGTGTGACACCGGGATCCCGCACCCCGAGCGCCCAGCGCGACGAGCGCCAGTCTTGTCCCTGCAGCGCGAGCATGCGTCGCGCGATCGCGGCGACGCGATCCGGACCCGCGGCCTCGCTCGATGCGGCCGCGGAACGCGACGCGGCATCGAGCCCGAGCGCCCGCATGCGCAGCGTCAGTAGCTCTTCGGAAGTAATGGTGTCGGTCATGCGGTCAGTGTAGAGGGCACAGCCGACATTCAGGGTCGGCTCGTCTCTGGCGCTGGCCTGTGCGACGCTCGGGATAGCGGAAACGGAGGCTGAAGAGGGGGGAAGCGGGCAGGACAGCTCACGGACGCGACAGGGCCGGCGGGTGAGACAGGGCCGGCGGGTGAGACCGAACGCGATATGCGCCCGCGCGATGAATGTCGGTGGTGCTCACTATGCTGAGCGCATGATCGATTTCGACCCCTCTCAGTTGCAGGCTCTCGGGCTCGACCCTGCCCGGCACGCCAGCGTGGTCGGAGCACCGGGGAGCGGTAAGACGCGCGTGCTGGTCGAGTGTTTCGTGCGCGCTGTCGAGCGCGAAGGGTGGAGCGAAGATGACGTTCTCGTCATCGCTCCCAACCGTCTGGCCGCAACAGATCTGCGCGGCCGGGTCGAGCGCGGGCTCGGCCGCGCGATCGGGGGCACTCTGGTGCGCACGGCGGCCTCGCTCGCGTTCGCGGTGCTGGCGCGCGGGGCCGCGCTCGACGGCCGGGAGGCACCCCGACTGCTGACGGGCACGGCGCAGGACGAAGAGATCGCAGAGGTCGTCGAGCAGGTGCTCGCGGGTGCTGCCGCCGCCGCTGACGACAACGCGGCCGTCTTCCCCTTCGCCGTTGCCGCACCCGCGAACGGTGCCGAGGGCGATTCAGGGAGCAGACGGTCGGCCCGGGTTGCCGGGCTCGTTCCCGAGGTGCTGCGCAGCCCGGCTTTCCGCGCGGAGCTGCGCGAACTCTGGCGCATCACCGACGATTTCGACCTTGCACCTCTGGAGTTCGCAGCGCAACTGCGGCGGCTGCAGGCCGGTGGGGCCGACGAGACGTTCACTCAGACGCCGCCTCGCGAACTGATCGAACGCTGGCACGACGGGCTGCGGCTCATCTCCCCGGTGCTGGATCGCCTCGCCTCGACGCGGCCGGGCGAGTTGAGTTCGAGCGCGCTGCTGCGAACGGCGGCGGCGACGGTGCGCGAGAGCGGCACCGCGCACGCCGTGCGGGTCGCCGGGCCGGAACGGTTCAGGGTGCCTCGGCTGCTGCTCGTCGACGATGCGCAGGAGCTCGGAGAGGGCGAGCTGGCACTGATCGCGGCCTGCGCGAGCGTCGGCAGCAGCGTGTGGGTCTTCGGCGATCCGGATGAGGCGACCGGAGCCTTTCACGGAGAACGCACGGCGGTGCTGGCTCGATTGAACGATGAGCTCGAGCGGCGCGGAGGTGCTGCGGCGCGACTTGGAGCATCTGATCCTGTCGGAGTGTCGGATCGCGCCGGTGCAGAGGGGGGCGCTGAGCAGCGCGTCGTGTTGCAGACGGCTCATCGCCACGGCGCTCAGGTGCGCGGTTTGGTGCGCGAGTTGACCACGCGCATCGGTGCCGCGGGAAGAGGGGAGCAGCGGGCGGCCGGTGCTGCCCGAGAGGATGAGGGTGCCGCGCTCGACGGTGCCGGTGCCGTTGCCGCACAGGTCGCGGAAGTGCAGTTCGCGGCCGTCGCATCACCGGCCGAGCAGCTCGGAGCGGTCGCGCATCGCCTGCGCGCGCGTCACCTCGGTCTCGGGGGCCGTGCCGCTGTGGCGTGGAGCGACATGGCGGTGATCTGCCGCAGCCGAGCGGAGGCGCTGCGCGCGGCGAGGGTGCTCGCTGCGCACCAGGTGCCCACCGGCGTGGCCGCGGGCGGCATCGTGCTGCGAGAGCACCAGGTCGTGCGCGAACTGATTCGGCTGCTGCGGCACTCGCTCGGTCTCGCCCCGCTCACCGGTGACGAGGTGCTGCGGCTCACCGGCGGGGTGGTCGGCGGGCTTGATCCGGTAGCGGTGCGTCGTCTGCGTGGGGCACTGCTGCTGCAGGAGCGACGCGACGCTCGCGCGGAAGACCGTGAGATCAGCGGTATCGATGAGCTGGCGCTCGAGGCATTCACCCTGCCGGGAGAAACCGCGGTGGTCGACAGCTCGGGCGGGCGGGCACTGCGTCGGCTCGGCATCATCGCGGGAGAAGCCGCGCGGGTGCGCGCCTCGGGCGGCACGGCTCGCGAGACGCTCTGGGCGCTGTGGGAGGGCACGCGACTCGCAGACGCTTGGCAGCGCGAGGCACTCGAAGGCCGCGGTGCGCGCGCCGACGAAGCGCACCGCTCGCTCGACGCGGTCACGGGACTGTTCTTCGCCCTGCAGCGCCACGAGGAGCAGAACAGCGAACAGCCGATCGAAGAACTGCTCGACGACCTGCTGCTGAGCGCGGTGCCCGAAGACTCGCTCGCACAGCGCAGCCAGCGCACCGCGGTTACCGTCACCACGCCGCAGGGTGCCATCGGGCGCGAGTTCGCGATCGTAGCGGTGATCGGTCTGCAAGACGGAGCCTGGCCCAATCTGCGGGCTCGCGGCTCGCTGCTCGGCACCGCGGCTCTCGAGCGCTGGTTGCGAGGCGGCGAGGCGATGCCGCCCTCCCGCAAGGACACGATCCACGACGAGCTGCGGCTCTTCGCCCACAGCTGCGCCCGGGCGAGAGAGGAGCTGCTCGTCGTCGCGATCGCCGATGAGGATCAGCACCCGAGCGCCTTCTTCGGCCTCGGCCGCAACTACCGAGACGATGAACTGCCGAGTGCGCGTCTCACCCTGCGGGGTGCGACCGCGGAGATGCGGAGGCGTCTGACGCTCGATCCCACTGACGAGGGAGCGCTGCGGGCGCTGTCGGCGCTCGCCAGAGAGCGCATCGCGGGAGCGGAGCCGGACGAGTGGTACGGGGTGCTGCCGCCGAGCACAGAGGAGCCGCTTTTCGACCTCGGGGCCGATCTCGAACTCAGGGTGCCCGTCAGCCCGTCGCAGCTCGAGCGGGCCGAGGCGTGTCCGCTCGACTGGGCGATCGCGGCTCTCGGCGGTGGCACCGGCAGCGTGCAGGCCAACCTCGGCACGCTCGTGCACCACGCGCTCGAGACCGCCGAGGGGCACAGCGCCGATGCAATGTTCGAGGCGGTGAGGTCAGAGTGGCGCAAGCTGCGCTTCGATGCCGACTGGGAGTCGGAGCGCGCCGAGCGGGTTGCTCGGGCGATGACCGAATCCCTGGCAGCGTACCTGCGAGATTTCGACAGCTCCGGCCGCAGGCTGCTGGGCCGGGAGACGCCGTTCGAGATCCCGATCGAGCGTGCGGTGCTGCGGGGCATGGCCGACCGTCTCGAGCTGGTGCACCGGGCCGACGGCGAAAGAGAGATAACCGTGCTCGACTTGAAAACCGGGCGAACTCCGCCCAGCAAGGCTGCGGCCGAGGAGCACGCCCAGCTCCAGGCGTATCAGCTCGGGGTTTCGCTGGGGGCGTTCGCGCTGGCTGAAGATGAGAACTCTCCCGCAGAGCAGAGCCCTCCCGCAGAGCAGAACCCTCCCGCGCAGACGCGCAGCGGAGGAGCACGGTTGCTCTACGTGCATCCCGACGCTACGAAGAACGCCGACTATGTCGAACGTGTGCAGCAGCCCATCGATGCAGACGCGATGGATGCGCTGAAGCAGCGGGTCGCAGACATCTCCGAGGTTATGGCGGCCGGCGAATTCACCGCGCACATCGAGCACCACTGCTCAGATCCTCACCGACCCGGCAACTGCCGGCTGCACGTGATTCAGGCGGTGAGCAACGGATGAGCGGGGAGCGAGCGACGAGCGGCCGACTGACGGGTGAACAACCGCTGAGTAGACCGCGCGAGAATGCAGCGCAGAGCACGGGCGACGAGCACGGCGGAACCGCTGATCGATTCGCGATCTTTTCCGCCGAGCGCATCGCAGAGATACTCGCCGCGCAGGCGACGCCGGCGCTCGTGCCGACCGATGAGCAGCGCGCCGTTATCGAACACCCGCTTCAGGGGAGTGCGCTCGTGATCGCCGGTGCCGGCAGCGGCAAGACGGAGACGATGGCGAACCGAGTGGTGTGGCTCGTCGCAAACGGCCTCGTCGCACCCGACGAGGTGCTCGGCCTGACGTTCACCCGCAAGGCCGCGGGTGAACTTCGCGAGCGCATTTCCGGGAGACTCGCGACCTTCGTCGAGCGCCTCGCCGACGCCGCAGAACGCCGCGCACTGAGTCCCGCGGAGGCCAGGCGGTCGGCCGAACTCCGCGAGCAACTCGCCGACGGCCTCGATATTCCGGAGGTGAGCACCTACAATTCGTTCGCCGCCGGCGTGCTGCAGGAGTTCGGCAGCGCCGCGGGCATCGCGCCGGGAGCGACGGTCATAGACGAACCGACTGCCTGGCGCATCGTGCGAGAGCTGATCGTAGAGAGCCGTGATCCAGATCTTGCGGCAAGCGGGCTCAGCCTGCCGCAGCTCATCAGACACGTTCTCAATCTCGACCACGCCGTAGCCGACAACCTGACATCGCTCGACCGCGTCGACCGGGTCGTCGAAGAGTTCGGGCGGGTGATCCACCTGCCCTACGACGAAAAAGAATCGGCAGGTCAGCGCGGCGGCACGGGACGCGGCGGTAGGGTCTACGCTCCGGTGCGAGACGCGGTGGCGAGCCTCGCTGAAACCCCGCTCATCACACGCCTTGCCCGCCGGTACGCCGAGGAGAAGCAGCGTCGCGGCCTTCTCGAGTTCTCGGATCAGCTCGCTCTCGCGACCCGCGCGCTCGATCACTCTTCCGACGCGATTTCACAGCTGCGCCGCAGGCACCGGGCCGTGCTGCTCGATGAGGTGCAAGACACCTCCGTGGGACAGACGAGATTCCTGTCGCGCATTTTCGCGGGATGCCCGGTGATGGCAGTCGGAGACCCGCACCAGTCTATCTACGGGTGGCGCGGTGCGTCGGCCGAGGGCCTGCAGTCGTTCCACCTCGAATTTCGCGCGCGTCGTGCGGGCGCGGAGACGGTGGTTTCGCCGGGCTCGGGCGACCGAGACCGTGATCGAGACGCAGAATCTGAGGCCGGCCGGCACACCCCGCAGGCAACGCTGACGCTTTCCACGAGCTGGCGCAATCCGCGCGCCGTGCTCGACGCGGCCAACGCCGTCGCTGCGCCGCTCGCGGCCGACGCGGCCGTCTCGGTGCCGCGACTCGCCCCGAGACCCGGTGCAGCGGAGGGGAGCGTGGAGTGGTGCTTTCCGGAGACCGTGCACGATGAGCGTCGGGCCGTTGCCGCGTGGATGCGCGCAGCCCGCGAATCTCACCTCGCCGAGCGCGGAGAACTGCCGACGGCGGCGGTGATATTCCGCAAGCGGAGCCCCATGGCGGCATTCTCGGCGGCGCTCACCGACGCCGGCGTGCCCAACCGCATCGTGGGGCTCGGCGGCCTGCTCACCACCCCGGAGATCACCGACATCGTGAGCGTGCTGCGCTGCATCTGGTATGCGGACGCGAACGGTGATCTGATCCGTCTGCTCTCGGGCCCTCGTTTCCGCCTGGGGGTGGCCGATATCGCCGGCCTGCGCGAGGCCGCTCGCTGGTTCGCACGGCGCGATGTCTCCCAGCAGCCGCTGAGCGAAGAGGACAGGGCCGACGACAGCGTGCTCCCCGATCCCGATCGCCAGTTCACGCTCATCGACGTGCTCGATCAGATCGCGAACATGCGCGATCTCGATCACGGGGCACTGCACCGCGTCAGCCGGATCGGACGCGAGCGCGCGCGCGAGGCCGGTCGCATGCTGTCGGCCCTGCGTCAGGGAGTGGGGGGCGACATCGGCGAACTCATCGGCTCCGCGGTGCAGGCCCTTCGCATCGATATCGAACTCGACGCGAACGAGATGCGGGAGCACGCGGGCAACTCGGCCGCACACGCCAACATCGACATCTTCGTCGATCTGGTCGAAGGGTTTCTGGCCGTCGACAGTCGTGGCACGCTCGCCTCGCTGCTCGAGTGGATCGAACGCGCCGTCGAATCCGACGAAGCGGCCGAGCACGTTGCGGCACCCGCGCCGGGTACCGTGCAGCTCATCACCGCGCACGGGGCGAAGGGGCTCGAGTGGGATCTCGTCGCCGTGCCGCGTCTCGTCAGCGGCGAGTTTCCCGGCTCGGCCCGCAGCGGCACCGGGTGGCTGCGCACCGGAGAACTCCCCGATGAGCTGCGCGGGGACGCCGCGGCCCGCCCCGAACTCAACTGGCGCATCGCCTCGACCCAGAAGGAGCTTCGGGATCGCATCGCCGACTACGCAGCAGAGCTCAAGCAGCGGCACCAGCGCGAGGAACGCCGCCTCGCATACGTCGCCGTGACCAGGTCGGCGCACCGGCTGCTGCTCAGCGGATCGTTCTGGGGCGGACAAACCCGCCCTCGCACGCCCTCGCCCTACCTGTTCGAGTTGCAGCAGGCGGGCCTCATCGCCGGAATACCCGAGCAGAGTGCCCACGAAAGCGATCCCAGCGAACACGCCGAGCTCACCCTGCAGTGGCCGCTCGATCCGCTCGGCAACCGCGCGCCCGCGGTGCTGCGCGCCGCCGCCGCGTTGCGCGCAGCATTGGAAGGGGCCTCGACGGGGGAGGGAGATTTGCTCGACGATCCTGAACTCGATGAGACCGTGCGCCTGTTGCTCGCCGAGCGCCGAGCCGGCACGCGCGCCCAGAGCGGAGACGGGGTGAGCGAGTCGCGCAGCGACGGCGGGGGAACCCGCTCGCCCGATGCGGCGGGTGCATCCGGTGCTGCTGAGACCGCTCTTCCGGAGCGTATCACGGCCTCGACGTTTCACGAGTTCATCGAAGACCCCGAGCTGGCAGAGCGCCGCAGGCTGCGCCCCGTGCCCCAGCGACCGTATCGGCGCACGCGCATCGGCAACCGGTTTCACGAGTGGGTGGAGCGTCGCGCCACCACCGCTCGGGGCACTGCGTTGGCACTCAGCGGGCTCGGCGAGGAGGAGTGGGACCCCGAAGACTGGCGGCTCGGTGAGCGAGTGGACGGCGAGCGTTCGGCAGGCGATCGTCGGGCTGAGGATCAGGCGGTCGAGGTTCGATACGGTCGGGAAGACGAGGAAGAGCTGCAACCGCTCATCGAGCAGTTCGAGCGTTCGAGGTGGGCGAACCTGCGACCGATTGCCGTGGAACAGGAGGTCACCCTGCCCTTCGCGGGGCGCACCCTGGTCTGCAAGCTCGACGCCGTCTATCGACTTGCGGCCGATCGACTTGTACCCGACGCTGCGGGTGCCGGCGACCTCGGTGCGGATACCCGAGATCCCGAGACGGAGGGAGGCGGTGACCCGGGTGCTCTCGATCGCTTCGAGATCGTTGACTGGAAGGCCGGTCGTTCACCGCGCACCGAGGCGGAGAGGCGGAGCCGCTTCTTCCAGCTCGACCTCTACCGGCACGCCTACGCTCAGTGGGAGGGCGTCGATCCCGAGCGCATCGATGTCTCGCTGTTCTACGTGGCCGAGGGGGTCGAACTCACCGGTGATCGTCCGCGCAGTCTCGACGAACTGGAACGCATCTGGCTCGATGCGGCCGGGCGGTTGCGGGCTGAAACGCAGTGATCGCGAAGGAAGAAAGGATCGCGAGGGAAGAGAGAAGAGAGCAGGCGAGACGTTCAGCTCTCGCGGTCGCCGGTACGAGCGCTACTGCCGGGCTCGGGCTCCTGCCCTGCGTCGCTGCCATCCGCGTCGTAAGCGCCGGTGTCGTTCTGGTCTTCTACCGCTTCAGCAGTGTCTGTTTCTGCTTCGGAGCCGGAATTCTCAGTCCCCGCGTTGAGCGGCTCCACGAAGTCGGTGTCGACGCCGAACATGCGGTCCTCGTCGAGGGCCTCGTAGACGGCGCTGTCCGACAGGTGATCCACCACCTCGGGTGTCTCGGAGAGCATCTCCGAGACTTCGGACTCTCCTAGGGGCTCCCTCGCGACATCCGACGCTGAACTCGCGCCGAGCATCCCGCCCGTTGTCACCATGCGGTCGAGCATGGCGACGGCGTCATCGATAACTGCGGAGTCGTGGGCTTCGACGCCGTGCAAGAGCCAGCGGGCCACCCGAAGTTCGTAGTAGAGGGCCGCGCGCGTGCGCGTGTGGGTGGGCGATCCCGAACCGCGGAGCCGCGTGTAGCGGCCGAGCACGGCACCGAGGGTCTCCGAGCCTCCCTCCAGCAGCCAAGACATGTCTGAGGCCGGGTCTCCGACCGACAGCTCTCCCCAGCCGAGCACGCCGGTGATGCGCTCGCCGTCGACTCGCAGATGCTCTGCATCGAGGCTGCCGTGCACGATCGTCGGCGCGAAGTCCCACACCTCGGGAGCGTCGAGCACGCGGTTCCAGCGGCGAACGACCGTCTCGGGCACCATGCGGGTCGCGTCAGCGCGGTCGACGAGTCGACGAGTCAGCACGCGAAGGTCGCGCGCTGCTCGCTCGGGCAGGCCGCCGTGCTGGGCGACCGTGCGAGGAAGGCCGTGAATCGCGGCGAGCACCTCGGCGATCGGCTGCAGAAGCAGTGTGTCCTCGTGCAGGTCTGCGGCCTCGAAGACCGCTCCGTCGAGGTATGTCGTCACAACGGCCCGGGTCTCTCCGGCACGGGTCACACCGAGTGCCTCGGGAACCTCGAATGGCAGCTGGCTGCGCGATCCCTCGGTGAGCGCCGAAATGCCCAGCAGCTCCGCCGACTGCCGCACCTCTGCCGATTGAGTACGCGGCACTCGCACCAGCAATTCGCGTTCTTCGCCCGACACGACCGCCGCGAGGTAGTCGTCGCCGCAGTCGTGCGGTCGCACGCCGAGAACGACGAGGCCCGGCACCGCCGAGGTGGCGAGCGCGGCTAGAGTGAGAGGGATGCTGGCCATGCACTCAGCGTATGCGGGCCGACTGGGATCGACCGCCGCGCCACGCGCATCACGCTCGGCTGGCGGCGTGCGAAGAGCTGGAAACCGTCGGGAACGATCGAGAACGACTGAATATGCTGAGAGACGGCTGAGAACGTGAGTGGGAAGGAACACATGGGCTGGGGACGTCCGCCGCTTGCGAGCGGTGCGCTGGATCGAGACGCCGAGACTCGGGCCGATGCAGGCCTCCTGCGGGCTGCCTGGAGCGATCCTGCGGCTCGCGTACTGCGACTGCGCGGCACGGATGTGCCGGTCGTCGAAGCGGCCGGAGTCACTCGACTCGCACTGGTGCCGACGCGGGGAGAGTTCACGCTCTCTTGGAATGGCCGCGACGCCCGTCACGTCTATCTCGGCCGTGCTCAGGGAGCACCGGTGTTCGCGGTGAGTGCCTCCGCCGACGGCACCGAGCACGGAGACGGGAGTGCCGAGAACACCGGAGGGGTCGATACCGTTGAGGCCGATACCGCCGGGGGAGACATCGTCGAGGGCGAGCGCTGGGCGCACGCCTTTGCCGTGGGCGGCGACCTCGGCCCGACCGATCGCGAGGTGCTTGCGGTGGCCTCGGGGCTGCTGCGCTGGCACGAGTCCTCGCAGTTCTCCCCGCGAGACGGCGGCGACACCCACCCGGTGCTGGGTGGTTGGGCGCGCCACGACGCGCACGGCGGCGAGCATTTTCCGCGCACCGATCCGGCCGTAATCGTGCTGGTAGAGCATGAGGATCGAGTGCTGCTCGGTTCGAACGCACTGTGGGAGTCGGGGCGCTTTTCGCTGCTCGCGGGCTTTGTCGAGGCCGGCGAATCGCTTGAGCAGACCGTGCTGCGCGAGGTCTTCGAGGAGTCTGGCGCGCGCCTCGGCGAGATCGAGTACGTGGGGTCGCAGCCCTGGCCGTTTCCGCGGTCGCTCATGCTCGGTTTCCGGGCGCGGCTCGCCCCGGGTGCCGACCCGGCCGATCTGCGCCCCGATCCCGAAGAGATCTCTGAGTTGCGCTGGTTCACCCGTGACGAGGTGCGTGATCCGGCTCCCGGCATCGTGCTGCCGGGGGGTCTCTCGATTGCGCGTTGGATGCTCGACAGCTGGTGCGCCGAAAGCGACCGCGGTGGCGAGCAACGCTGACGCGGTGCTCGCCGGGCTCGATGCAGAGCAGCGGGAGATCGCCGAGTGCCTGCGCGGGCCGATCGCGGTGCTTGCGGGTGCGGGCACCGGTAAGACCCGCGCCATTACGCATCGCATCGCCTTCGGCGTGCACAGCGGCGTGTACGCTCCCGATCGCGTGCTCGCCGTCACCTTCACCCGCAAAGCCGCCGGCGAGCTGCAGGGACGCCTGCGCGCTCTCGGAGCCGAGGGGGTGCGCGCGCACACTTTTCACGGCGCGGCTCTCGCGCAGCTGAGTCACTTCTGGCCGCAGCTCGTGGGGGGTGCGGCTCCGCAGGTGCTCTCCGGCAAAGTGGCTGCGGTGTCGCAGACGGTCGAGGCGATGGGGTTGCGACTGAGCGGAGAGGCGCTGCGCGACATCGCCTCCGAGATCGAGTGGCGCAAGACCTCGATGCTCGGCATCGACGCCTATGCCTCTCGGGTGGTGGATCGCCCGATGCCGCAGGGGGTCACACCCGAACAGCTGGTCGAGGTGCACCGAGGATATGCTTTGCTGCTCGAGGAGCGGCGGCAGATCGACTTCGAGGATGTGCTGGTGCTCGTCACGGGGATGCTGGAGGCGGAGCCGCTGGCGGCGATGCAGGTGCGCGAGCGGTACCGTTTCTTCACCGTCGACGAGTACCAGGACGTGTCGCCTCTGCAGCACGCCCTGCTGCGAGCCTGGCTGGGGACCCGTGATGACGTGTGCGTCGTGGGCGACGCGAGCCAGACCATCTACTCGTTCGCCGGGGCCTCGAGCTCTTTTCTGCTGCGTTTCGGCTCGGAGTACTCGCACGCGCGCGAGGTCAGACTCGAGCGAAACTATCGTTCGACCGAGCCGATCGTGCGTGTCTCGAATCGGCTGATGCGGGATCGGCCCGGTGCGCTGACGCTGCGGGCCGTGCGCGGTGGCGAGACTGCTGCCCGGTCTGAGACGGGCGGGTCGGCCGCGCCGGCCGCGCCGACCTTCGAGTGGTTCGCGACCGAGCAGGACGAGTCTGAGGCGGTGGCCGATTCGATCGCGGAGGCGCTTCGCTCGGGAGCGCAGGCCTCCGATATCGCGGTGCTCTATCGCACCAACGCGCAGTCGGCGCGGTTTGAGGCGGCCCTGCAGCAGCGCGGCATCAGCACGCGCGTGCACGGCGCGCAGCGCTTCTTCGAGCGAGCGGATGTGCGCCAGGCCGTGATGCTGATCCGGGGCGAGGCGAAGGTCGGAGACTCGAGACCGCTGTTTCAGGTCGTGAGCGACGCGCTTCGAGCGGGCGGTTGGACCGCGAGACCGCCTGAGACGCCGGCGCAGCGCGAGCGCTGGGAGGCACTCGCTGCGCTGCTCGCCCTCGTGGATGAGATGCCGCCCGGAACGGGGATCCGCGAGTTCAGCGAGGAACTGCTGGCCCGGCAGCGCACTCAGCACGAGCCCACGCTCGAGGCGGTGACGCTGAGCGCGATCCACGCGGCGAAGGGGTTGGAGTGGTCGCTCGTGCACGTGGTGGGCTTGACGGAGGGCATGCTGCCCATCGCGCACGCTCTCGGCGATCAGGATGCCGTCGACGAGGAGCGGCGTCTCTGCTACGTGGCGTTCACCCGGGCACGCGATACGCTGCGCCTCTCCGGAGTCGCCGGCGGTGCACGGGGGGCGCGCCAGCCCTCGCGCTTCATCGCAGAAGCCGGGCTCATCTGATCGCGCGCGCATCACGCCGCCATCTCGGAGACCGCATTCGACGCCTGCTGCTCCAGGGTGCAGGCGCATTCCGCGTGCGGCTCGACCCGCTCGATCGCAACGGGACGGCTCAGAAAGGCGGACGCGATCGGCACCACGACCTGCGTCGTGTGCACCTCTGGAGCTCCGTCGAGCCAGCTCCTGACGAACGCGCCGGCATAGGCACCCGCGAAGTGCGCTCCGAGCTCCGACTCGCTCGCGGGCGCGGTGCTGTGCAGCTGAGCCGCGAGGGTGGGGTAGGCGGGATCCCGGTCGATCAGCGTGAGCACGGTGCACCCGTGGCACGGTGCGCCCTCGGAGCGCACGATGGGGCCGATGCGAACCGACTCGTCGGTGAACCGAATGAGAAGGTGGGGAACGCTCTCCATGAGCCACCGGTGAGCGCGCTCCCTCGGTTCGAGAAACCGCTCGACGTGAATCGCGAGTCGGGGGAGGGCCTCGGGAATAGCAGACTGTCGCGGCACGATGCTGAGCACACCGGTCGCGAGGAGTGCCGAGTACAGCCCGGCCACCGCACGGCCGCCGTCGCAGATGACGGCTCTCATCGGCCGCGGAGGTCTCTGCGAGCCGGGCGAATCCGCCTCGCACGACGCCCGCGAGGGAACGAGTACCGGCCGCAGCTCCTGCAGCGCACTGCGGGCCTCACGCGGCGTGGTGCCCAGGCGCTTGACCTCTTGCGGCAGGCGACCGAGATCGACGCCGGTGAGCAGCGTGCCGACGAAGCGCTGCGTGCCGGCGCTGGGGTCTCGCAGGCGGGCGCGGGCGCGTTCGAAACCCACGCGGAGCGTCTGCGGGTCTTCCCAGCACACCGGGAAGGAGGGGTCGATTCGGGTCAGGTTGCCGTTCATGCGTCGATTCTGGACGACGCGCGATCCCGAATCCGCCTTATCCACAGCCGAAACCATCATTAGGTTCTAAAGTGCGTGCTGTGGAGAAAACACCGCCGCACCCGGCGGCGGATCACTGCTCCGTGGAATCGCTCTCCGGATCGTGCGGCGGCAGTTCTCCGTCGAGCAGCTGCGCGAGCTGCCTGTCGAAGTCGTCGGGTTCGGCGGCAGGCGTTTCGCCCGCGATCCCGAGCCGCTCGAGCAGTCGTGCGGGGTGATCGAGCTCTTCAGAGGTCGGCAGCAGATCCGGGTGCGCCCAGAGCCCGTCGCGCGTCGCGATGTCGCCGCGCTCCGTGACGAGCCGCCACAGCGCCGCGGCTTCGCGCAGGCGTCGCGGTCGCAGCTCGAGCCCGGCTAGGGCCGCGAAGGCGTGCTCCGCCGGCCCACCGGTCGCTCGCCGGCGACGCACCATCTCGGCGATTCCGTCTGCTCCGGGAATGCGCGCCGCGGCATCCGCGGTCACCACGTCGACCCAACCCTCGATCAGCGCGAGAATCGTCTCGAGCCGGTCGTGCGCCGCCTCCTGAGCCTCGGTCTTCGGCGGGATCAGAGCGCCGTCGGAGATGAGCTGCTGAATGTGTTCGGGCTGCGACGGATCGATGTCGCGGGCCAGCTCCTCGATGCGGTCGGTGTCGATGCGGATGCCGCGCGTGTAGTCGGTGATCGCCGTGAGCAGGTGCAGCTGCAGCCACTTGTTGTGGCGGAAGAGTCGGGCGTGCGCGCGCTCGCGCACCGCGAGGTAGAGGGTGACGGTCTCAGCGTCCTGATCCAGACCCTCGGCGAACGCCGCAACACCGCCGGGCAGCAGCGCACCGCCCTCGCGGCCGGGGCCCGAGAACAGCGGAACACCGATGTCGCCGGCCGACACGACCTCGCCGGAGAGCTTGCCGATGATCGTGCCGAGCTGCATCGCGAACAGCGCTCCGCCCACGCTGCGCAGCATCGGCACCGCGTTCTGCAGCGCGCCGCTGAGCTCTTCGGGCATCTGGCTCTGGATCGCCTCGGTGAGGGTGCGCGTGATCGAATCGGCCACGGGCTCGGCGAGTCTGACCCAGGTGTCGACCGACTGCTGCACCCACTCGATGCGCGAGAGCGTGCGCGGGGCATCCGGTGTCGGGCCGAGCTCGGTGACCTCATCGAGCCAGAGCGCCGCGACCGGGAAGGCGCGCATCGCGGGTGCCGGGTCGGCGGGGGAACCGGCCTCGGCGCTCGCGACCTCGATCGCGGTGCGGCGCGTGGCCGACCAGTCGATGCCGCCGTCGCCCCCGTCGGCCTGGCGCATAGCGCCCTGCAGCGTGCTGAAGATGCCCTGCAGCGTCGCCGGGTCGGAGGGGAACCCCGCGGCCTTCGCGAGCTGCTCAGCGTCGAGTGAGCCGCCGGCGCTGTCGCCGGAGAGCATCTCTCGCAGTATGCGCTGCAACTCTTCGAAATCGCGGTTGGATCCGGTGTCGTCGCCGTGGTCGTCTGCGCTCATTGCCGCTCTCCTCAATCGCTCGGAAACAACGCTACGGCACAGCGATCAGATCCGCCTGCTAGATTGACCGGCGCTCGGCGATTCCATTGCGCCGACTGCGAACAGCGTGCCGGGGCACCGCCCCGCTGCTGACGCACCCGATGAGCGATCGGCCGGAGGAACGGTGGAAGACGAGATTCGTGAGCGGCGACGCCTGCGCGTGCTGGTGACGATCGCGGTGGTCGCGGTGGTCATGCTGCTCGCGGCTGTGATCCCGTCGCCCTACTCGATCGAGCGGCCCGGGCCCGTCGTCAACACCCTGGGAGAGGTCGCCATCGAGGGGGAGACCATGCCGGTGATCGGGATCACCGGTGCCGAAGTGCATCCGGTGACGGGGGAGCTCAACCTGCTGACCGTGTCGATCGTCGGTTCTCCCGATCATCCGCTGGGGTGGCTGTCGCTCGTGCCCGCCCTCCTCGACTCGTCGCAGCGCATCGCCCCCGTGAGCGAGTTCTACCCCGACGGCGTCAGCGAGCAGGATCGTACCGAGGCGAACACGGTGCTGATGGACAGCTCGCAGATGCGTGCGGCGGCGGCAGCGTTTCGGGCTCTGGATCAGCCGGTCTCCGTCGAACTCGAGGTCGTCGGCGTTTCCGAGGGCGGCCCCGCCGACGGAGAACTGCGCGACGGAGACCTGCTGGTGAGCGCGGGCGACGAACCGCTCACCGATTTCGCCGAGCTGCGTGCCGCGATCTCGGCCTCCGGTGCGGGTGAGCCGCTGCGGCTCGGGATCGAGCGCGACGGCGTCGCGAAGCGCGTATCGGTCACTCCCGAAATCCCCGAAGAGGGCGGTGAGCCGCTGCTCGGAGTGGTCGTGTCGAGCAACTACGTGCTGCCCGCGGAGGTCGACATCAACCTGTCCGAGATCGGAGGCCCGAGCGCGGGCCTCGTCTTCTCGCTCGCGATCTACGACAAGCTCACGCCCGAGCCGCTGCTGAACGGACTCACCGTGAGCGGCACCGGCACGATCGCCGACACGGGAGAGGTCGGCGCGATCGGCGGACTGGCGCAGAAGATGTGGGCGGCCGCGCGGGCCGACAGTGATCTGTTTCTGATGCCGCTCGACAACTGCGCCGACGTGCCGCAGCAGATTCCCGGCGACCTGACCGTCGCGCCGGTGGCCTCGCTCGACGAGGCGATCACCGCGGTCGAAGCGGTCAGTGCGGGTGAGCAGCCCGAGGGACTCGAGCGCTGCGAGGCGAAACCCGAGTAATTTCGGGGTGCCGCCCGCTTCTGCGGCGCGGTCTCTCCGACCCTCTCCGGGTGCTTGTCAGGGCCGCCCGATAGGGTGTTGGGCAGACAGTGTCCAGCACCTTCGCGTGCGCCCACGACCACGACAGGAAAGTGATCGAAGACGTGACCGACCAGAACACTGGAGCTCAGGCCGCCCGTCCACGCCGAATCTCCCCGCTCGCCATCACGATCGTACTGGTCGTGGTGCTGGTGCTGGGCTTCCTCGCGGTGGCCTCCGTTATGACCGAAGTGCTGTGGTACCGGCAGCTGGGATACTTCCCGGTGCTCATGACGCAGTGGATCGCCGCGGCGGTGATGTTCGTGATCGGCTTCCTCGGCATGGGGGTGCCGGTCTTCGTCGCCATCGACGTCGCCTACCGCAAGCGGCCGGTGTACGCGCGTCTCACCGCGCAGCTCGACCGCTATCAGGAGCTGATCGAACCGCTGCGGCGCGTCGTGAAGTGGGTGCTGCCCGCCATCATCGGCCTGTTCGGAGGCGTGAGCGCCGCTTCCAACTGGCAGAGCGCGCTGCTCTGGCTCAACAGCGAGGCCACCGGCGAGACCGATGTGCAGTTCGGTCTCGATATCTCGTTCTTCCTCTTCGACCTGCCGATGCTGCAGGCCATCATCGGGTTCGCCTCGGCGGTCGTGCTGATCTCGCTCATCGCGGGGGTCGCGACGAGCTATCTCTACGGCGGTATCGCCTTCGCCGGGCGCGATGTGCGCATCTCGAAGGCGACCCGCATTCAGACCGCCATCGTGGCCGCGCTCTACCTGCTGCTGCAGGGAGCGGCGCTGTGGCTCGATCAGTATCGTCTGCTCACCGGCACGGCTGGGTTGCGCACCGGCGCGATGTTCCAAGACGTGCACGCCGTGCTGCCCGGCAAGCAGATTCTGGCGGGTATCGCGATCATCGTGGCGATCCTGTTTCTCATCACGGCCTTCACCGGCAAGTGGCGGCTGCCCGTCATCGGCACCGCCCTGTTCCTGGTCTCCAGCCTGGTGCTCGGCGTCGGTTACCCGTGGGCTGTGCAGCAGTTCCAGGTCAAGCCCGATGAGAAGAGCCTCGAGAGCGAGTACATCGAGCGCAACATCGAGGCCACCCGCACCGCGTACGGCATCGACAACGTCGAGGTCGAGCGCTACGACGCCATCACCGACGCCGAACCCGGGGCACTGCGCAATGACGCGGTGACCACCGCGAACATCCGCATCATCGACCCGGAGATCGTCTCCCCGACCTTCGCGCAGCTCGAGCAGATCAGGCAGTACTACAAGTTCCCCGACCCTCTGAGCGTCGATCGCTACGAGATCGACGGCCGCGTCGAAGACACGGTTTCGGCGGTGCGCGACATCGACGTGAGCGATCAGACCGGTTGGTACAACCGCACGCTCGTGTACACGCACGGCTACGGTCTCGTCGCGGCCTACGGCAATCAGCGCTCACCGGGCGGAGAGCCCGTGTTCCTCGAAAACGGCATCCCCACGAGCGGCAAACTGGGTGAGTTCGAGCCGCGCGTCTACTTCGGCACGAACTCGCCGGAGTACTCGATCGTGGGCGGCGAGCGGAGCCGTCACATCGAGCTCGACTTCCCGGCCGACGCCGAGAGCGTCGCCGAAGCCTCCGAGGACGGCGACCCCGCCGATCCGGCCGATGCGGAAGCGGTCGACCAGACCGAGGAGACGACGACGCGCGACGAGCAGGCCGAGCAAGACGGGACGGGCGATCCGGCGACCGCAGATGACGCCGCCGCCGAGCAGGAGGCCGTCGACGAGGCCGCCGCCGACCAGATGGCGGAAGACGCCGCCGATTCGGAGTCGGAGGCGACCCGTCAGAACATGACGACCTTCTCCGGCGACGGTGGCCCCGAGCTCGCTAACATCTTCACGAAGCTCATCTACGCGCTCAAGTTCCAGGACATGGAGGTGCTGCTCTCCGGCGCGGTCGTCGACGGATCGCAGATCCTCTACGACCGTCACCCGGTCGACCGCGTGCAGAAGGTCGCTCCGTACCTCACGATCGACAACGCACCCTATGCTTCGGTCGTGGACGGGCGCGTGGTGTGGATCGTCGACGGTTACACGACCTCCGCCGACTACCCCTACTCGGAGATCACCGACATGAACGCGTTGACGGTCGATGCCGACAACGAGCGGACGAACCCCATGTCGAAGCCCGTCAACTACATTCGCAACTCGGTCAAGGCCACGGTCGACGCTTACGACGGTTCGGTGACCCTCTACGCTTGGGACACCGAGGATCCGCTCCTCAAGTCGTGGAGCAAGATCTTCCCCGACACGCTCAAGAACGTTTCGGAAATGAGCGGAGACCTGCTCAGCCACGTGCGCTACCCGAGCGACATGTTCAAGGTGCAGCGCGCCGTTCTCGGCGAGTACCACGTGACCGACGCCGACGCCTTCTACTCGGCCGAGGACAAGTGGCGCACCCCGTACAATCCGGTTGCGGCCGCGAGCACAGCCGCCGGCACGGCAGCACCGAAGGTGGCCCAGCCGCCCTACTATCTCACGCTCGCAGCCGGGGCGGAGGCCAAGCCGAACTTCTCAATCTACTCGACCTACATCCCCGCGCAGGAGGGCGAGGGATCGCGTGACATCCTCACCGGCTACCTCGCAGCGAACTCGAATGCCGGCTCCAAGAAGGGCGAGGTCTCCGACGAGTACGGCACCCTCAAGCTGCTGACGCTGCCGAAGGGCAATCCGATTCCGGGTCCCGGTCAGGTGCAGAACAGCTTCACGACCGATTCGGAGGTCTCGCGCCTGCTCAACATCCTGCGGCAGGGCGATACCGAGGTCATCAGCGGCAACCTGCTGACGCTGCCGGTCGGCGGCGGCCTGCTCTACGTGCAGCCGGTCTACGTGAAGGCGAAGACCGGAACGAGCTTCCCGATTCTGCAGAAGGTGCTCGTCTCATTCGGTGACGACATCGCGTTCGAAGACACCCTGGACGCAGCGCTCGACGCCCTCTTCGGCGGCGACTCGGGCGCGAAGGCCGGCGACGGCGGCACCACGGTCGAACCGGCACCCGGTGACGACGACACGAAGACCGACGAGGAACCGACCGATGAGAAGCCGTCAGGCGGATCGTCGAGCGGAGGGTCTCTGGAGGATGCGCTGCAAGACATGCAGCAGGCCATCAAGGACCGCGATGAGGCGATGAAGAACGGCGACTGGACCGCCTATGGCAAGGCGGACGAGGCGCTGCGGAGCGCTCTCGAGGCGGCGCTGGCAGCGCAGTAGCACCGGCCTTCAGGGCCCGGGTGGAGATTCTTCACCCGGGCCCTATTCGCGTCTCCCCGGTCGAGCGGTGGCGGTCACCGCGAGCAGCACCGCTCCGCATACTGTGACGATGATCCAGCCGGGGAGGGTTCTCGCCGCGAAGCCTTCCGGGCTCGTGTCGGTGATCAGAGATCCGGCGAGTGCGATGCCGATTGCCGTGCCGAACTGCCGAGAGGTCGAGGTGATGCCGCCTGCCACCCCAGCGCGTTCGCGCGGGAGGCCGCTGACGGCGGTGTTGGTGAGCGGCGCATTTGCGAAGCCCACGCCGGTGCCCATGACCAGGTAGGCGGTCAGCAACCACGCGAGATTCGCGGTGTTCATCACACTGATGGCGGTCAGGAGACCGCCGCCGAGGGTGATGAAGGCTCCGGCCAGGAGCAGCGGGAGCCGGGCACCGAAGCGCCCGAGCAGGTACCCCGACAGCGGCGCGCAGACGATGGCTCCCAGCGCCATCGGCAGGGTCGCCGCGCCAGCAGCGAGCGGCGTCCAGCCGCGCACGTTCTGCAGAAGCGCTGTCGTCATCAGCAGCGTCATGCTGAACGCGATGAAGACGACCACCGCTCCCACCACGGCTCCGACGAGACTCGGAACTCGGAAGAGTGACGGTTCGATCAGCGGGTGCGGATGCTTCGACTCGACCCGGACGAACGCGAGTGCGGTCGCGACTATCAGTGCGTATGCGGGCAGTGTCGACAGCGAGTTCCATCCGATGCGAGGCCCCTCGATCAGCAGGGCCACACCGGTGGCGAGCAGCAGGAAGAGCAGCAACTGGCCGGGGAGATCCAGCCGACGGGGCCGCTCGCCGCGGGACTCCGGCACGAGCCACGACACGAGCAATAGCGCAACAGCCACGATCGGAGCATTGATCCAGAACACGGCCCGCCAGTCGAATGCCGAGATCAGCGCCCCGCCGACCACCGGACCGGCCGCCATGCTCACGCCGAACATCGCGCTCCAGACGCCGAGCGCCTGGGCGCGTTCCCGAGGGTCGCGCATCACGTTCACCACGATCGCGAGTGCCACGGGAGTCAGCATCGAAGCTCCGACCCCCTGCGCGGCCCGAGCGGCGATGAGCGTGGCGGGAGACGGTGCGAAAGCGCACGCGATCGATGCGGTGCCGAAGACGACCAGTCCGATCAGGAACACGCGTTTGCGGCCGAAGCGGTCGGCCAGGGCTCCCGAGGTGATCAGTAGGCTGGCGAACACCACCGTGTAGGAGTCGATGACCCAGGCGAGTTGTTCGGGGGGGCACGCGCAGGCCGTGCCCGATCTGGGGGAGACCGACTGTGACGATCGTCGTGTCGAGCCCGACTAGGAACAGCGCGAGTGCGCAGACCCCCAGGATCGTCCATCGGCGACGCTTGCTCAGAGCTGGATCCGTTGCGATCGTGGTCTCGGTCATGCGGGTTCGCCTTTCGGTCGGACGCGTGTCGGAAGCGGCGGGATGCGCATCGCTCGTGGCTATGCTCTCAGGCGTGTCGGACGGTGATCGAAGAGTTTTGCGGATTCTGCAAAGATAAAGATGTGGGTGTGGAGGTGACGAGCATTCTCGAGGCCATCGGGCCCCGAGTTCGAGCGCTGCGGCTCGCGCGAGGCCTCTCTCTGACGGTGCTCGCCCAGCGTTCCGGCCTCTCGGTGAGCACGCTCTCCCGGTTGGAAACGGGAAAGCGGCAGCCGACTCTGGAACTCCTGATTCCGCTGGCGGGCTCGCTCCGGGTATCGCTGGACAGCCTCGTGGCGGCACCCGAAACGGGTGACCCGCGAGTGCACTTGGAGCCCCAACGCGGTGCTGGAGGCGGGGTCATCGTGCCTCTCACTCGGTATCCGGGCAGGATTCAGGTGTTCAAACACGTGCTCGGCCCTCGCGAGCCTCGGCTCAGGTCTCACGAGGGGCACGCGTGGCTCTATGTTCTCGCGGGCCGCCTGCGGCTGATCATGGGCGATGACGAGCACGTGCTCGGGCCAGGTGAAACCGCGGAGTTCGATCCCGCTAAGCCGCACTGGTTCGGTCCCGATGACAACGTCTCGGTCGAGATCCTGCACCTCTTCGGCCCTCGCGGGCACCGCGCAGTCCCCGCGGTGGAATATTCGGGTGCGTCTGGGGGTCTTGCCGAGCTTCGTCCACATGAGGCGCAGAAGCATTGGATCTAAGTTCTGTGACCTGCCGTTCGTGGTCGGTTTTGTGGTTGATCGAGGGTTGATAAGCCCCTTGATCGGCTCTCGGGCGGAGGGAAAGCGAAAGGCCCTGATCTGGATTTCTCCTGATCAGGGCCTTTCTCATCGTTGCGGGGGCAGGATTTGAACCTACGACCTCCGGGATAGTGGTATCAATACTGAGAGAACCCTGAAGTTATGCGCCTCGATCCCTTTCGTAGCAAGGGAAAGCGGGGTATTCGGGCAACTGTGGGTGGACCGTGGGAAACTGCGGGAACAGGGGCTAAAGTATGGCCTAAAGTATGGGTTTCGAGCCCTCCCGCGGTAAAATTGAGGCATGGCGGCACGAACGAAACTGGAGCCCGGGCAGCACTCCATCGAGCGCGCGCAGGTGCGGCGGATGACGCGGCCCAGCGGCACGAAGTACAAGCGCCTGACCTGGAGCGTTCGGCTCCACGGCAGCGCGAAGCCGGTGCGGAAGCACACCGAGGGGCCGATCGCCGACACGGACGCAGCGATCCGGCGGAAGGCGACCGCGGAGGCCGAGCAGATGCTGCGGGCGGGCGCCGCGAAGGTCGAGTGGAAGCAGGGCGACTCGTTCGCCCGGTTCGCCGAGGCCGTGGTGCGCCCGGGGATCGAGCAGGACAAGAGCATCGGCGACGGGAGCCGGACGGCATACCTCGCGGCCCTGGGGTACCTGCTGGGCGAGTGCGAGGGCCACGAGCACGAGAGGTCGCTCTCGGGGCTGACTCTGCTCGAAGCGGGCAAGCTCAAGGCGATGCGCCTGTGCCTCGAAGAGGTCTCGCGGCTGCACGGCCACGAGACGGCTCGGCGCGCGAAGACGCTGCTGACGGGCCACGCGATCCCGGCGCTGATCGAGGAGGACTGCCTGACGCACAGCCCGCTCGCGGGCGTCAAGCTCGACCTCAAGAGCATGGCGAAGCCGAAGGCGGAGGGCGCCCGCAAGGGCGGCATCGCGCTGACGCTGGAGCAGTACAACGCGGTCTACGACTACCTGGTGGCGCTGGACCCCGCCGACGGCGCGGTCGCGCCGACGAGGGGCCGCTGGAAGCTGGGGCACATCATCGCGAAGCGGCGCAACGCCATCGAGGTGACGCTCCTCCAGATGGGCACGGCGCTGCGCCTGAGCGAGGCCAGGCAGGTGTGGGCGGGGCTCATCGAGGAGACTGCGGAGGGCGGCGTCCGCATCGCCGTCGATGGGAAGATCGCGAAGGGCGGCAGGCCTCGCACCGCGCACGTAATGGACCCTCGCATCGCCGAGCGCGTGAAGGGGCGCCTGGGCTCCGCTCGCAGCCCCGAGCAGCTCTACATCGGGGCGCCTGCCGATCCGGCGAAGGCGTGGACGCTCCGGGCTGCGAACAAGGAGCTGGAGCTGCTGTACCTGGAGATGCACCGCGAACTCGACATCGAGGCGTTCGCAGCCGAGCGCAGCCACGTATGGCGCGCGACGATGCGGACGATGTTCGACGGTGTGCTGACCGAGGCGAAGCTGTCGGCGCAGCTCGGGCACACCGAGAAGGTCGGCCGCGAGTCGTACCTCGACGCGGCGCTCGACGGGCAGGACATCGCGCGGGCGCAGCTCGTGCTCGCGTCGTAGCGGACGCTCTGAGCGCCCAGCAGCGCGCTGGAGCCCCCGGGCAAGGGTCCGGGGGCTCTGTGCTGCCTGCGGGCCGCAGAGGGGCCGCAGAGGGGCCGCAGAGGGGCTGCTGGGGCCGCTGCGGCACCGTCCGGCGCTCCGGACGCGCCTTCGGGCTCCGCCCTCGCCACGCCCTGCGCCCGGAGGCTCCGGCCTGCGGCCTCCGCATAGGTACCGCCCGGGCCTCGGCCTGCGGCCGATCCCGTGCTCGTCCAGGGGGCAGTCCTCGGGGAGGTGCGTCGGGTGGAATGCTCCGGCTGGAGTAGGTGATTTTTAGCACCTGGCTCTGACCAGGGCTTTTGTGAGGTTGGTGCTGTTGGTGCAGTTTCAAACATAACTCCCCACACACGCGCGCGAGAGACTTTAGTTTGAAACTGCACCAACAGCACCAACGACCCTCTGAGCGCCCTCGCAGAGGTCCTGTAGGGGTCGTCCCGTTCCCCCCTCAGACCTGATCCGATGCGAGCGTGGGCGCGGCCGCAGGCCGCGTCCCACGCGGACCCCGGCGCAGGCCGCAGGCCGGAGCCTCCGGGCGCAGGGCGTGGCGAGGGCGGAGCCCGAAGGCGCGTCCGGAGCGCCGGACGGTGCAGCGGCCGACGCGGCGCTGCTGGCGCCCCACGCGGGTGCATTCGCTATTCGTTGCCTCCAGTGCTAGAGTTGGCGGTAATCTCATCGCAGCCAGATGCTGTGCTGAGGGAGCCCGCTCTAGTCAGGAGATGCACCTGGCAGATGCGGTCGGCGGAATCTCCGCCGGTCGCGCAGTGCAAGCGGGAACTGCATAGCGAATGCCGCTATGGAGGTTCCCCCACATGGCTCTCGCTCCCGCTGCTACGGCAGCCACCTCTGATCCTGCGATCTCGCCTTCGGTGATTCCCCCGGAAGCGCTCGCGCCGGTATGCCTGCCCAGCCCTGCGGCCGCGCAGTACATCGGTCGGCAGGCCAAGACTCTCGCCAACTGGCGTGCCGAGGGCATCGGCCCTCGGTGCTTCCGCTCCGGCGGGAAGCGCTCGACCGTCTACTACCTCGTGAGCGACCTCGACGCATGGGTAGCCGACCAGGCCGAGCGCTTCGCGCTCGTCCCTGCCGGTGCTGCTGCCGCGAAGGCGGGTGAGTGACATGAGCGCAGAAGAAAGCCGCCTCGCTGAGAACGAGGCGGCCACGTCAGAAGGCCTTGCGGAGCATTCGACTTGCGACCAGTCTATCGCAGTTGAGAACGCTTCTCAAGAGCGTGGGGAGTCGCGCGCGAAGCTGCGGCGCGAGCTGATCGGGCTGAGCGAGGAGCACTCCACGCATGCCAGGCTCGCCTACCGGTTCGCCGCTGATGCGCTCGATCGCTTCGTGCATGTGACCGGCCTCGGGTGGCACTTCTACGACGGCGCGCGCTGGACCGTCGACGAGGGGAACAAGCGCGTCGCAGCGGCACTGCTGGAGACGATCCGAGGCGTGCCGATCGGCACCCTTACCCAGCCCGAACTCGACGCGCTGAACCGGAACTCGGGCCTGCGGGGCACGCTGGAGGTCGCGGAGAGCATTGGGGCGCTGAGCGTGCACTACACCAAGCTCGATGCTGATCCGTGGGCGCTCAACTGCCAGAACGGCACGCTCGATCTGCGAACGATGGCGCTCCGTGAGCACTCGCCGACGGACTTCATCACCAAGGTCACGAATGCTCCCTACGACCCCAGCGCGAGGTCGGAGCTGTGGGAGCGTTTCCTCGAATCGAGCCTGCCCGATCCCGAGGTGCGTGGCTTCGTCCAGCGCTGCTCCGGGATCGCACTCGTGGGCAAGCAGCTCCTGCACCACCTGCTCGTCCACCACGGCGCCGGACGCAACGGCAAGGGCGTCTTCTACCAGGCGAAGGGGCACGCTCTCGGCGACTACTGGCACCACGCCGCTTCGGACCTGTTCGACGTTGAGCGCGGCAGCAGCCCGAACGGCGCGAAGCCTGCGATGCTCGCGTTGCGCGGTGCGCGCTACGTCTCGCTCTCCGAGACGGCGAAGCAGGTGAAGATCGACACTGCCCGGCTCAAGGCGCTGACGGGCGACGACAACATCACCGGGCGGATGCTCTACTCGAACGTCACGGTTCAGTTCGCGCCGTCGCACTGGATCGAACTCATCTCGAACTTCCTGCCGCAGCTGCCGGACGACGACAACGCAGTCTGGGAGCGCGTGCAGGCAGTGCCCTGGGACGTCGTGATCCCTCGCGAGGAGCGCGATCCCGAGCTGCCCGAGAAGCTGAAGGCCGAGGGCGCCGCGATCCTCGCGTGGATGGTCGCTGGGCTGGTCGAGTACAACGACCGCGGGCTCGACGCGCCGGAGGCAGTGACGGCCAAGACGGCGACCTACCGCGAGGACCAGAACGACCTCAAGCGCTTCATCGAGGATTGCTGCGAGGAGGCTCCGACCACGCGCGACGAGCTCTCGATGGCGAAGCTCCGCGAGGCGTACGTCGGGTGGGCACAGCGCGAGGGCATCTGGAAGTCGAAGGTCTTGGACACTCGCGAGTTCAAGACTGCGCTCGAGAAGCTGGGCTACTCGGTCGTCAAGACGAACAGGGGCATGTCGTGCGGCCTGCGACTCGCGGTGCTCGAGGACGCCAACGACGAGCCCACGCACGAGCCGCAGACGCCTGCGCAGAAGCAGCTGAGCGAGGACGGCAAGGCCCGTGCTGCCGCGATGCTGCGCGCCACGGGCGGCGCAAAGGTCCTGAGCGGTGCCCCGCTACAGAAGGCCGCCGACGCGAAGCCCCTGGCGGACGTGCCCGAAGAGGTCTTCGAGCCGGTCGGGTGACCGCCTGCGCGGTGCTCGGCGGAGGCGTCGGACACCGCGCCCCCATACGACCCCGGAGGGCGCGTCGCGACCTCGACAGAACGCATCAGCGGACACGATCCGCACAACAACAGGAGGTGGCCAGAATGGCCGACAACATCGATATGGGCTCTCTCTTCAAGGGCGGTTCCGCTCCTTCGGGCCCGACCCCCACGCACGGCTCCGCGAGCAGGCCGCAGCCTGCCCCGAGCGCGCCTGCCGATGCGAAGGCGGCGCCCGCTGCCAGGCCCGCTGCGAGTGCTTCGCAGGCTCGCAAGGCCGCGCGTGCGGTATCGAGCACGACGAAGCTCGTGGAGGACGCCGAGAGGCTGCTCGTGCAGCGCAAGCAGCGCCTCGCTGCCGAGCGCAGGGCAGGCCTGGCGGAGGTCTTCGAGAGGCGCAGCGAGGCGCTGCCGACTACCGCTGCGATCAAGAAGCAGCGCGAGCGCATCGAGAAGTTGCGTCGGGACCTCGACGAGGCGCAGCACAAGCTCGTCGCCGACGAGGTTGCAGCGGCAGTCAAGGTGCTCCGCAAGGAGCACGGCGACGCCGCAGGCATGGATGCCGAAGCGCTCATCGAGCACTTCGGCGGAGCTGCCGCCAGCGCGTGACGGAGCATCCGTCATGGGCTGCCACAGCGTGGTTCCGACACATCGGAAACGCGCTGCTCTGGGCTCGGGCGAAGCGTCCGGGCCCAGGGGGTTGGGGCCCCACGGAGCGCAGCGGAGTGGGGAGGGGCGGAGCCCCTGCACCCCCGACGGAGGAGGGGCGAGTTCTACTCCGAAGGGCACGAAGTGGCCTACGGAGTAGATGCTCGCCAAGGTTAGGGCCCAACCTCGGAGGCGGAACGCCGGAGAGGTAGGGCCCTACCTACGACAGGCAGCTGAGGAGCTGCGAAGGAGGAGATGGAGATGACGGAGTCATCGACAGCGACGAGGGAGCGGCTGCTGCCTGGAGTTCGCGTGCGGCTCGCAGAGTCGGACGCTGAGGCGGTCGCAGCCGTCGCCGCGAGTCTGGGCACGACCCAGAGCGCGGCGATCCGCCTCATGCTCCGGAGGCACGACGGGGCAGCAGGGAGCGTGCGCGCAGCACGCGACCTGCACGCGGTGCGCGACGAGCTGGACTCGGCGCGTGACGCGGTGAACGCGACTGGCCTGGCGTTGCAGAGGATCGGCAACAACGCGAACCAGCTCGCGCGCGCAGTGCACGGCGGCGATCCGCTCGACGTGGCCGCCGTAGCGCGACTGACGGCGCAGCTCGAAGCGCTCCAGGCTCAGCACGCCGAGACGGCCCGGGCGCTCACTGC
>JBKEBN010000061.1:0-1836 GCA_047973175.1 Leucobacter sp.
TGCAGGTGGCGCGGGGGTGGCTGTCTTTCCGGTCACGCTCTCCTCGCTCGGCAGAACGTCGATCGAAGACGTGCGGGCGTCGAACCCCGAAGGCCGCAACTGTTTTCAGCTCTACGTGATGCGGGATCGCGAGATCTCGTTCGGACTCGTCGAACGCGCGGCGGCAGCGGGGTTCGACACCATCATGTTCACCGTCGACACCCCGATCGCAGGGGCCCGCCTCCGCGACAAGCGCAACGGCTTCTCGATCCCGCCCCAGCTCTCGATCGGCACGATCGCTAACGCACTCCCCCGCCCGTGGTGGTGGATCGACTTCCTCACCACCCCGAAGCTCGAGTTCGCCTCGCTCTCCTCGACGGGCGGCACCGTCGGCGACCTGCTCAACGCGGCGATGGATCCCACCATCTCGCACGAAGACCTCGAGGTCATCCGCGAGATGTGGCCGGGCAAGCTCGTCGTCAAGGGCGTGCAGAACGTGCCCGACGCGGTGAAGCTCATCGACCGCGGCGTCGACGGCATCGTGCTCTCGAACCATGGCGGCAGGCAGCTCGACCGCGCCCCCATCCCGTTCCGCCTGCTGCCGCAGGTGGTGCGCGAGGTCGGCCGCGACGCCACCGTGATGATCGACACCGGCATCATGAACGGTGCCGACATCGTCGCCTCGGTCGCGCTCGGCGCGAAGTTCGCGCTCATCGGCCGCGCCTACCTCTACGGCCTCATGGCCGGCGGGAGGGCGGGCGTCGACCGCACCATCGAGATTCTCCGCAGCGAGATCGAGCGCACGCTCACGCTGCTCGGCGTGGCCTCGCTCGACGAGCTCGAACCGCGGCACGTCACCCAGTTGCAGCGTCTCGTGCCGGTACCGGGCACGCTTTCACCCGCCCAGGTCTAACTGATCGCGCGGATAGGGACTACGGCTGCGGTGCGGTGACCTGAAACCTGGCTGCGTCCGCGCCGGTAGGCGCGGCGGTTCAGGCGGAGCAACGCGATGCGTTGCTCTCCGAGCCTGAAACCGCAGAATCTTCACCACCAGTGAAGCCTTCCTCCTCCGCCTTGCCAGATTTCAGGTCACCGCATCCTCGTACCGCAGCCCCTATCCGCGCGATCAGTAAGCAGAGTTCCGTCAGCCGAGAATCGCGTATCCCGCGCACGGGCATACAAGGTAAGGGAGGGGAGCCGCCGAAGCGACTCCCCTCCCTTACCTGTTGGACTGGGCTTAGAAGTCCATGCCGCCGGTCGGATCGGCCGGAGCCGCAGCGGCGGGCTCGGGCTTGTCGGCGACGACGGCCTCGGTGGTGAGGAAGAGGCCTGCGATCGAAGCTGCGTTCTGCAGCGCCGAGCGGGTCACCTTCGCGGGATCGAGGATGCCCTGAGCGGCCAGGTCGCCGTACTCGCCGGTCGCGGCGTTCAGGCCGTGGCCGAGCGGCAGGTTGGCGACGCGGTCGGCGACGACGCCGGGCTCGAGGCCCGCGTTCTGCGCGATCTGGCGCAGCGGTGCCTCGATGGCCGCACGCACGATCTTCGCGCCCACGGCCTCGTCGCTCGTCAGGCCGAGGCCGTCGAAGACGTCCTTGCCCGCCTGGATCAGAGCGACGCCGCCGCCGGGCAGCACGCCCTCTTCGACAGCTGCCTTCGCGTTGCGCACGGCGTCTTCGATGCGGTGCTTGCGCTCCTTGAGCTCGACCTCGGTGGCCGCGCCCGCCTTGATGACGGCGACGCCGCCGGCGAGCTTCGCGAGGCGCTCCTGCAGCTTCTCGCGGTCGTAGTCGCTGTCGGTCGACTCGATCTCGCGACGGATCTGCTGCACGCGGCCCTGGATCTGCTCCTCGTTGCCGC
>JBKEBN010000075.1:0-25121 GCA_047973175.1 Leucobacter sp.
ACCGCAAGCGCAGGCAGCGTCGGCTCGGGAAACTGACACCGATCGAGTTCGAGGCCATAATGATGGATGCCGTCGGTCTGGCGGCATAAACCCCGGACTCAACCAAAGCTTCAGCAGACCCCTTCGACCTTAAGCGGGACCACCCACGTTGATACCGGTCGCCAGGAATAATAAGGGCGAAAGGGGCGTTGCATCAACCGTGGCAGAACGTATCAAAATAGACATCTGGTCCGACATCGCGTGCCCGTGGTGCTATATCGGGAAGCACCGCTTCGAGGCCGGGGTCGCGGCCTTCCGCGAGCAGCACCCCGAGGTCGACTTCGAAGTCGAGAGTCACAGCTACGAGTTGGCACCCGACACTCCGCTCGATTTCGCGGGCAGCGAGGTCGACTTCCTGGTGCGGCACAAGGGTATGCCGGCCGCGCAGGTCGAGCAGATGCTCCAGCAGATGACGCAGCTCGCCGCCTCGGAGGGCATCGTCTTCAATTTCGACCGCGTCAAGCACGCCAACACCGCTCGCGCGCACCGCGTGCTGCACCTCGCTAAAGCTCGAGGAGTGCAGGCCGAGGTGCAGGAACGGCTGTTCCGCGCGTACTTCGCCGAGGGTGAGGACATGTCGGATCCCGACGCGCTCGCGAGACTCGGAGCCGAAGCGGGCCTCGACCCGGAGGCGGTGCGCGCGGCCCTCGACGACGACGAGCTCGGCGAGGCCGTCGAGAGTGACATCATGCGCGCTCGCCGCCTGGGCATCGGGGGTGTACCGTTCTTCTTGGTGGACCAGAAGTACGGTATCTCCGGGGCGCAGTCGGCCGAAGCGTTCGCGGGAGCCTTCGAGCAGGTGCTCGGCTTGCGGAGCGAGGCTTAGGGGCCGCGCCTTGCGGGCACGGCACTGCTGTGATCCCGCACACGCGAGTGGAGATTCTCAGCGCCGACCGAGCGCAGCAAGATCCACGACAGATACGCAGATACGTCAGACAGACAGCCAGAACCCCAAAAGCTCACAACCGAGGAGTCACCATGAGCGAACAGACCGCACCGGCACGAACCGCAGCCGCTGAGAACATCGCGGCCCAGGCCGTTTCCGCCGGGCACGAAGCGGTGGCAGAGGCCGGCGATCCCGAGCTGAATCTCGACGCCGGAATGCAGGGTGCCGCGGCGTTCGCCGACGCCGAGACGCGCGAAATTCTGAACCTGCTGGGTGAGACCGAAGCGGGCGGGTCGTGCTGCGGTGGGAGCTGCTGCAGCTGACCCCGCCTCCCCTGCCGACCCTGGTTATTACCGGCATAGCCGAGCGGTGCCACCCAGCGGCGTGGATTCGAGTTCCGGCGTGCCGAATTCACCAGATGCTCACGCCGTTGCTCGAATAAGCGCCGCAAGGCGACGTGCGCGGGTAGCGCCTCCCTGATTCGAATCTCCAGGGCACGTCTAGACTGGAGAGGTTATGGCGCATCTTCTGGGGGCCGAGGCCCTGCATCTCGAGGTCCCTACCAAGACCGTGTTCGACTCGGTGACGCTCGGCGTCGCGGAGGGCGACCGCATCGGCATCGTGGGGCGCAACGGCGACGGCAAGTCGTCGCTGCTGATGATGCTGGCGGGCCGGCGCGAGCCCGATGGCGGCCAGGTGACGATGCGCGGCGGCACCACCATCGGGGTGTTGGATCAGGCCGACGTCTTCGAACCGGGCGAGACCGTGGGCCACGCGATCGTCGGCGACCGGCCCGAGTACGAGTGGGCCGGCGATGCGCGCACGCGCGACGTGATCGCGGGCCTCGTCGCCGATCTCGCCTGGGATGCGCCGGTCGACATGCTCTCGGGCGGTCAGCGCCGCCGCGTCGCGCTCGCGCGGCTGCTGGTTGGCGACTTCGAAATGCTGTTCTTGGACGAGCCCACGAACCACCTCGACGTCGAGGCCATCTCGTGGCTCGCCGAGCACCTCAAGCGACGATGGCCGAAGGGGCAGGGCGCGCTGCTGGTCGTGACGCACGATCGCTGGTTTCTCAACGAGGTGTGCACCGCCACCTGGGAGGTGCACGACCGCATCGTGGAGCCGTTCGAGGGAGGCTACGCCGCGTACATTCTGCAGCGCGTGGAGCGGGATCGCCAGGCCGCGGCCATCGAGCAGAAGCGACAGAACCTCGCCCGCAAGGAGCTGGCCTGGCTGCGCCGCGGAGCGCCGGCGCGCACCTCGAAGCCGAAGTTCCGCATCGATGCGGCGAACGAGCTGATCGCCGACGTGCCCGAGATTCGCGACAAGGTCTCACTGCAGTCGATGGCGGTGCAGCGTCTCGGCAAGGAGGTCGTCAACCTGCTCGACGCCGGAGTCTCGTATGATGCGCTGGTTCTCGAAGACATCACCTGGCTGCTCGCACCGGGGGAGCGCACGGGCATTCTGGGAGTGAACGGTGCGGGCAAGTCTACGCTGCTCGGCCTGATTGCGGGCACCGTCGAACCGACCTCGGGGCAGGTGAAGCGCGGCAAAACCGTGAAGGTGGCGACACTCACCCAGCGTCTCGATGAGCTTGAAGAGCACCTGAACGACCCGGTGCGCGTGGTGATCGGCCGGCTGCGCACGAGCTTCACCGTCGGCACCGGCTCGAAGGCGCAGGAGCTGACTCCGGGGCAGTTGCTCGAGCGCATGGGGTTCACCAGCGCGCAGCTGTCGACCCCGGTGAAAGATCTCTCGGGCGGTCAGAAGCGGCGGTTGCAGCTGCTGCTGATCCTGTTGGATCAGCCGAACGTTTTGATCCTCGACGAACCTACGAACGACCTCGACACCGACATGCTCGCCGCGATGGAGGATCTGCTCGACTCCTGGCCCGGGACGTTGATCGTGGTCTCGCACGACCGCTACTTCCTGGAGCGCGTGACGGATCAGCAGTATGCGATTCTGTCGCGGCGGCTCAGGCACCTGCCGGGCGGGGTGGATGAGTATCTGCGGTTGCGGGCGGCGGAGGATGCCGCGCCTTCCCGTCATCCTGCCCGGAGCCCGGAGGGCGGAGTCGCAGGATCCATCTCGTCGAGTGAGATCCTGCGATCCGCTTCGCGGCCGCAGGGTGACGATGGGGGCGATTCCCGTCATTCTGCGGCTGCGCAGCAGATCGCAGAATCCATGCCGACGCTCTCAGGTGCCGACCGTCGCGCGGCCGAGAAGGAGCTCGCGTCGGTCGAGCGCAAGATGGAGCGTCTGCAGGCCGATGCGGCGAAGGCACGCGACGGGCTCGCCGATCTCGACCAGTCCGATTACGCGCTGCTGAACGCCGAGATGGTGAAGATCACCGCGCTCGAGGACGAGGTCGCTGCGCTCGAGGAGCGCTGGCTGGAGCTCTCGGAGCGGCTCGACTGAGGGCGGCCGCGCCGAGCCCGAAGCGGGGCGGGGTTCACTGGTTGGAGATGCGCACTAAGATCGCGATTTAGGGTACATTTCCGACCGGGGAACGGGCTGCTCCAACCGGGGAGCGGGGTTGCGGCCGGGTTGCGGCCGCTGTGCTCCGCTCCGCCGCCGGAGGACTTGCATCTGCCTCGCTCAACCGCCTCCCAAGTGCACGATCGGTGCACTATGGTGCACTTATGGATGAGAGTGCTGAGTCGCTCGCGCGCGTGATCGGCGAGCGCGTGAAGCAGGAGCGGAAAGCGCGCGAGTGGACCCTCGATCGGCTCGCCGAGGTGGCCGGGGTCAGCCGCCGCATGGTCGTCAACGTGGAGCAGGGGGCGGTAAACCCCAGCGTGGGCACGCTGCTGCGCCTGAGCGACGCCCTCGGCGTGGGGCTTCCCGCGCTGGTAGAGCCGCCGGCGTCTCCCGCTGCGAAGCTGATCAGGAGCGGAGACGGCGCTGTGCTGTGGCGCGGAGAGCACGGCGGCAGGGGCACTCTCGTCGCGGGCACAGAGCCGCCGGACGTGGTGGAGCTGTGGGACTGGACACTCGCGGCGGGCGATCGGCACGACAGCGAGGCTCACGCCGCCGGAACCCGCGAGCTGCTCCACGTTCTCGAGGGTGCTGTTGCTGTCGAGGCGGGCGGGCAGCGCTACGAACTCGGCGCGGGGGACGCCCTGACCTTCTTCGGCGACACCGAGCACTCCTACGCCAATCCTCATGGGCGATCCGCCCGGTTCTCGCTCACGGTGTACGAGCCCGGGGTGGGGGCGGTGCACGCCTCGCGGCGCACGGCCGGGGCGCTGTGATGGGTGGGCGCACCACGACCGGGATCCCGCCGTGGTCGATGGCGGTCGCGGCGATGCTCGCCGTGCAGATCTCCAACGCGCTGTCGGTGGGTGTGATCGAACAGGTCGGCGCGGCCGGCACCGCCTGGCTGCGCATGTGCTTCGGAGCCTTCTTCGTGTGGCTGATCGTGCGCCCGGCGATTCGCTCCCTCCGTCGTCGGGATCTTCCTGCACTGATCGCGCTCGGGGTCGTCACCGGGCTCATGTCGATGCTCTTCCTCGCCGCGATCGAGCGCGTGCCGCTGGGCGCGGCCGTCGCGATCGAGTTTCTCGGCCCCTTGACGGTGGCGGGGGTGATGAGCAAGCATCGGAGGGCGCTCATCTGGCCGGTGGTAGCCTTCGCCGGAGTGCTGCTGCTGACCGAGCCCTGGCACGGCGACATCGACCTCGTCGGCGTCGGCTTCGCGCTCGCAGCGGGAACCTGCTGGGGTCTCTACAACCTGCTCACCCAGCACATCGGCGACCGGTTCTCCGGCATCAGCGGTCTCGCGCTCACGATCCCGATCGCGGCCCTCGCCACGATGCCGCTCGGGCTCCCGCAGGTCATCGGCGGTGACCTCGTCTGGTGGGTGCTGCCGCTGGCGGCCGGCATCGCGCTCATCATGCCGGTACTCGCCCTGGGGCTCGAAATGCTCGCTCTGCGCCGCATGACCCACACCGCATTCGGCACGCTGCTCTCCGTCGAACCCGCGTTCGGCGTGCTCATCGGGCTGCTCGTGCTGGCTCAGACGCCCACTCTCATGCAGCTGGTCGGGATCACCCTCGTGATCGCCGCGGGGGCCGCTGCACAGCGGGGCGGCAGCCGCGCTGCCGATCCCGCACCGGAAGCGACCGACACGACGAAGGAGGCAGCGTGACCGCCGCGCCCAGATACAGCTCGACGTTCATCTTCGAAATCGGAAATCTCACCGATGAGTTCCATCGCATCGACGGCGAGATCGCCGAGCGCGCTCGCCGCATTCCGGGCTTTCTCGGCGAGGAGGCCTGGCGCAACGAAGACACCGGCCTGCACGCCGAGGTCTACTACTGGGCCGACCTCGACGCGCTGCGCCAGCTCATCGGGATGGACACCCACCGCCTCGCGAAGGGTCGCTACGGGGAGTGGCTCGGCGAGTACCGGGTGGTGATCGCCGAGGTGCGGTCGGTCTACGGCAACCCGGTCCTCGGTCTCGAGCACCGCCCCGAGCAGGATCAGGAGTAGGATCGGGAAGCCCGACCCGGAGCCGCCCGTTCCACACGCGCAGAGCGAGGCCGGGATACTGCCGGGGGTATTCCGGGGTATAGTTGTCGCATGTCTTCTTCTGTTCGCACGGCGCCGCTGCGGCACGTGCAGCGCCGCACGCTCACCCTGCTGTCGCTCGCGCAGATCTTCAGCGGCATCGGCACGGGTGCCGTCGTCTCGACGGGGTCGCTGCTGGCCGTCGAACTCTCGGGGTCGGAGGCCTGGGCCGGCTCGGTGACGACGACCATGACGCTCGGTGCCGCGGTCGCCTCGGCCGCGCTGATGCGCGTGGCTCTGGATCGCGGCCGCCGCATCGCGCTCTCCACCGGCCTGCTGGTCGGAGCGCTCGGTGCCGCGGGCGTCGTGCTGGCCGCGGTGACCGGGCTGTTCTGGATCCTCGTGCTCTCCGGCGCGCTGATCGGCTTCGGCAACGCGGTCAACCTGCAGACGCGGTTCGCGGCCACCGACCTGAGCGAGCAGGCGCACAGGGGGCGCGACCTCTCGCTCGTGGTCTGGATGAGCACGGTCGGCGCGGTCGCGGGCCCGAACCTCATCGGTCTGGGCGAGGGGATCGCCGACGTTCTGACCATCCCGGCGCTCTCCGGGCTGTTCGTCATCTCCACGGCGGGTATGATCGCCGGGATGCTGATCATCTGGATCGGGCTGCGCCCCGATCCCTACCTGCTGCTCACGGGGCGCGAGACCCTCGACCCCGCTGGAGCGGGCGAGGCAGGTGAGGCGGGCAAGGCCGGGGAGGGGACCGGGCCCGCCGATCCCGCTGCGCGATCGAGTGCCGCCGCAGTTGCCACCGCGGCGGCGGATTCGGCTCCCGCCCCGAACTCCGGCGGAGCGGCTAAGACCGCGCCCGAGCAGCCGACCACCAAGGGAATCGCGGCGGGAATTCGCGCACTGTGGACGCACCCCGGATCGCGAGCCGGCCTCGTCGGCATCGTCGTGGCGCACGCCGTGATGGTCGCCGTCATGTCGATGACGCCCGTGCACCTCTCCGGGCACGGCGCTTCGGTCACGATCATCGGAGTGACCGTGAGCCTGCACATCGCGGGCATGTACGTGTTCGCGCCCGTCATGGGCATGCTCGCCGACAGGATCGGCGGATCCCTGCTGTCGTCGGCCGGCCTGATGACGCTGGTCGCTGCGTCTCTGCTGGCAGGGTTCAGCGGGCACACGCACTGGGTCACCGTGATCGGCCTGATTCTGCTCGGTCTCGGCTGGTCGGCCGTCACGATCTCCGGGTCCAAGATGATCGTCGACGCGACCCCCGTCGCAGAGCGCGTCGCGGCTCAGGGAGCCTCCGACACGCTCATGAACCTCGCCGGCGCGGTCGGCGGCGTGCTCGCCGGCGTGCTGCTGGCCACCATCACCTACGTCGGCCTCGGCGTCGTCTCAGCGCTGATCGCGCTCGCCGCGCTGCCGGTGCTGCTGCGATCGGCGAAACGGCCGGCCTGATCCCGAACCACACCCCGCACCCATCGCGTGCGAAAGCTCTCGCGAAAGGAACCCACATGAACACCGCGTCCGACCCGATCGTGCTCGACGTGCGCACCCCGGCCGAGTATGCCGAGGGGCACCTCGAAGGAGCCCGCCTGCTCGACCTGCTCGGCGGCGACTTCGTCGCCGAGATTCCGAACCTCGACCCGACGGCCGAGTACCTGCTGCACTGCCGCTCGGGCGGTCGTTCGGCTCAGGCCGCCGCGCTGCTCACGCAGGTGGGCTTCACCAGCGTGGAGAATCTGGGGTCGCTCGAGGATGCTGCGAGGGCGACGGGCCTGCCGATAGTGCGCTGATGACCGCGGGCGATCAGGAGTTGATGACCGCGGGCGATCGGGCAGCCCTCGCTTAGAGGTTCCGCGGATAGGGGCTGCGGTACGAGGATGTGGTGAATGGGGATCTGGCAAGGCGGAGGAGGAAGGCTTCACTGGTGGTGAAGATTCCGACGACAACGCAGCCAGATTTCTGTTCAGCACACCGCAGCCGTAGTCCCTATCCGCGGAACCTCTTACTGGGCGAGATAGCCGCCGTCGACCGAGATCGAGACGCCGGTGAGGTATGCCGCTTCGGGCGAGGCGAGGAAGCCGACGACGGCCGCGACGTCGCCGGGTTCGGCGATGCGTTTGAGGGGGATCGCGTCGGCGACCCGAGCCGCGGCGTCTTCGGAATCGGGCAGGCCGTCGAGCCACTCCCGGTAGAGCGGTGTGCGGGTCATGCCGGGGGCGACGGCGTTGACGCGGATGTCGTATCTCGCGAGGTCGACCGCGGCGGCTCGGGTGAAGGCGAGTATGGCCCCTTTGCTGGCGCTGTAGATGCCCATGGTGGGCACCCCGACGCTGGCGAGACGCGAGGTGATGTTGATGACGGATCCGCCCTCGCCCTGCGCGCGCATGGCGCGTGCGGCCGCGATGAGGAGGTTCATCGCGGCGAAGGTGTTGATCTCGAAGATGCTGCGAATGTCGTTCTCGTCGACCTCGAGGAGGTCTTCGATGTGATCGACGGCGGCGTTGTTGACGAGCACGTCGAGGCGGCCGAACTCCGCGACGGTCTGCGCGACGAGGGCGGCCGCTGCGCCCGGCAGGGTGAGGTCGGCCGGGATGAAGGGGGCGCGATCGCCGAGTTCGGCCGCGACGGCGGTGCCGCGGGCCGCCGAGCGGCCGGAGATCGCGACCCGGAAGCCGTCTCGGGCGAGCCGCTGCGCAATGGTCACGCCGATGCCCGATGTCGCGCCGGTCACCAGCGCTACGCGCGCGGGCTGCGGGCCGCCGTGTTGTACCGCTTCCGCTGCTCGGGGTCGTTCTGAGACGAGGGGTGGGGATCCCGCAGCTTCTTCCGTGGCCATGCTCCCATGGTGGCACGGTTCGACGGGCTCTGTCGCTGCGGGCCGAGACGGCATCTTCCCTGCCGCAACCCCTGCCGCTTGCGGCACCGGGCTCGGATTCGCGACGGGGGTGTCCTCGCGATATGCTATTGAGAATTATTCTCACAAAAGGTTTGCGAGCAGAAGGCAGCCCACTCATGCCCCAGTCCCCACAGGTTCTCGACGCTCTCGTCATCGGAGCCGGTCCGGCCGGAGTCGGCACCGCGCTCGCGTTGGCGGCGGTCGACGACCTCGCCTTCGGCGTGCTCGAGCGCGGGAAGATCGGACAGACCTTTCTCGACTGGCCTGCTCAGCAGACGTTTCTGACGCCCTCCTTCACCGGCAACGGGTTCGGCGCGACCGACCTGAACGCGATTCACCCCGAGACCTCGCCGGCGTTCACCCTCGGAGTGGACTACCCGAGCGGCGCGGAGTACGCGAAGTACCTGCGCAGCGTGGCGCGGCACTTCGAGGTGCCGGTGCTGAACGACACCGAGGTGACGGCCGTGAGTCGGCACGAGCTGGGTTTCGAGGTGTTCTGCAGCCGCGGCCCGGTGCTCGCGCGCTCGCTGGTGTGGGCCGGGGGAGAGTTCGGCCACCCGCTCGAACCGCGCATCGCGGGCAGCGGGCTCACCGACCACAGCAGCGGTGCCGCGGCGTGGGAACCGCGCTACGGCGAGGTGGTGGTGATCGGCGGCTACGAATCGGGCATCGACATCGCCTGCCACCACGTCGCCGGTGGGGCGCGAGTCACCGTGGTCGACGCCGATGCTCCCTGGGGTGCAGGTTCGGGATCGGACCCCTCCTATCTGCTGGCACCGCGATCCCGCATCAGACTCCGCGAGGCCCTCGCGACCGGCAGGCTCACCCTCGTCGCGGCCCGCGCCGTCGGCGTGAAGCAGGAGAGCGCCAAGCAGGGCGGTGCGAGCGGCTTCGTCACGCGCCTCAGCAACGGTGCCAGCCTCGTCAGCCAGAGCAGGCCCGTCGCGGCGACGGGCTTCGGGCCGGGGCTCGGCCCGGTCGATCACCTGTTCGCGAAGCGCGACGACGGCATGCCGCTGCTCGACGACGACGACCAGTCGACGGTCGCGCCCGGCCTGTTCCTGTCGGGGCCGACGATTCGCCACGACGGTCTCAAGTTCTGCTTCGTCTACAAGTTCAGGCAGCGCTTCGCCCACATCGCCCGTCTCATCGGCGAACGCGCGGGCAGGGACACCTCAGCACTCGAACTCTGGCGCGAGGCGGGCATGCTCACCGACGATCTGTCGTGCTGCGGCACGGAGTGCGCATGCTGAAGACGGCTCTCGGCCCGCTCTCGGCCCCGCGTCCTGCCCACGTCACCGCCCTGTTCGTCGTCGCGATACTCGCCGGCTCCCTCGTCGGCACCGCCTCCTCCGCGGCCGGCGATTTGCTCGGCGGCCTCGTCGATCCGCTCATCATGCTGCTCGTCGGCGCGCTGTTCTTCACGCTGCGCCTCGGAGGCTGGTCGGCGCTGCGCCGCGCGCCTCGCACGGTGGCACTCGCGCTGGTGATGAACTTCGCGCTGATCCCGATCATCGCGTTCGGGATCACCCGCCTCGTCGTTCCCGACGAAGCACTGCGGCTGGGCGTGCTCATCTACTGCCTCTTTCCCTGCACCGACTGGTTTCTGGGGTTCACGCGGCTGGCGAAGGGCGACACCACGGTCGGGGCGGCGCTGATCCCGATTCAACTCGTGCTGCAACTCGCGCTGTACCCCGTGTGGATCGGCCTGTTCACGGGCACCCGCGTCTCCGCGACGCTGAGCGAGGCCGGGCCCGCGATGCTGACGTGGTTCGTCGTTCCGGCAGCGGCGGCGCTGGGGCTGCGCGCGGTGCTGCTGCTCGCGCCAGCCGCGGTGCGGCGAAACCTGATCGGAGGCGTCGATGCCGCGGTGCCGCTGGTGATCGCGTCGCTGATCGTCACCCTGTTCGCTGCGAACGTCGGGGCGATCCTGGCCGACCCTCTCGCCTTCGGGTGGGTGCTGCTCGCGGTGTTCCTCTTCTTCGTGGTGAGCTATGCGCTGGGGGAGGGCGTCGCGCGGCTCTTCCGGCTCGCGCCCCCGGAGCACGCGCTGCTGACCGTGACCACCTCGGCCCGCAACGCGCCGCTCATGCTCGCACTCACGGCCGTCGCGATCCCGAACCAGCCCGCGGTGACCGCCGCCATCGTGCTCGGCATGCTCATCGAGTTTCCGCACCTCACCGCGGTCACCCACATGCTGCGACGCGAGCGCGCGACGGCCCCCGGCCTGCGACCCCTCCCCGGCGTCACTCGCTAAGGCGGCGGTAGCGGTGCACGCGGCGCAGCCCCGCCGCATCCGGGCGATCGGCCGGGGCCTGGGCCAGGGCCTCGAAGTGCGCTCGCGTGGCCTCCGCGTCGAGGTGCATGCCGATCGCGACCAGCTCGCCGACGCCGGGCGGCGCGTCGAGCGGAGCGACGTGAATCGCGCGTCCCACGAGGTTGACGACGTAGCCCCGGTCGCCGCGCGCGCCGCGCAGACGCACCCGCCCCTTGAGGCGATACGCACCCGGAGGCGGGTTCTCGAGCAGGTCGATGAGCGCGCTCGGAGAAACCGGGCCGGTGAGGGCGCGAGAGACCGCTGAGGCGTGCTCGTGGCGATCGTGCGCACCGTTCGCATTCGACCGCGTTCGCAGCATCTCCTCGCGCATGAGCCGCGCGATCGGCAGCTGGTCTGGCGGGTCGTCGAGATTCGCGGTGTCGAACACCAGGTCGGGATCGATCGCGCCCCGACGCGCCACGATGACGGGGGCGTGCCGGTTGCGCTGCCGCACGCGCTGCTCGATGCGTTTGACCACCCGCTCGCGCTCGGATTCCCGCAGCAGCTCGCTCTTGCCGATGACGATGAGGGTCGCGGCCGCGTAGCGCGCCGGGGGATCGGGCCACAGGTCAACCGTGCGAAAGTGCTCAACGGCGTCGATCACCTCGACGACCCCGCCGGGACGCACGCGTTCGGCACCGCTGTAGCGGATGACGCGGGAGAGGGCGAGCGGATCAGCGGCACCGCTCGCCTCGATGACGATGGCGTCGAGCCGCAACCGCGGGTGCGACAGGCGCTCGAGCGCGTCGTCGAGCCCTCCGGAGTCGGGCAGGCAGCAGAGGCAGCCGCCGGAGATCGCGGCGGCCTCGTCGACCTGGCCCGTGACGAGCGCAGCGTCGACGTTCAGTTCGCCGAAATCGTTGACGACCACCCCGAGGCGCGCGCCCGGCCTGCGCAGCAGGTGATTGAGCAGGGTGGTCTTACCGGCACCGAGGTAGCCGGTGATCGCGATGACCGGCACCCGGCTCGGCGCGCCCGGTTCGGCCGCCCGGGCGTCGGCCGAACCGGCGTCGGCCGATGTGGTCTCGGTCGACGCGGTGCCGGCCGATCGGGTCTCAGAGGCGCACACCGGTGCCGATGAGCGTTGTCGCGTCGAGCACCGTCACGCCCGCCTCCGCGAGCGAGCGCAGGTAGGCCGTTCGCACCTCGGCGACCTGCTCGGAATCGAGGCCCGCGAGCATCGCGACGAAACCCGATCCGACGATGACCAGCCAGGCGACCTCGGGCGTCATCGGCACCCTCAGCTCGTGCTCGACCACGGCGACGTCGTGCAGCCCGAGCTCCGTCAGCCAGCGCTCGAATGCCTCCGGCTCGTTGACGCGGTAGATCAGGTGATCCGGTCGGGGTTCGGGATCGATCCCGACCACCCGCTGCAGCGCGAGCAGCAAGTGCTCCGACGCCTGCTCGACCGCGCCGCGCCGCCAAATGGTGAGACCGACCCGGCCGCCCGGTCGCGCGCGGGAGATGAGGTGCTCGGTTCCGGCCGTCATGTCGGGAAAGAAGAAGATGCCGAGCGCGCAATGCACGATGTCGTAGCCGTTCGGCTCCCACGCGGTGACGTCTGCCCGGTGCGTGGCGAGCTGTGGCAGGGCATTGGCTCTCTGCGCGAGCTGTTCGAGCAGGATCTCCGAGAGGTCGACCGCGTCGACCGTGCCGCGCGAGCCGACCAGGTGCGCAGCGGGGAGAGCCGACGCGCCGTTGCCGCAGCACGCGTCGAGCACGCGCTCTCCCTCGGCCGGCCGCGTCGCCTCGACGGTCGCGGCACCGATGGGCCGCCACAGGTAGGCTCCGAGCTCATCGAAGTTGGCAGCCGTGTCGTCGAAGGCGTGCGCGAAGCGCTCGGTTCGGTCGTCGTCAGTCTCAACCATGGTGCTGCTGATCGTACCCTATTGAGAAGTGTTCTCGCTGAGGGTGTGTGTGGCGACTACCCGCTGGTTGAGCGGAGGCCGCAGGCCGCAGTCGAAAACAGGCATCGATACATTCCGAGAAATCTCGACTTCGTAATTTCGACTGCGCTGCTCCGCAGCTCCGCTCAATCCAGGGATTTCGGCTGCGCGCTACGTGCTTCGCTCAATCACCTAGAAATTAGCTCCGAGGAAACTCAGACTCGGTAGTTTCGACTCCGCTGCGCTCCGCTCAACCACCTATGGGGTGTTTCGACTCCGCGCTCCGCGCTCCGCTCAACCGCCTAGATCGGCACCCCTACTCTACGAGCTTGCCTTCCACCGAGGTGTCGATCGCGTCGTAGGCGAGATCGCGGAACGACTCGGGTGCCTCGGCGACGGGCTCAAACGTCACTCCGGCGTCGGGAGTCCACACGAAGCTGCCCCGCAGTTCGTCGTCCTGCTCGGGGAAGTCGGAGCGGTTGTGGCAGCCGCGGGTCTCGCGGCGCTCGAGCGCGCACTCGAGGGTGGCGCGGGCGGCCAGCATCGAACCGTAGAGGTCGAAGGCGTGGGCGAGGTCGTCGAAGCCCGCGATGTCGGGGTGCGCGGTGAGGTGATCCACCCGATCCTGCAGCGCATCGAGCTTCTCGAGACCCTCGTGCAGCCCGGCCTCGCTGCGCACCACGCCCGCGTGCTCGGTCATGAGGTCGCGCAGGGCGCGCTGCAGCAGGCGCGGGCTCTCGTGCCCGTTGCCGCTCAGCAGCCCCTGCATCTCGGCCCGCGCCTCGGCGACGGCCTCGGGCGAGCGACGCACCTCGGTCAGTTCGGAGACGTACGAGGCGGCGTCGGCTCCCGTGATGCGTCCGTACACGAGCAGCTCGATGAGCGAGTTGCCGCCCAGGCGGTTCGCGCCGTGCAGGCCGGAGGACGCTTCGCCGATCGCGTAGAGCCCGTCGACGCCGGTGCCGTGATCCTCGGGTCGCACCCACACCCCGCCCATCGAGTAGTGCGCGGTGGGCGCGATTTCGATCGGCTGCTCGGTGATGTCGAGCATCTGCAGGTCGATCATGGTGCGGTAGACGCGGGGCAGCTTCTCCATGATCTGCTCGCGCGGCAGGTGCGAGACGTCGAGGTAGACGCCGCCGTTGGTGGTGCCGCGACCCTCGACGATCTCGGTGTAGCTTGCGAGCGCGACGCGATCCCGAGTCGAGAGCTCCATGCGCTCCGGATCGTACTTCTCCATGTAGCGCTCGCCGAGGGCGTTGCGCAGGATGCCGCCCTCGCCGCGGGCCGCCTCGCTCACCAGGGTGCCGGCGGCGTCGGCCGGTTCGAGAATGCCCGACGGGTGGAACTGCACCAGTTCGGCGTCGCGGATCTTCGCGCCGGCGAGTGCGGCGAGACGGAACGAATCGCCCGTGTTCTCGTCGCGGCGCGAGGAGGTGTTGCGCCAGATGCGGTTGTGTCCGCCGGCTGCGAGGATCACCGCGTCGGCGTGGATGATGACCGGGGTGCCGTCGACGATGTCGAAGCCGTAGGCTCCGAAGATCTTGCCGTCGGCTGCGAGCAGGCGGGTGATGTAGACGGTGTCGATGATGGGCACGTCGAGCTCGCGGGCGCGGCGCAGCAGCGTGCGCTGGATCTCGAGGCCCGTGTAGTCGCCCGCGTAGCAGGTGCGGCGGTACTTGTGCGCGCCGAAGAAGCGCTGGCTGATGCGGCCGTCCTCCTCGCGCGCGAAGGGCATGCCCCAGCGCTCGAGATCCTCGATGCCCTGCGCGGCACCCTTCGCGACCGTCTCGATGATCGCGGGATCGCCGAGGAAGTACGACTCCCGCAGCGTGTCGGCGGCGTGCTGCTGCCAGCTGTCCTCGGGGTCCATGGTGCCGAGCGCGGCGTTGATGCCGCCCGCGGCGAGAGTGGTGTGGGCGTCGTGCTTGCGGCGCTTGCCGACCGCGAGCACCTGCACGCCGCGCTCGGCGAGTTCGATGGAGGCGCGCAGGCCAGCACCGCCCGTGCCGATGACCAGCACTGAGGTGGAGAGCAGGCGCTCGGTGCGAGCCGTGGCTGAGACGGGTGAGGCGGCGGTGTCGGTGGCGTCGGTGGTCGAGTGGGCTGATGCGTCTGTGTTTGCTGTCATGGCTTCCACGCTAGGTTTTCAGTCACGATTACTCCAATGAATAGATTTCATGGTGATGATGCTGATTCGCTATGGTGAGGTACGCTGGCGGTGTGAACCTCGAACAGCTGCGCGGCTTCGCCGAGATCGCCCAGACCGGGCACTTCACGCGTGCCTCCGAACACCTGCACCTCGCCCAGCCGTCGCTGAGCAGGCAGATCTCAGCGCTCGAATCGGAACTGGGGGTCGAATTGTTCCACCGCGTGCGGGGAAACGTCACGCTCACCGCGGCGGGGGAGCGGCTGCTGCCCTACGCGCGCCGCATGCTCGCCGACGCCGACACCGCGCGCGGCGAAATGGCCGAACTCGCCGGGTTGCGACGCGGCCGCATTCGCCTCGGGGCGACGCCGACGCTGTGCACGAGCCTCGTCGCCGACGTGCTCGCAGAGTTTCGCGCGCGCTACCCCGGCATCGACATCGAGATGCTTGAGCGGGGGTCGCGCAGCCTCATCACCGCGCTCATGGAGGGCACGCTCGATCTCGCGCTCATCGTGACGAGCGTGTCGTCGGGCGCGGCACGGGCCGTGCTCGAGCGCGAACCGGTGCTGACCGAGCGGCTGGTCGTGGTGTCGGCCTCCGACGCGGCCGATCCCTTCGGCTGCGAGGGCGGGGCCGAGCATGAGGACTTGGCTGGCCGCGAGGGTTCTGCTGACCGCGAGGGTTCGGGATCGCGCCGCTCGCGCGGCGCAGCGGTCGAACTGCACGAGCTGGCGCGGGTGCCCCAGGTGTTCTTTCCCGAGAACTACGACCTGCGCGTCGCGATGGACGCGGCGTTCCGGGCAGCGGGGCTCACGCCGATCGTGGCGGTGGAGGGCGCGGAAATGGATGCCGCCCTGAGTTTCGCCGAACGCGGCATCGGCGTCGCGGTCGTGCCCGCGATGGTGGCGGTGGATCGGCCGGCGCTGCGCGCCGCCCCGCTCGCCGATCCCGCGCTGACCCGCACCGTGAGCGTTGCGCGGCGATCGGACATGGCACCGACGCACGCGAGCGCGGCGATGCAGGCGCTGATTCGTGAGGTCGCGGATCGCCTCACCGCACCCCGCGCGCCCACGTCGCAACTCGTCTCCCGCGTCGCCGCGGTCCGGTAGCTCAGCGCCTCGCCCGCCCTCCGCGAAAAGGATGAGGCAATTTAGGTGGTTGAGCGGAGGCCGGAGTCGAAACCAGCGACTCCGAGTTTCCGCGGACGCGCAGTGCGTCTTCAGGTGGTTGAGCGGAGGCCGCAGGCCGGAGTCGAAACCAGGGACTCCGAGTTTCCGCGGAAGGAGTGTCTGCGGAAGGTTCGGTGCGTGATTTCGACTGCGCTGCACTTCGCTCAACCACCTAAAAAGTGTTCGACTGTGCTGCACTGCGCTCATCTGCCTCGACAATTTAGGCGGTTGAGCGGAGGCTGGAGGCCGGAGTCGAAACCATCGACCTCAGCGAGCGTGGAGGGGTGCGGTGTCGTATGAGACCACATCCCCGGTCTCGACATCTACGACTACCTGAACCGCCTCGCCCCGCGCGGTTAGGGTGTTCACCTCTGCGGCGAGACGTTCACTCGTGCTCTGAGCATCGGTGTGGGAGGCCGAGCAGGATACGCTGCCTCCCAGCAGCAGGGCGACGACTCCAAACGTGACGACTGCGCCCCTCGTTGATCTTGACATAATAACGTACTCCAATACCAGTATGTATATGTAATTATGCTTCTACGCGAACGAGAGCGTCAAGTGTTTATTTCATGAGGAATCGACTCTATCCGACTCCGTGCCGCGCCCTGATCGGCACGCTTCGTGCGGTGTTCCGCTGCGTGCGCAGTGCGTTTTAGGTGGTTGAGCGGAGGCTGGAGGCCGGAGTCGAAACCAGCGACTCCGAGTTTCCGCGGAAGGTTCGGTGCGTGGTTTCGACTCCGCTGCGCTCCGCTCAACCACCTAGCAAGAGATCGACTGCGTGCTCCGCACTTCGCTCAGGCACCTAGATAAAGAAAGGGGTGCGATGATGGGGGCATGGCTACGCTTGGCGACTTCACGGCAACCACCCTGCAGGGAGAGGCACGACCCCTCTCCGACTTCGACGGCGAGGTCGTGCTCGTCGTCAACACGGCCTCGAAGTGCGGGTTCACGCCGCAGTACGAGGGCTTGCAGCGGCTCTACGACACCTATCGCGACCGCGGGTTCACGATCCTCGGTTTCCCGTCGAACGAGTTCGCCGGCCAAGAGCCGGGATCCAGCACCGAGATCGAAGAGTTCTGCAGCCTCAACTACGGCGTGACCTTTCCGATGTTCGAGAAGATCAGGGTCAACGGCAAGCGCGCGCACCCGCTCTACCGCTGGTTGAAGGAGGAGCAGGGCGGCGTTCTCGGCGACGGGATCAAATGGAACTTCACCAAGTTTCTCGTCGGCCGAGACGGGCGCGTGATCGCCCGCTACGCGCCGAAGACCGAACCGCAGGCGCTCGCCGCCGACATCGAGACGGAGCTCGGAAGCTAGGGTGTGTCTCGTACATCGGTACATGCTGCGGTGCACCCGAAACACGTGCTCGCAGCTTGGTTCCCCGGTCGAAAATGCACCTTAAACACGCGTTATCGTGAGCATATTCGACCAGTGAATGGTGTTCTACGCAGCGACTGCGGCGCGCATCTCGTCCCAGAGCTGCTCGACGTGCTCGCGCTCGGTTTCGAGGGCACCGATTGAGATGCGCACCATCCAGCGGCCCTCGAGCTGCGAGAGCGACACCCAGGCCCGGCCCGAGGCGTTCACGCGCTCGGCCCACTCGCGCGTGTGGCGATCCAGAGCTTCACCGCGCAGCGCCTCGCCGTCGGGCCCCACCGGTTCGTGCCGCACGCACACCGTCTGCAACGGCACCGGCGCGAGCACCCGCCACTCGGGCGCGGCTTCGATCTGCGCGGTGAGCCACTGGGCGTTCTCCAGGTCACGGCGCAGACGGGCGCGCAGCGCCTCGGCCCCCTCGGCCTTCAGCATGAACCACAGCTTCAGCGCGCGGAAGCGCCGACCCAGCGGAATGCCCCAGTCGCGCAGGTTGGTGACGTCTTCGTCGCGGTTCGAGCGCAGGTAGGAGGGGTTCGTGGACATGACGCGTTCGAGATGAGCGGCGTCACGCACGAAGTACAGCGAGCAGTCGAAGGCGACGCCCAGCCACTTGTGCGCGTTGACCACGAGCGAGTCGGCGAGTTCGACCCCCTCCCACAGGGGGCGGCACTCGGGCAGGATCATGGCCGACCCCGCCATCGCCGCGTCGACGTGGAACCACAGCCCCTCGTTGCGGGCGATCTCCCCGATTGAGGCGAGCGGATCCACCGCCGTCGTCGTGGTCGTGCCGCAGGTCGCCACGACCGCCGCGGGGACGAAACCCGCGGCGCGATCCTCGGTGATCGCAGCCGCGAGTGCCTCCGGCCGCATCGCGAATGCCTCATCGGCGTCGATCCAGCGAATGTGATCCTGCCCGAACCCCGCGAGCAGCGCCGCCTTCTGCACCGAGGAGTGCGCGTAGCGCGACACGTAGACGGTCAGCGGTCGGTCGAGCCCGGCGAGCCCGCCGCCCGACATCGAGAACTGCGAGGCCTGCTCGCGGGCCTCGAGCATTGCGAGCAGGGTCGAGGTCGAGGCTGTGTCCTGGATCACGCCGCGCCACGCGTCTGAGAGCCCGAAGAGCTGCCGCGCCCAGTCGACCACGCGCTGCTCGATCTCTGAGAGCGCCGGGCTCGACTCCCACGAGAGCCCGATCACGCCGAGGCCGGCGCAGGCTATGTCGCCCAGCACCGATGAGAGCTCGCTGTTGGCGGGGAAGAAGTTGAAGAAGCTCGGGTGCTGCCACAGCGACAGCCCCGGAATGACGATCTCGTCGAGATCGGCGATCATTCCGTCGGTGCCCTCGCCGACCTCGGGGGCCGACGCCGGAAGCAGCGCCGCGACCTCGCCCGGTTCGACCTGCGACAGCACCGGCAGCTCGGCGAGGCCGGCGCGGTAGTCGGCGATCCAGTCGATCAGCTCGTGCCCGCGGGCGCGAAACTCTTCGGGGGTCATGCGGATCCTCTCGTGGGGCGGGTACCGAACCATGCTACGCGCTGTCTTACGCCTGCGGCCCGCATCCATTCCCGCCGCCTGCCCCTGTGCTCGATGTCCCTGCCGAAGGAGCGAGCCACCGTGAAGCCTTTTGTCTTGGGTTCCTGGGTCTTGAGTCCCTGGGGCTTGAGTCCCTGGAAGACGCATATGGTCGGTATGAGGGCTGATACCGACCATTCGCGTCTTCCAGAGGGGGCTGCTTGCGGGCTGAGGGCGGAGAGACCGCGGGGACGCGGGATCGGGCTGCTTGCGGGAGGCGGGTGCAAGCGTGGGAGCAGACAAGGGCGGAGCGTGGGGACGGACGTGGGCGGGGGCGGGCTGCTTGCGGGGGCGGGCTGCTTGCGGAGTGAGGGTGCGGACGCCAGCGGGGGCAGGGCGGGGAGACCGCGGGGACGCGGGATCGCGGCCCGCGAATGCTGGTAGTGTGAGAGATCCAAACGAAAACCCGCTGGGGGGGCCAACAGGCTGAGATCCGCTGACTGAAGCGGACCACCCCAGAACCTGATCTCGGTAATGCGAGCGGAGGGAAGCGGTCACCATGCTGATCCATGTCCAGGTGAGCCCACTGGGCTCGCGGAGTCCACGGCAACCATTCACCCCGCAGAACGGGCTGAGCCCACTGCGCGCACGGGGCCCACGTCACCCGCGGAGCTCACGGCCCACGCAGGGCTCACGCCACCCGCGGAGTTCACGGCACCCGCAGGGACAGAGACAGAGACCGCCGATGCTCGAACGGACACACCGCTAGCGACAACCCATGCACGCTCTGACACGACAGCTGGTCTCGGCCGTCGCGGCCCTCGTCGCCGTGCTGGCGGTGTGGCAGACACTGGTGCTGGTGGTGAGCCCGCCGCCGTACCTGCTGCCGGCCCCGGCCCGGGTGGCCGAGGCGCTCTGGGACGATCGCGCCCTCATCGCCGAGCACTTCGCGGCGACCGGCGGCATCGCGGTGGCGGGTCTGGCGCTCGGCATTGCGGTCGGCGTGCTGGCGGCGGTCGTGATGACCCTTGCCGAACCGCTGCGCAGGCTCGCAGAGCCGATTCTCGTGGCGAGTCAGGCGATCCCGCCCGTCATCTTCACCCCGCTGCTCATCGTGCTGCTCGGCCTCGGCCCGTTCCCCAAGATCCTGGTCGTCGCGCTCGGCGCGTTCTTTCCGGTCGCGATCGGCACCGCGGCCGCGATGCGCAACGCCGACGCCTACCTCGTCGACCTGCTCGCGTCGATGGGGGCTTCGCGCGGCCTGATCCTGCGCCGCGTGCGCCTGCCCAGCTCGGTGCCGAACCTGGTCGCGAGCGCGAAGGTCTCGGCGAGCTACGCCGTGTTCAGCGCGATCGTCGCCGAGTGGATGGGATCGTCCGCGGGCCTCGGCGTCTACCTGCAACGCTCGCAGGCCAGCTATCAGACGGAGCAGATCTACGCGGCCGTGGTGGTCATCGCCGCGTTCGGGATCCTGCTGTTCTGGGTCGCGAGCGGCCTCGGGAGCCTCGTGCTCGCGAGGCGCACGCACCTCTCAAACACCCCACGTACCTCACGAAGGAGAACACCATGACACATCGAAACTCAGTGCGCCGACCGGGTCGCCGTTCGCTGCTGACCGGCGGAGCGGCCCTCATCGCCGCGGGATCCCTGCTGCTCGCCGGCTGCTCGTCGCAGGGCGACACCGCGGCGAAGGACGGCGCGGAGCCTTCGGACGACCTCACCAAGGTCACGCTGATGCTCAACTGGACGCCCAACGCGCACCACGCCGGCATCTACTACGCGCAGGAGAACGGCCTCTACGCCGACGAGGGCATCGATCTTGAGATCGTCGAGCCGGGGGCCGACCTCGGAGCCGCCGCGGCAGTCGCGGAGGGCACGGTGGAGTTCGGGCTGGCTCCCGCGGAGTCGCTGCTGCCGGCTCGCGAGGCGGGTATGGACGCGATCGCGATCGCGACGCTCTTGCCGGTCAACGACTCGGCGCTGATGGGTGTCTCCGAGTCGGGGCTGACCGACGACCCGAAGTCGCTCGAGGGCAAGCGCTACGGCGGCTTCGGCGGGGCGCTCGAGACCGAGATCATCTCCGAGCTGGTGACGTGCGCCGGGGGAGACCCCGAGAAGGTCGAATTCGTCGACATCGGCAACGTCGACTACCTCGCCGGCCTGCAGCAGCAGCGCTTCGACGCGGCCTGGGTGTTCGAGGGCTGGGACGCCCTGCGCGCGCAGTCGGAGAGCGACGACGTGGTGACGATCCCGTTCGCCGATCACCTCGACTGCATTCCCAACTGGTACACGCCCACGGTGATCACGAGCGAGGCGCTGGCAGAGAGCGATCCCGATCTGGTGCGCGGCTTCCTCGCCGCGACGAGCGCCGGCTACGAGGCCGTGGCGGAGGATCCCGCCGCGGGAGCGAGCGCGCTGCTGGCCGGTGCCCCCGAGCTCGACGAACAGCTGGTGACCGACTCGGTCGCGTACTACGCGCCGCTCTACGGAACCGAGGAGGGTTTCGGCCAGATGGACCCGAAGACGTGGGCCGAGTTCACCTCGTTCCTCGTGCAGGCCGGCATGCTCGAGAACGAGGCGCCGGTCAAGGGCGCGTGGACCAACGACTACCTGCCGCAGGACTGACGTGAGCGGTGCGGGCCTCAGCGTGGTCTCCCTGTCGCACAGCTTCGGCGGCAGGGAGCGCACGCTGTTCGGTGCGGCGCGGTCGGGCACTCCCGTGCTCGTCGACGTGTCGCTCGAGGTGCCCCCGGGCACGCTCACGGCGATCGTCGGTCCGAGCGGCTGCGGTAAGTCGACGCTGCTGCGGGCGCTCGCGGGGCTGACGCGGCCCGACAGCGGCACCGCGACGCTCGACGGCGAGCCCATTCTCGGCACCACTGGACGCATCGCGTACCACCCGCAGCGCGATGCGATGCTGCCGTGGCTGCGGGCGCTCGACAACGCGACGCTCGGGGCCGAGACCTGCGGGGTGTCGCGGGCCGAGGCGCGGGGGCGGGCGCTGGATCTGCTCGACCGCTTCGGGCTGGCGGATCACGCCGACGCCTGGCCCGACGAGCTCTCGGGCGGCATGCGGCAGCGGGTGGCTCTGCTGCGCACGTTCTTGATGCCGCAGCGCATGCTCGCGTTCGACGAGCCCTTCGGCGCCCTCGACGCGCTCACGCGGCGGGAGTTGCAGCTGTGGTTGCTTGGCACGGTGACCCTGGATCAGCGCGCCACGCTGCTGGTCACGCACGACGTCGAGGAGGCGCTGCTGCTCGCCGACGAGGTCGTGGTGCTCGGGGGGCGGCCGGCCACGGTGGTGCACGTCGAGCAGCGGCCCTCAGCCGAGGAGCGTCTGCGCGAGCACACCGACGGCGACAACCGGGAGGCGCTGCACCGCGTGCTCGCCGCGCTCGGCATGTAGGAAAGAACGCGCCGTGCCCCCTCACCTGTGCAGTTCGCACAACAGGGTTGAAACGGGTGCTTCGCTGAGGCATGCTCGGTGAGTAACGCAGGGAGGATCCACCATGTCGAACGGCAGCAGGATGACAGCGACACGAGGCACTGAAGAACCGAGCTACTCGCTCTGGGCACCGTTGGATCCCGATGTCGCGGGCGTCTTCAGCGGCATCTCGGCCGCCGACGCCGCGTATCGCGACCGCGCTCGCGTGTTCGTGCAGACCGAGGTGCGTCCGGTCATCGCCGGGATCTGGGATCGCGCGGAGTACCCGCTGCACTTCGCGAAGCGGCTGGGCGAGTTGGATCTGCTGCGCGACGGGGTCTCGGTTCCCGGTTTTCCGGAGCAGAGTCTGCTGGCCGCGAGCCTCACCACGATGGAGCTGGCCCGCGGTGACGGATCGATCGCCACGATCGTCGGTGTGCAGGGCGGTCTCGCCCTGCGATCCATCGCCGAGTACGGCTCCGACGAGCAGAAGCAGCGCTGGCTCGAACCGCTCGCGCGCGGCACCGAGCTCGGGGCGTTCGCGCTGACAGAACCGACGCACGGCTCCGACTCGGTCAGCCTCGAGACCCGCGCCGAAGCGGTCGACGAGGCCGAGGGCGGCGGCTACGTCATCACCGGCAACAAGAAGTGGATCGGGTCGGGCAGCGTCGGGCAGATCACGGTCGTCTGGGCTCGCGGCGACGACGGCCAGGTGCAGGGGTTTCTTGTGCCGCAGGATGCCCGCGGCTACAACGCGACGACCATCGAGGGCAAGGTCTCGCTGCGCGGCATCTGGCAGGCGAGCATCGCGTTCGACGAGGTCGTCGTGCCCGAGAGCGCGAGGCTGCCCGGCGCACACACTTTCAAGGACACCGCGCGGGTGCTGCAGGCCACCCGCCTCGGCGTGGCCTGGGCCGCACTCGGGCAGGCGACCGCGGTGTACGAGACGGCCGTGCACTACTCGAAGCAGCGCATTCAGTTCGGGCGACCCTTGGCGGCCTCGCAGATCGTGCAGGCGCGCCTGGCAGAGATGCTGTCGCAGCTCACCTCGCTGCAGACGCTGCTGATGCAGCTCACGCGGGCGGAGGAGCGCGGCGAACTCAGCGGCCCCGGTGCCTCGCTCGGCAAGTACACGGCGACCCGCACGGCGCGGGCGATGGCGGCGAACGCGCGCGACCTGCTCGGCGGCAACGGCATTCTGCTCGAGAACCGCGTTGCCCGGCACTTCGCCGACATCGAGGCGCTGCACACCTACGAGGGCACCGAGACCGTGCAGGCGCTGATCATCGGCCGCGACATCACCGGGATCTCCGCCTTCGCGTAGTAACCGGCACGTGCCGTGCGCAGGGTGGCTAACTGACCGCGTTCTGACCGCGTTCTGCACCGCGTTCCCCGGTGGGAAATGCAGCCTATCGCTGATGTTTAGTGTGCATTTTCAACCGGGGAAGGCCGCGTTCTGCGGCTGCTGCGTCGGATGTTGCGGTGGTTCGCCGGTTTCCGCAGCCGACCGCTAACAGCCCACTCACGGCAGACCGCGGCGCGCCCGCCCGAGGCGGATTGCCCCTCTGGAGCGAACGCGCGCGGTGCTACACTCGCGACACAGGCGGGATCGGGGCACCCGTTCGCGGGCGCACGGCTCGGCCTCGCGGGGCATCCGCGGGCATGTTCGAGGAGCCCCGAACCTTTTGACGAATCTGTCGAGGAGGTGGGCGGCATGTCTGCACCGCTCGATCCGGTCCCGTTCGATTCCGGGCAGCGCGGCCCGGTGCCGGGCGACCCCGCAGCCGGAGGCTCTGCACCAGGTGCCCCCGCACCGTTCAATCCGCTGTCGCGCGGCCCCGCCCCTCGGCCGAAGCAGCGCGGTGCGGCGCTGCCGTGGATCATCGCGGCGGCGGCCGTCGGTCTGCTCATCGGCGGGGGCAGTGTGGCGGTGATCGCCGTGCTCAGTCAGGGCGGGGCGAACTCCGCTTCCGTGCAGGGCAGCGCGGGGCAGGATCCGGCACCGACCACCGCGGACGACCCGGAACCCGAGCCGACGCGCGATCCCGAGCCGAGTCCAACGGCCGAGCCGGTGGAGGAGCCGGTACCCGCCGAGACCGGCTCCGGGCTGTCGGACCCGGAGGCCGCTTCGGCCCTCGTGTTCTCGGCCTCTCAGCTCGCGGGCATCAGCTTCACCGACTGGGATCAGGATCTGGCCGCGGCTCCCGTCGACGCGGACACCGGTTTCTGCGGTGCGCAACTGACGCGAGGCCCGAGCGAGTTCGTGCAGGCCACCTACAACCTCTCGGTCGACGGGCCGGGAACGCTGCCGCAGGTGGCGGCCGCCGGGGCCGTGTTCGCGTCTGCCGAGGATGCCGCAGCTTACATGGAGGAGCGGGCGACGTCGGCGGCGTGCGGATCTTGGGAGCAGCAGGGCGGCACCGTCACCGTGTTCGAGCCGCCCACGGCCCCCGCGCTCGTCGGCTGCCAGTGCCAGAACGTCGCGCTGCACGAGCTGGTGCTCGCCCTGCCCGACGGAACGGAGTACAACCAGTTCGTCGTGCTCAGCCAGCAGGACCGCTACGTCGCGGCCGCGTTCTACAACGTTTCGGGGGAGGTCGACGGGTTGCAGGAGACCCAGCAGCTGGTGGCCGAGATCATGGATCTCACGGTCGCTCAGGTCAACGACGTCGCGGAAGGCGCGGGACGCTAGTGTCCTGCGCTGGAGGTTCGTTCGTATAGACCGGTGCTCTCGGGGTGTCTCGCAAGGCGGAGGAGGAGGCTTTGCTGGTGGCAAAGTCGACGACGACAACGCAGCGAGACGACCTGAGAGTGACGGGATATACGACGCGAATTTCCGGCGCGGGACACTAGCGCTTCTGGGGTTTGCTCTCGCTGTCTTCGCTGATCGCGGACAGGTCTGGGGCGGCCACCGAAGGATCGGCGGAGAGCACGAG
>JBKEBN010000089.1:0-54352 GCA_047973175.1 Leucobacter sp.
GGAACAGCCATGATGTTCTCTACTTTCTTGCTTCATCGGTTTCCCGATCGACGTCTTCTTCTTCGGGCGCGAACCCGGCCAGCGCCGCCCACCGCGGATCGAAATCCGCGGTATGCGTCTCAGCAGCCTCGGCATCGCGCAGCTCACCGGTCTCGGGATCGAGCCCTGGGCAATCTTCACGGCACACAGGCTGAAACGGCAGCGCCAGCACTACCGCATCTCGGAGCGGGGGTTCAAGATCCACGTGATCACCGTGAACCCCGTACTCGTCGGCCTCCGAAGGAGTATACGCGAAAAGCTCCTGAAACTCGACTTGAAACGGCGTGGCGAAGCGTTTCAGGCAGCGCCCGCACTCGGCCAGCATTGTGGTGCGCACGTCGACCGAGGCCAGGATGCCCTCGTGCACCGATTCGAGCCTGATATCGAGGTCGAGTTCTTCTCCCTCGGGCACCCAGGCGAGGCCCTCGCCGAGCTTCTCCGGAGCGAGGATAGTGCGCGAGCGCTCGCGCATCTCGCCGGGAAGGTTGATGATGTCGCGAATATTCTCGCGGTAGACCTGCGTCACGGCCATCAGGCGGGCCTCGTCTTGTCGAGGAAGCGGGCAACCGGGCCGGGCACGTACGCGGTGACATCGCCGCCGAGTTCGGCGACCTGTCGCACCAGCGTGCTCGACACGTACGCGTGGGCCGGATCGGGCAGCAGGAACACCGTCTCGACGTCGGCGAGGCTGCGGTTCATAATGACCATCGGCGTCTCGTAGGCCAGGTCGATCGCCGATCGAATGCCCTTCACCAGCACCGAGGCACCCACTTCTGCGCAGTAGTCGACGAGCAGGCCCACCGACCACGCCGCCACGGTGATGCGACCGGCGTCGTCTCCCGCGATGCTGGGGTCTTCGGCGATCGACTGCTGGATCAGACCGACGCGCTCGCTGATCGGCAGCATCGCGTTCTTGTTGGGGTTGTGCACGACCAGCACGTGCACCTCGTCGAAGAGTCCGGCTGCACCGCGGATCACATCGAGATGCCCGAGGGTGACCGGATCGAACGATCCGGGTACGACGGCAATCTTGCTCATGCGCTCTAGCCTACAACCAGCGCTACAGCCCGTGCTGCTTGGCGAAGATGACGGCGTGCACTCGATCTCGCAGCTGCAGCTTGGCGAGCACTCGCCCGACGTGGGTCTTCACCGTCGACTCCGACAGGAACAGCTCAGCGCTGATCTCCGCGTTATTGCGCCCCTCGGCGATGAGGCGGAGCACGTCGAGCTCGCGCTCCGTGAGCACGCCGAACGCCTCATCCGGCGCGGCCCCGGGTGCCAAGTCGGGCCCGGGCTGTGAATTCGCTGCGGTCGGTTCGGGATCGTGTCGCACCTCCCCCAGCCGCTCGATCAGTCGGCGTGTCACGCTCGGTGCCATCGCCGCATCGCCGGCCGCCACGCGGCGGATCGCATCGACGAGCTCGGCCGGCCGCGCGTCCTTCAGCAGGAAGCCGCTGGCACCGGCGCGTATCGCCTCCGTTGCATACTCGTCGAGATCGAAGGTGGTGAGCACGAGCACGCGCACCGCCGGGAAACGCCGCGCGATCTCGGCGGTGGCGTCGATCCCGTTCATGCCCGGCATGCGCACGTCCATGAGCACGACGTCCACCGAGGTAGGCAGATCCGCTGCGGTCTCCGGCGAGACACCCGGTGAGGAAAGCGGCGAGGAAAGCGCTGCGCCTTCCAGGCTCGCGAGCAGCGCCAGAGCGCTCGCCCCGTCGTGGGCCTCGCCCACGACGTCGATCCCGGGCTCTCCGAGCAGCACCAGTCGGAACCCGGTGCGAATCAGCTCCTGGTCGTCGACCAGCACCACCCGTATCCGTTCGTCGCTCGGCTGCGTCTCAGTCGCTGCGGTCACCGTGTTCTCCGTTCTCCACGCTGTCGTTCTCCACGCTGTCGTTCTTCGCGCTGTCGTTCTTCTCGCGCGGTTCTCCGCTACCCGCTCGCTCCGCCGAGTGCTCGCGCGCCGCGGCATCGACGGGAAGCTCGGCGCGCAGCAGCCAGCCGCCGCCCGCGAGGCCGGCCTCCCCCGCCGGCCCGGCCTCGATCTCACCGCCGAACACGCGCGCCCGCTCGCGAAGGCCGGCGATCCCGCGCCCCGAGCCGATGCCCGTTACAGGTGCTGTCACACCCGGAGCGGGCCCGAAATCGCGCACGTCGACGACGGCGCGGTCGAGCAGCCGCCGCACGTCGACCTCCGCCCTGGCACCCGTTCCGGCGTAGCGCAGCACGTTCGTCAGCCCCTCCTGGGCCACGCGATAGACCGCGAGCTCCTGCCCGCGGTCCCCGGCGGCCTCGCCCGAGACCGTGAGTCGCACATCGATGCCGGCCTCGCGAAAGCCTCGCACGAGCTCGGGCAGATCCTGCACTCCCGGCTGCGGCACGAGCTCGGCTCGATCCACCCGAGAATCGTGCAGCGCCCCGAGCAGGCGCCGCATCTCGGCGAGCGCCGTGCGCCCCGTCTCCGCGCTGCGCGCCATAGCCTCGGCGGCGGCCTCCGGGGCGACCGGAGCCGCGCGTGCCGCCCCTTCTGAGAGCGCGATCATCACCGACACCGAGTGCGCCACGATGTCGTGCATCTCGCGGGCGATGCGAGACCGCTCCTCCGCAACGGCGAGTTGCGCGAGCTGATCGCGCTCGCGGGCGAGCTGGTGAGCGCGATCGATGACCGCCGCGATGTATCGCTGCCGATTGCCGACGTTGATGCCGAACATGAGGATCGCGAGATACCAGACCGCCGCCATGACGCTGAAGATGATGAACTCGGGCGTGCTCGGCGCGTTCTCCGAGGGCGCGCCGACCACGTCGCCCGGAGTCAGCGCGCCGCCGCTCGACAGGGTGGTCACGAACTCGATCCAGTTCGTCAGAATCGTGCCGGCGAGCGCGATCGCGAAGCCGACCCATCCGCTTCGCACGCTGCGAAACACCGGCACGCCGTAGATCATGAAGAGCAGAGCGACGCTCGTCGCCGCCGACTGCACCCCGTGGTACCCGAAGAGGGCCACGGTGACCGCGACCAGACAGGCGAGAGGGTAGCGGCGGCGGAAGAGCAGGGCCACCGCCACCACGCCGACGCGCAGCACCGCGATCGGCCACCACGGCCACGCGAGATAGCCCGGCAGCGCGAACCAGTCGGCGGGGTCGGCCGACACCTGACCGGTCACCGGGTCGTCGAGCGGCACCGCACCGCTCACGAAGTCGAAGAGCACGCCCAGCAGGCAGCCGATGACGTAGCAGACGACGATGGTCACGTCGACCGCGAGCGGATGCGCGGCGAGCGCCCGCCGGATCACTCCCGGCGGGCGCGGCAGGCGCACCTCGGCTTCGTCTGCCCGGCTCATTTCTTCACCAGCTCACTTCTTCACCGTCACGCTCTCACCCTACTTCCCCTGCTTCCCGTTCACCGGGCGTCGCGCCGTTTGAAGGCGATCGCAGCGGGGATCACCGCAACGGCGGCCCACGCGGTCATCAGGGCGAGAGCGCCCCAGTACCCGATGCCGCCGGGGGCCGCATCGACGAAGCCGCGCGACAGCACGCTACCGAGCTCCGCCGGCAAGAGCATCGACACCCTGGGCACCCACTCCCAGTTCGTCATCATGAGCACCTGCAGTGCGACCGGCACCACGAAGGCGATGCCCGCCACCACGGCGATCCCGCCGGCCGTCGAGCGCAGCAGCGCCGAGATCCCGAACGAGAGCAGCGCGAAGAGCACGAGGTAGGCGACGGTGCCGAGCACACCCGAGATCACGATGGGCGATCCCAGTTGAGCCGCCGACTCCGGCAGGAACGCGATCGCCGCCACGAGCGCACCGCTCACGAGCACGAGGGCGGTGACGGCCGCGAGCACCGCGGTGACAATCGCCTTCGCCACGAACACCGGGGTGCGTCGCGGCACGGCGGTCAACGTCGAGAGGATCATGCCGCTCGAATACTCGCTCGATACGGCGAAGACGCCCAGCACGCCGAACACGAGAGCGAGGAACGGAGCGGTGAAGGTCGATACCATCAGCAGGTAGGTCTGCAGCCCCACGGCGTCGGCCGCGAGCATGGAGTCGGGTCCGCCGACCTCGGTGCTCCAGGCCCAGGCGATCAGAACGCTCAGGGCGAGGCCGCCCAGAAGCGTGAGGAGCAGCGTGACGCGGATGCTGCGCAGCGACGCGAGCTTGATGCGCTCGGATCGCAGCACCCCGGCGAAGGTGAGGCGGGGTGTCCGTTCGTGCGGCGGGGCGGAGCTTTTCCGCGCTGAGCTTTTCCGCACTGAATCGTGCGCGAGAACTGGCGTTGAGACAGTTGCAGAGGTCATGAGAGGTTCCTTTCGTTGTTCGGCCGTTGCGCCGTTGGGAGGTCGCGCCGTTGGGCGGTCGCGCTGCTGGGCCGTTTCGTTGTCGGGAGGAGTCAGGTGGCGTCGGGCGGTGTGGGGCAGTCGCGCCTAGGCAGTCGCGTACTCGACCTGATCCCGGGTCAGCGACAGGTAGGCGTCTTCCAGCGAAGACGCGATCGGGGCGAGCTCGTGCAGTTCGATGCCGCTGACCACGGCGGAGCGGCCGATCTCGGCGGCCGTGATGCCCGTGACGATGAAGCGATTGTCGCCCTGAGGTTCGAGTGTCACCGCGTCGCGGTGAGCGTTGATGAGGAGTGACGCGAGCCGAGAGGCATCCGGGCTGCACACCGAGACGCGTCCGCTGCGCCCATCGGCCCCGGATCCGGCACCAGCACCGGCGATGAACTCGGCGATGGGCGCGTCGGCCACCACGCGACCGCGCCCCAGCACGATCACGTGGTCGGCGGTCTGCGCCATCTCGCTCATCAGGTGGCTCGACAGCAGCACGGTGCGTCCCTCGCCCGCGAGGTGGCGCAGCAGCTGGCGCACCCAGAGCACGCCGTCGGGGTCGAGACCGTTGACCGGCTCGTCGAGTATGAGGGTCTGCGGATCGCCCAGCAGGGCCGCCGCGATGCCGAGTCGCTGCCCCATGCCCAGCGAGAAGCCGCCGACGCGCTTGTTCGCGACGGCGGTGAGGCCCGTCTGCTCGAGCACCTCGTCCACCCGCTGCGTCGCGATGCCGTGGGTCGCCGCGAGCGCGCGCAGGTGGCTGCGGGCACTGCGGCCCGGATGCACGCCCTTGGCGTCGAGCAGCGCGCCGACCTCGGCGAGCGGGGCGGGCGAATCGGCGTAGCGCCTGCCGTTCACGGTCACGCTGCCGGCAGTGGGGCGATCCAACCCCACCATCAGGCGCATGCTCGTCGACTTGCCCGCGCCGTTCGGCCCCAAGAAGCCGGTCACCTGCCCGGGTTTGATGACGAAGTTCACATCGCCCACGGCGGTCTTGTCGCCGTACTGCTTCGTGAGTCCGCGTGCCTCGATCATGATGTCTCCTTCGCGTTGCGCGCACCGCGGTGCATCTCCGCGGTGCGCTGGTTACTGCGCTGTGTTGGCTTCAACGCTACGGAGAGACGAGGCGCGACGGATCGGCCGGGAGTGCCGCCGGCGTGGTACCTGGGTACCGCCGTGGAGACATGCTCACCGCGAGAGCGCCGCGCAGCAAGAACGCAGCGCAGCGAGAACGCAGCTCAACGAGAAGGCAGCGAGTGCTGCGCTACGACTTCGCGAGATTGTCGAGGTGTCCGGCCTGCCGCTCGCGGGTGAGCAGGGCCGCGAGCCCGGGTGCCGTCGAGAGTTCGGGATCGCGCTCGAGCAGCGCCGCCGCGACGTCTCTGGCGTGCGCGATGAGTTCGCCGTGCTCCGCGACGCGCAGCAGCCGCAGCGTGGAGCGCCCGCCCGACTGCGCGGTGCCGAGGATGTCGCCCTCCCGGCGCAGTTGCAGGTCGACCTCGGCCAGTTCGAAACCGTCGGATGTGTCGGCGACGGCGTCGATCCGCTCGCGAGCGACAGATCCCTGCTCGGCGGTCGTCATGAGCAGGCACAGTCCCGGGTGCTCGCCTCGCCCCACGCGGCCGCGCAGCTGGTGCAGCTGGGATATGCCGAAGCGGTCGGCATCGCGCACGATCATGATCGAGGCGTTCGGCACGTCGACGCCCACCTCGATGACCGTGGTCGCGACGAGCACGCCGATGCTACCGGCCGCGAAGGCCTGCATGACGCGCTCCTTCTCGTCGGACGGCATCGCTCCGTGCAACCCCTCGATCACGATCCCGGCGAACTCGGGCCGGGCACGCAGCTCGGCGATCGTGTCGGCGACGTTGGCGAGCGGGCGGCGGGCGGTCTCGCCTTCCGATACAGCGGAGACCTGCGGCGGCTCCTCGTCAGGCAGTTCGGGATCCGGTTCCCCCGACGAAATCGCCGGGCACACGACGTACACCTGGCGACCCGCCGCGAGGTCTTCCCGCGCGCGCGCCCACACGCGGGCTGCGCGTGCCGGCATCTCGATCTCGGGCACGGCGAAGGTCTCGATGCCCTGGCGGCCCGGGGGCAGTTCGCGAATGGTCGATACTTCGAGGTCGCCGAACGCGGTGAGCGCGACCGTGCGCGGGATCGGCGTCGCCGTCATCGCCAGCACGTGCGGTTGCGCCCCCTTGCTTCGCAGGGTATCGCGCTGCTCGACCCCGAAGCGGTGCTGCTCATCGACGATGACGAGGCCGAGATCGGCGAAGGTGACGCCCTCGCTCAGCAGTGCGTGCGTTCCGACCGCGATGTGCGACGTGCCCGCGGCGAGAGCGAGCAGTGCGCGCTTGCGCTCGGCAGCCGGCATGCGGCCGGTCAGCAGCACGGGGTGCAGCTCGGCCGTGAGGTCAGGGCCGAGCGCGCGCACGATGGATCTGAAGTGCTGAGCCGCAAGCACCTCCGTCGGCGCGAGCATGGCGCTCTGGCCGCCGGGGCTCGGGGTGCTGGGTTTCTGGGTGCCGGGGCTCTGTGTATCGGGGCTCTGGGTACTGTCCGATGCTCGGCCCTGCGGCTCGGCGACCTGCAGCATCGCGCGCAGCGCCACGATCGTCTTGCCCGATCCCACCTCGCCCTGCAGCAGGCGGTGCATGGGGTGCGCGACCGAGAGCTCGGCAGAGATCGTGACCCCCGCGCGACGCTGATCGCCCGTGAGTTCGAAGGGCAGCTCGGCGTCGAAGCGCGCGAGCAGGCCCCGCCCGTGCACTCCGTCAGCATTCATGCCGTCGGCGTTCACTCCGTCGGCCGCGAGCGGGCGTGGCGTGCTAGCCGCAAGCCCGGCCCGCCGCCGCCGATCGAGTAGCGCGAGCTGCAGCTCGAACGCTTCGCGGAAGCGCAAGCTCTGCTGCGCGCCCCGCCAGTCGGCATCGTGCTGCGGACGGTGGATCAGTTCGAGCGCCCGACCGTACTCCATAACGCCCTCGCGTCGCAGAATCTCGGCGGGCACGGGATCCGGCACGGGATCGAGCGCGTCGAGCGCGAGGGCGATCGCACGCTGCAGCGTCCAGCTGGCGACCTGGGCCGTCGCCGGGTAGATGGGCACCGGTGTCTCAGACCACGCCTTCGCCGCTGCCTCGTCGAGACGATCCGCGCCCGGTGCGTCGTCTCGGTTCTCGAACAGTTCGTACTCGGGATGCTGCAGCTGCAGGTTGCCGTGATACTCGCTCACCTTGCCCGCGAAGATGCCGCGACGTCCCGGCACGAGATCGCCGACGCGATACTTCTGGTTGAAGAAGGTGAGCGTGAGTATGCCCGTGCCGTCGGTGATGCGGGCCTCGATGATGTGCCCGCGACGGCGCTGCATCTGCCGCTGACGCACGTCGAGCACCTGCGCCACCACCGTGATCTGCTCGCCGGTGGGCAGGCCTTTCAAGGGGGTCAGCTCCCCCCGTCTCGAGTAGCGGCGCGGAAAGTGGTGCAGCAGGTCGCCGACGGTGCGCATCTCGAACGCCCGCTCGAGCGGCTTCGCAGTGCGCGCGCCCACGACACCGGCGAGCGGCGTATCGAGTGTGGCGCGGGTCATGATTCCAGCGTAGCGGCGTGCAGTGACATGCGGGATGCCGTGACAAGCAGGATGCCGTGACAAGGGGGATACCGTGAGAGGGGCGATGAACCGGATCGATCGGCCTGACGCCGCGCTACGCAGCACAGGCCTCAAACCTCACGGTGCTCTTTCGGGCGGTGTTCTTGCGGGCGGTGCTCTTTCGGGCGGAAGGCTTTGGAGCGGTGGGCTTTGGAGCGGTGCGGGATGGATGCCGGTGCGCCGCAAAGGTGTGGATCTCAGGAGTATCGACGTGAATGCGGCCGGTGGGCGACGTCCATTCGTAGCTACCGTCCGGGTGCTGGCTGGTGCTCCATCCGCTGTGGTGTTTCAAGGTGTGGTGTCCGCGGCAGAGCGCACCCAGATTGTCGGTCGAGGTGGGGCCACCGAGCGCGGCATCGACGGTGTGATCGATGTCGCAGCGGTGCGCGGCCGTGCGACAGCCAGGAAAGCGGCATCTCTGATCTCTTGCGGCAATGAACCGGCGCATTTTCTCCGAGGGGCGATATCGGTCGACGCTGAGCACCGCACCGGTCTCGGGCGTGATGGCAACCCGATCCCAAACCGGAGTCTCGGCCGCGATCTTGCTCGCCATGCTCGGGGGAATCGGACCGTAGCCGTTGAGAATCGGCACAGGTGGACGCAGGGCGGCCAGCCTGCCCCGGATTTGCGATCTCTCGGTCTGCAGTCTCTCAGCTCGCAGTCCCTCAGCTCGCAGTCTCTCGTCCGGCAGTCTCTCGTCCGGCGATCTCTCGTCCGGCGGTATCTCGGCTTGCAACCTCACGGCTTGCGAGCCCGTACCTAGCACGCTTGACAGAGGTGAGTTCGCGAAAGGAGGGTCGCCTGCAATCAATTTTTTCGTACTGCCGGGGCCTGTGAGATTCTCGACGGGGACGACGACCTGCACGATCCCTCTGACCCGCCCGACCGGGCCGGAAGCATTACCCCCACAAGACCCGACGCACGCTCCTGAGCCGACGAACGAAGCTGACACGCCTCGACCAGAAAGGGCGTCTTCGCCCTGGGAGGTCTCCTGCCCACGCGTGATCTGAGAATCATCGACGCCGGCCTGAAGCAGGTCGACGAAGAGATCGGCGCGGATCTCGTCCCTGCTGCGACGCTCACCAGCACCAGCACCAGCACCAGCTTCGGCACCGGCGCGCTCGAACTGTTCGAGACGCTTCGCTGTTTCGGTCAGGCGCGACCACACCGCGTAGGCTTCGTCGGCCGGGAGCACCGCACCGACCTCAGCCATACCCGCTTCACGGTCTTGCAGCCACGCCCTGCGCTCGCGCCGTACCCGCTCGTGTCTGGTCTCAATATCTTCGGTGGCGTACTCCTCCGCGATGCGCCGCGCGGTCGGACGCAGGCGCTGTGGGGTCGTAGTCACAGCGAGGTCGAGCACCCGGGTCTCATAGGCTCTGCGCTGCGCCGCCACCGCTTCGGTGTCTTCAACTCCCGGCGTTCCGATGGTCTTGCCCGCATCGAGCACCACGAGGGCATGCCGGTAGGAGATCTCTCCCGAGGCGAGAGCCTCGACCGTCGCTGAGTAGCACGCGTCGAGTTCGCAAGCGTCTTCCATGTGTCGCTCGGTCGTCTGCTCGGACTGACGCAGGGCAGCCGCAGCCTCGGCTCGCGCCGCGCGAAACGCAAGCCCCTGCTCGGGATGCCCTCCTTCACCGCAGCGCGCGTGCTCCCTGCGCACCACCGCGTCGATCTCGGCGAGCACTCTGACGCGCCGGGCCTCGAGCTCGCGCGTCGCAGCCTCGATTTCTTCGAGCACTGCGATGCCCTCGTCGAGCTCACCGAGGTGCGGACTCGACGCATCGAACGCACCCCGAGTCGACACCGCCTCGGCGGCCTGAGAACGAGTTGAGCTGGTCATGCATCCAGTCTCAACGGGACCACCGACACTCATGAGGGCCAGGTGGTCGCACGCACGAAACTTCTCAAACACTTCGGTTCTCTACAACACGCACCCGAACCCGCTGTTGAGGACCCTCCAATAGAAGCGCCAGCGAGCTGAGGAGCGCCAGCGAGCTGAGCGGCACCAGCAAGCTGAGCACAGGGGTGCCGCGCGGGATCGCCTACCTCGCGAAACGCCCCGGATCGGCGGCAGCGACCGCTTCGAGCGCAGGGGCCTCCAGCTCAGTGTCACTGCCCGACTGGAAGATGAAGATCCACGCGTTGCCGTCGAAGACGTGGGTGTGGCGCTCGGGCCCGTTCTCCGTCTCCTGCGTGTAGCTGACGCGCAGCAGCGCTCCGTCGGCCTCAGCACGGTAACCGAAATCGAGCATGCCGTCGATCAGCGCGTTCTTCGACCGAGGCGAAACCTCCGACACCCACTGCATCACGCGCGTTCCTCCCGATCGCCACTCGCACGCGCTCTGCCGCTCCGCCGACTGCAGAGCCGTGCGCACCACCGGGCCGAAGATCTCGGCATCGCCCGAGCCAATACCGCGGCCGCTGACGCCGACCGCTCGCTGGGCGGCCGGGTTCATCGCGTCACAGGCCGGAAACTCAAGCTGTGACGAGGCAGCGCCGGATCCCGACCCGCTGAGCACGCGGGGCGCATCGTCGGCCATGTCGACGTAGACAATCGACACCCACTTCTCGAAGCTCGGCTCACCCGATCCCTCGCTCTTCGGCCACAGCGTCGCGGTGCCGGTATCGCTCTCGAGCGCGAAGAATGACCCGTCGCTCATGCGCGCCGAGAAACGCTGCTGCTGCGCGTCCCAGGTCACCGCTCCGCTCGCCCGATCGCTGCCCGGCTTCGAAGCGCCCTTCGACAGCAGCGGTTCGCTACCCCCGGGCCTCTGCAGCACGGCATAGCTCGGCCTATCCGCCGTCACCCCGCAGAACAGCACCCAGCCACCCTCGAACTCCGCCCACGCCACGAGCACCGTGTCGGCCGGGCAGTCGGGCATGCCGACGGGCTTTGCCAGACCATCGGAGATGCCGCCCTCGTCACCGGCACCGCCCGCACTGCCGCCCACGCCGCTGCCCGCGCCGCCGGCTTCACCAGGGCCGTAGAACGCGAAACCGTCAAGGTGCTCACTACTCTCCGATGCGAGCGACATGATCGCCCCGTCCGGCCCGCCCAGGGCCGCGACCGCGGCACCGAGATCCACCGTCGACTCGGAGAGCACCTCGAGCGTGCGCCCATCGAGCACCCGCTGCACCCGCGCTCCCGAACTGCCGGCCTCGTAGGTCACCACAACGTCGTCGACCGCAGTCGTGAACGACCCGTCATACTCGCCGTCGGCTACTACGACGTCGCCAGTAGCGATATCCACGACGGAGAGGCTTGCGCCGCCCCCGTCCGTCCACCGCTGCAGCACTGCGCCGCCAGCCGCGCCCTCGCGTCGCACCAGTTGCGAGCCGCCCGGCCACTCCAGCAGTTCGCCCGGTGCGGTCCACCGCGCCTCTCCGGTCTCAAGGTCATAGGCCGTCGTCTCACCGTCGTAGGTGTAGAGCCACGCCGCGTGCTCGCCTCGCACCAGGGCGGCGTCGCGCAGCCCGTCGTTCTTCTTCGAGAGCATCTCAACGGGCAGCCCCTCGACCTGGGCACTCGCGTCGCACTCGGCTCCGCTGAGCAACAACCTCTCGCCCGTCAGCATGGGGGTGCAATCAATGGCTCCCTCGCGCAGATAGTCTCGATCGTCTCCCTCAGAGTGACCGAGCACCTCACCGTCGACGCTGAGCACTACCCAGCCCGCTAAGCTCCTGCCGAGAAGTCGTTCGCCCACCCACAGAAAATCGCGGTAGCCCGTCACAGCCGTACTGGGAAGGGACACCGTCCACGTCTCCCGGCCCTCGCGATCGACCCGCAGCACACGCCCGGTGTCCGAGAGCAGCATGTCGTCCTCGACGAGGCCGACCACCGAGAACGATCCCTCAAGCGTGAACCTCGACCGTTCGCCCTCACTGCTCACCGTCACCACGTCGGTGGGTCCGGATCCGAGGCCTCTGGCAAGCGAGCACACGGCCCCTCCGGTTGCTGCGGCGTCGGTCTCCACGGGAACAGCGACACAGGAAGTACCCGTCGCCGCTTCTTCCCACACAGTCTCTCCCGACTCGGCCGAGACCACCCGGACCACACCGGCATCTCCGCCGGGTCGGTTCTGAAAGACGACGCCACCCGCGATCGGCATCGGCTCATCGAAGCTGACGGCCACCGTCTCCCCTCGGACCTCCCAGGCCCGCGCCAAGCCGCCGGCAAAACGGCTCGGCCCCTGCTCTACGGCTGCCGTACCGGTAGCTGCCTTGTCGGTGGCGGCAGACGGCGATCCCCCGCCGAACCAGCTCGCCAGCACCCCGGTTGCCGCAAGAGCGGCCGTCGCACCGCCGAGCACCAGCACCGCCACAGCAGCAATCGCCAGCACGACCGAACCACGCCGGCGCGCCCCGCGCCGCGAAATCCCGGAAACCCCGGGGACCTCTGAAACGCCCGAAGCCTCCGGGGACTCGAAGTCCTGCACCGCACCGCCACCCGGCGTGCCCGGTACACCCGCCCCTGCTTCGAGCGCGTCAAGCCGCTGCTGTTCCGCGATCCACCCCACCAATTCGGGGTAGACATTCGGATGCCGCAGGATCTGCGGCCACAGCTCCGGCTGGTCGGCAGCCAGGCGCGCGAGCTCTTCGGCGCTTGCGTCGAACGGGATCTCGTGCATCGGGTGCCTCCTTGTCTGCGTGAAGCCGTAGTGGGTGTGCGTGAAGCCATCGTTTGCTTGAGACCATCGCATGCGCCGCCACTCTTGCCAAGAAATGGGCCAACACCTGCAACTCAATCTCGACCCCAGGGTACAACGGACCTCTGACCCTCCGAGGCAACCTGTCAGCCAGCAGCGTGGATTCGAGTAACGGCGTGCCGAAAGCGAGGTTTGCTCACGCCGTTGCTCGAATCCACGCCGGAAGCCGACGGGGCGGGGCACTGGAGCACTGGGGGCCGGGAACCCGCCCCACGCGATACCCTCGTGGGGTGACGAGAATCATTGCGGGGGCCGCCGGCTCGCTGCGGCTCGATGTTCCCAAGTCCGGCACGAGGCCCACGAGCGACCGGGTGCGCGAGGCGATCTTCTCGACGCTCGAATCCTGGGGTCTCATCGAGGGATCGCGGGTGCTCGACCTCTACGCCGGATCGGGCGCGCTCGCTCTCGAGGCCGTCAGCCGCGGTGCCGCGTCGGCGACGCTCGTCGAGCGGCACGCCCAGGCGGCCCGGGTCGCGGATCGCAACGCGCGAACGGTGCTCGGCGCTTTCGCCGGGAAGAAGGATGCCGGGAAGAAGGATGCTGGGGAGAAGAACGGGCACCGATCCCGAACCGCGACAGACCCGGTCGCGGCACCGAGCATCGAAGTCGTGCGCCAGTCGGTGCAGACCTTTCTGACCGCGGCCTCGGCGCGCGATCCGCTGCCCGCGTGGGACGTGGTGCTCATCGACCCGCCCTACGACCTCGGCGAGCGCGAACTCTCCGAGAACCTCGCGACCCTCGTGCCGCTGCTCGCGAACGACGCGGCCGTGCTGGTCGAGCGCAGCAGCCGCTCCCCCGAGCCGAGCTGGCCCGCGGCTCTCGTGCAGATCCGCGACAGGCGCTACGGTGAGACCGCCCTGTGGTGGGCGGATCGCGCAGATCGGCCCGCTGCGCCGTAGGCAGGCTCCCCCGCGCTGCAGGCTGCCCCGCGCTATAGGCTACCCCGCGCTGCAGGCTACCCCGCGCTGTAGTAGGTGATGCGGTCGCCCACGGGAGTCTGCACGAGGATGCCTCCGGGACCGCGCCAGTTCATGAAACCGGCGTCGAGGTACCAGCGCTGCGCAGCGTCGTCGGCGACCCGCTCTACTTCGATGCCGTTCGCGGTCAGGTCGTCGGGGCACTCGGGGCCCGAGATCTGCAGCGTGTTCTCCTGCAGTCGCGCCTCGCACGGCACCACCGTGTCGTCGACCGTCAGCACGGTCGGGTAGGCGAAGCCCGCGAGCCGCTCACCGGTCGCGTCTTCGAGCAGCTCCCAGCCCCCGGTCGTTCTCACGAGCACCCGGTCGCCCATGAAGTCGATGCCCGTGACGACGCCGGCCGCGCGGTCGATCGGCTCGCTCTCCCAGAGCACGCCGCCGTCGTGGTCCATGCGCAGCAGCGTCCCCTCCGAGCCGTAGCCCACGGCGGCAATGCCCCGCTCATCGACGGCGATGTCTGCGATCGCCCCCTCCAGCGGAATCTGGCGCACCTCTCCCTGGGAGCTGAGCACAACGATCTCCGAGGTGCCGTACTCGGTCAGGAGGCAGTATGCGAGCTTCTGCTCGGGATCGGGCACGCACTGCACGGTCGATGAGTCGTACTCGCCGCCGTTGATGTCCTCGCGCCACACCACCTGGCCGCTCAAGGCCGAGAGCATGACCGCTTCCTGGCCGCCGTCGGCGTGCACCTCGGTGATCACCGCACCGTCGATGAGTGCGGGCGCGTCGGACCAGCCTTCGTCGGCGCGACGGTCCAGCGCCGTGGGGAATGCGGCCTCGGTGCCGCTGCCCGCGAGCGAAATCGCCTCGGTGGTCCAGGCCTCGCTGACCCCGTGTTCGAAGCCCTGCACCGTGTCTTCGCCCCAGAGCGGCGCGATCATCATGCGGATCGCCCGTATGGCGGTGCGGGTAGTGGCGGTCTCCGCCGACTCTTCGCCGAGCGCTTCGCCGTTCTCGTCGAGCACGATGGCCTCGGGATCTTCGCCGTCAACCGCTTCGCCGTCGGCAACCTCGCCCTCGACAGCCTCGCCCTCGGTGACCTCGGCTGCGGGATCGTCGACGGGCTTCTGCAGCACGACGACCCCGGTGGGACCGTCGAAGGTAAGCGTTCCGCCGTCGGGCAGACCACCCGTGTACTGGCCATTGTCGGCGAACCAGGTGGGGTCGCTGAGGTCGACCGGTTCTTCCTCGCCCGGGAGTTGCACACGCATGAAGCTCGGCTGATTCAGATCGGTGCCGGCCTCGCCGCAGGCGACGAGCCAGCCCTCGGTCAGTTCGGCCCAGGCCAGCAGGTCGGTGCCCTTGGGGCACTTCGCGGGAATGAAACTCGGGATCGCACCTGCCTTGATGATCTCGGTCTCGGATTCTTTCTCGGCGTTGCTCAGCACGCTCTGCGCGCTGCTGTCGTCGACCTGCCAGACTCCGAACCACTTGCCCACCAGCCCCGTCACGTCGAGCACGGCCGCACCGCCGCCCAGCACGAGTGCGGCCACCAGCACCGAGATGAGCGTCTTCCGCCCCCGCTCGCTCAGCCGCTCCCCGCCAGCGGCCGCCGGCGCGCTCTGCTCATCGATCCAACCGACCAGTTCGGGATCGGCGCTCGGGTGCTCGCGGATCGCACCGCGCAGCTCAGGCCGCTCCGCTGCGAGCCGCGCGAGCTGCTCGGGTGTCGAATCCGGCGAGAGCGCTTCCGGCTGCTCGAGCTGCTCCGGGAGGGTCGGCTGATCCGCCTGCCGGGGCTCTTCCGAAGGGACTGAGGTCTCCGGCTGCTCCCCCGCCGACCGTGCCCGCCTCGGACGTCTTGCCCACTCCGACACTTTCGGCTGCTCCGGCTCATCCGCACCCGACCGCGGCTCCTGGCTCATGTCTCAGCTCCATCCGAACCCGGTTCACATTGACGAACGCGGCAAACACCACACCCGCACAATAGTCTATTCGAATCAGGCCTCCCCGATGCTGACGACATCTCCGGCGCACACGCGAAAAGCGCCGCGGCCTCGAAGGGCCGCGGCGCTTTTCGCTCCCGAACTTACGAGCGCGGGATCAGCGTGTACTTGGTCGACAGGAACTCGTGGATGCCGTCGAAGCCGCCCTCGCGGCCGACGCCCGACTGCTTCACGCCGCCGAACGGTGCGGCAGCGTTCGACACCATGCCGACGTTGATGCCCATCATACCGGTCTCGAGCTTCTCGATCATGCGGTGCGCACGATCGAGGTTCTCGGTGAAGACATAGCTCACGAGACCGTACTCGGTGTCGTTCGCGATCTCGACGGCCTCTTCCTCGGTCGAGAAGCGCACGATGCCGAGCACCGGGCCGAAGATCTCCTCGCGCATGATCGCAGCCTGCGGCGTGATGTTGTCGATGACGGTCGGCTGGAAGAAGTTGCCGGGGCCGTCGATCGCCTCGCCGCCGGCGAGCAGGGTGCCGCCGGTCTCGATGGCGTCGGCCACCAGGCGCGCGGTGGTCGCGACGGCCTTCGAGTCGACGAGCGCGCCGATGTCGAGGCCCTCCTCGGCACCGCGGCCGATGCTCATTCCGGCGACCCGCTCGGTCACGCGTCGGGCGAACTCGTCGGCCACCGACTCGTGCACGATCATGCGGTTGGCCGCGGTGCAGGCCTGGCCGATGTTGCGGAACTTCGCGAGAATCGCGGCGTCGACGGTCTTGTCGAGATCCGCGTCCTCGAACACGATGAACGGCGCGTTGCCGCCCAGCTCCATCGACATGCGCAGCACGTTCTGCGACGCCTGCTCCATGAGCTTCACGCCCACCGGCGTCGAACCGGTGAACGACAGCTTGCGCAGGCGCGGATCGGAGAGCAGGGCCGACGACTGCGCGCTCGACTTCGAGGTGGGCACCACGTTGACGACGCCTGCGGGGAGGCCCGCCTCTTCGAGCAGCTGCGCGAAGTAGATGGTGGTGAGCGGGGTCAGGGCCGGGGGCTTGATCACCGAGGTGCAGCCGGCGGCGAGTGCCGGAGCGATCTTGCGGGTCGCCATCGCGAGCGGAAAGTTCCACGGGGTGACGAAGTAGCAGGGGCCGACCGGCATGTGCGAGACCACGATGTTGCCGGTGCCCTCGGGGTTCTGCCGGTAGTCGCCGCGCACGCGCACGGCCTCCTCCGAGAACCAGCGCAGGAACTCGGCACCGTAGACGACCTCGCCCCGGGCCTGATCCAGCGGCTTGCCCATTTCCATCGCCATGAGCAACGCGAAGTCTTCCTTGCGCTCCATCAGCAGGTAGTAGGCGCGGCGCATGATGTCAGAGCGAACGCGCGTCGACGTCGTGCCCCAGCTCTCCTGCGCTTCCACGGCAGCGTCAAGCGCCCGCACCGCATCCTCAACGGTTGCGTCGGCAATCGACTTGATGACTTCGCCGGTGGCGGGATCCTGCACATCGTAGGTTGCGCCAGAGGCCGAAGGCTCCCAGGTGCCGCCGATGCCGAGACCCGACTGGATGCGATCGAGCAGTTCCTGCTCGTTGGGCTTGAGTGCCATGAAAGGCGTTCCTCTCTCTTCGTAGTTCTGCGCGTAGCGCCGACAGCATTACGCTCGGGGCACTACGCGCAGAATCTGCTTCACTGTCGGATTGATCCCGCGACAGAGCGTGGGGTAGCGGGGTTGTCGAGATCCTGCGGTCGCGCAGGACGAGGGGCTTCGCCCGTCAGTTCGCCTGCAGCGCGTCGGCGACGATCTGCAGGGCTTCGACCAGCAGCTCGTCGGAGATCGAGATCGGCGGCAGGAAGCGGATCACGTTGCCGTAGGTGCCGCAGGTGAGGATGATCACGCCGTTCTCGCCCGCGTACTTCGCGATCGCGCTGGTGAGCGCCGGGTTGGGCTTCTTCGATCCCGACTCGACGAGCTCGATGGCCTGCAGTGCACCGCGGCCGCGAACATCGCCGATGCGGTCGTCGCTCTGCTGCAACTTGGTGAAGAAGTTCTGCACGATCGCGCCGATCTCGCGGGCGCGCTCGACGAGGTGCTCCTCCTGATAGGTCTCGATGGTCGCGAGCGCTGCGGCGCAGGCGATGGGGCTGCCCGCATAGGTGCCGCCCAGGCCGCCGGCGTGCGAGGAATCCATGATCTCGGCGCGGCCGGTGACCGCGGAGAGCGGCAGGCCGCCCGCGATGCCCTTGGCGGTGGTCATGAGATCGGGCACGACGCCCTCGTAGTCGGCCGCGAACAGGTCGCCGGTGCGCGCGAAACCGGTCTGCACCTCGTCGAGCACGAAGACGACGCCGTTCTCGGTAGCCCACTCCTGCAGAGCGGGGAGGAAGCCCTCGGCCGGAGCGATGAAGCCGCCCTCGCCCTGGATCGGCTCGATGAAGACCGCGGCGAGGTTGGAGGCACCGATCTGCTTCTCGATCTGGGTGATGGCGCGCTCAGCGGCCTCGGCACCGGTCAGACCGTCGCGGTAGGGGTAGGAGTTGGGCACGCGGTAGACCTCGGGAGCGAACGGGCCGAAGCCGTCCTTGTAGGGCATGTTCTTCGCGGTCATGCCCATGGTGAGGTTGGTGCGGCCGTGGTAAGCGTGGTCGAACACGACGATCGCGTTCTTCTTGGTGTAGTGACGCGCGATCTTCACCGCGTTCTCCAGCGCCTCAGCGCCGGAGTTGAAGAGGGCGGATCGCTTCTCGTGATCACCGGGGGTGAGCTCGTTGAGCTTCTCGGCGACCTTCACATACCCGTCGTAGGGGGTGACGCTGAAGCAGGTGTGCGTGAACTGCTGCACCTGATTCACGACGGCCTCGACGACGCGCGGAGCCGAGTTGCCGACACCGGTGACGGCGATGCCCGAGCCGAGGTCGATGAGCGAGTTGCCGTCAACGTCGACGACAACACCTCCGCCCGCGGCGACGATCGAAACGGGGAGCGTCACTCCGACGCCGGCGGCAACGGCGGCGTTCTTGCGAGCGATCATCTCCTGCGACTTGGGGCCCGGGATGCTGGTGACGAGCTTGCGCTCCTGCGGCAGCGAGGGGCCGCCGGTGGTGATCTCAGCCATGGATTCTCCTTGCGTTATCGCGACAAGGCGCTCGTCTCGGAGTTGAGGGAGTGCCGGTGATGTCCGCATCAGCTTAACCCGCGCGTTTTCCATCGCTTCGTGCCACAATGGTGCATGAGAATCATAATTTTCGACACTCTGTAGAAACGGGAGGGACTGGATCGCGTGGTACCTCCTGAAATTCGCGGGATCGCAGATCTCGGGGCGATACCGCTGACCGGCACGCCCACGATCCAACTCGGCCAGCTCCTGCGGGAGTACCGGCTCGGGCTCGTGTTCATCGCGGGAATCGGCGAGGGCGTGAACGAGCGCCCCCTGCGCTGGGTGCACGCGAGCGAGCTCGAAGACCCGACCCCGTTTCTCCCGCCGCGCACCGTGCTGCTCACGACGGGTGCCCGTTTCTCGGCGCTGCCCACGCAGACCGACGCCGACGGATACGTGCAGAGACTCATCGACGCCTCGGTGACGGCGCTCGGGTTCTCCGTCGGCCTGCACTGGGATCGCGTGCCGCTGCGGCTCGTGTCGGCGTGCGATCGCCTGGGCCTGCCGCTCATCCGCGTGCCCTACGACACACCCTTCGTCGCGATCTCCCAGACCGCGGCGACGCTCATCAACGCCATCGCGCGAGACCGCGACCTCTGGGCGCTCGAGTCGCAGCGCGCGGTCACCGCGGCCTCCCTGCACCGCGACGGGCTCGGAGCGGTCGTTCGAGAAGCCGCCACGAGACTGGATCACTGGGTCTGCATCACCGATCGCGCGGGCCACATCGTCGAGTTCGAACCGCGCGCTGCGAGAGAGACCGTGCGAACCGACTGGATCCGCCGCGAGACCAGACGGCTCATCGAACGCGGCGTGAGCGCCGGCCGAATCGGCGCGGGAGACCGGCACGGCCTGCGCATGCAGACGCTGGGTCGCCGCGGCCAGGTGCTCGGCGTGCTCGTCGTCGCCGATCACGGCACCCCCGACAACGCGGAGCGCGCCCTGCTCGGCCTGGTCACCGCACTCGCAACCGTGCAGCTGGAGCACCGCGCGGGCGTCGACGCGGGTCAGGTCGCCCTGAACGAGGCGATTCTGCAGCTGCTGCTCGCGGGCGAGACCACGCTCGCCGAGAGAATCGCGACCGGCGCTGCGGCCCGCATCCCCCGCGGTCCCGTGATCGCGGTGCGCTACGACGAGGCGTCGGCGCACGACACTCCCTTCGGCGAGGATCTCCGCTCGTTCATCGCGGGCAGCCCCGGCCTGCTGAACACGAGGCTCGAGGATCGCCCCGTCGTGATCGCCGAGACCAGGCACCTGCCGGCGCTCCGCCGCCTCCTCTCGGCCCACCGCGTCCCCTCCGGAATCTCGGAGCGGGGCACGATCCAGAACCTCGAAGAACTGCTCGGCAGCGCCGAACGCGCGCTCGATTTCGTGCACGCCACATCCGGCACCGGGCCCGTCGACTACCTGCCGGCGCTGCACAGCGGCGTGCTGCACCTCCTCGATGACAGCACCGAGGCCCGGCACCGGGCCGACAGCCTGCTCGCGCCCATTCGGCAGTACGATCAGCGAAACGACGACACCGTCGAAGCGAGCCTGCGCACTTGGCTGCAGCACCACGGGCAGACGAGCCCTGCCTCCGCGGAGCTCGGCATTCACCGGCACACGCTCAAGTCGCGGGTGCAGACGGCCGCGCGCCTGCTCCAGGCCGACCTCGACTCCCCCGACACCCGCGCCGAACTCTGGACAGCCCTGCGGCTGGCGACCGAGGCGCGGTAGCGAGCTACGACCCCGGCGGCCGAACGGTGTAGGGGTCCCAGCCTCGCGGTTCGTAGCGCTCGCCGTCAAGGCTCAGGCGACCGCTCCCCGAGTCCATCTTGCCGCCGGCGCGCGCCCCGCCGGCGAGCCCCACGCCAGCGCGCACCGCACCGATCGGCCTGAACCCCCCCGGCAGCTCCGCGTCCGGCGGAAAGGTTGCGAGCAGGCCGTGATCCTCGCCGCCCGTGAGCATCGCCTCGAGTGGCACCGGCACACCCTGCTGCTCGCCGAAGCACCCTTCGAGGAGGGCCGTGCTCAGATCCAGCACCGCATCGCTCGCCCGCGCGAGCCGGGCCGCGTCGATCGAGAGGGAGTCGGAGACATCCATCATCGCGGTCGCCCCCGCCTCGGCCGCCGCGACGCCGAGCGGAATCGGCGGTGCCGGAGCCAGCTGCGCCGCGAGCGCCTCGGGATGCCGCGCCCACAGCAGCGGCAGCGTGCGACCGTGCGCGGTGCCGCTCGCGTCGGCGGCCTCGGCGAAGAGCAGCGACAGGCCGAGACCCGCGAGCCCCAGCTCACCCGCGTAGGCGACCACGTCACCCGGTCGCGCTCCAGCGCGCGTTACCGGAGCACGCCCCGAGAGCTCGCCCACCGCCGTCACCGACGCCATCACCACCGGTGCCCGCCCGAGATCGCCGCCGACCACCCCGCACCCCGGTGCCAGCGCGCGGCACGCGGCGTCGAGCCCCTCGGCAATGCGCTCGAGCAACTCGACCGGGGTCTCGCTGGGCACCGCGAAAGCCACCGTGAGAGCGGTGGGCCGCGCACCCATCGCCGCGACGTCCGAAAGGTTCGTCGCCGCCAGTTTCCAGCCCAGCTCGAACCCGCTGTGCCAGGCCAGTCGGAAGTCGGGCCCCTCGATCATGGTGTCGGTCGTCACGACCGCGTCGCCGCGCACCCGCAGCACGGCGCAGTCGTCACCCGGCCCGAGCCGCGCCGCCTCCACCGGCCCCAGCCGCGCCAGCACCCTCGCGAGCACCCCGCTCTCCCCCAGCTGCCCCACGGTCTCGCGCTCGCTCACCCATCCGTTCTACGTCATCCGGCGCGGAAGCGCAAAGCGCCATCGCGCCGCGAATCCTCCGGCTGTCGAACCCCGGGTCACCCCCAGCCCCGCATCAGACCTAACCGCTAGGCTGGCGGGGTGAGATTCGGGATCCGCCTGTTCGCGTTGACCGCAGCCGTGGCCGGCACCGCCTCATTGCTCACCGGCTGCGCGGGCGACGTGCCCATGACCGCGGCGGAGAACGCGAACGACCCCGCCTGCGCCGACGTCATCGTGCGCCTGCCCGACACGGTCGCCGGGCTCGACCGCCGCACCACCAACGCGCAGGCGACCGGCGCGTGGGGCGATCCCGCCTCGGTGCAGCTCGTCTGCGGGCTCGAACCCAGCGGACCCACCACCGACACCTGCGTCAACGTCAACGGAGTCGACTGGATCATCGACGAGTCGCAGGCACCGCTCTACCGATTCGAAGCCTACGGGCGCTCGCCAGGGCTCGCCGTGTTCGTCGATTCCGAGCGGGTGAGCGGCACCGACGCGGTTCTCGACCTCAGCACCGTCGTTCAGGAGCTGCCGCAGGAGCGCAAGTGCACGAGCCTCGCGGAGTCCTTCGAACTCCCGTCCTCGTAGCCTCGCGGCTGCTTGAGCGAGGCCGCAGGTACGCGGCCCGGGAACGCGGCCCGACTAGTAGGCCGGGCGCTTCTCGATCGCCAGCTCGATCAGCTCGGTGATGAGCTCCGTGTAGCCGAGCCCCGATTCCTCCCAGAGCCGCGGGTACATCGAGATGGGGGTGAAACCGGGCAGGGTGTTGATCTCGTTGATCACGGGCCCGTCTTCGGTGAGGAAGAAGTCGATGCGGGCGAATCCCGCGCACTGCGTCACCTCGAACGCTCGCACGGCGGCGTCGCGGATCGCCGCGAACTCGGCCTCCGCGACTCGCGCGGGCAGTTCGAGCTCCACGCCGGCGGCACCCAGGTACTTCGCCTCGAAATCGTAGAAATCGCGACCGGTGAAGACGATCTCGCCGATCACCGAGCTGGTGCGCGGGGAGTCGTCTCCCCGGCCCTCCAGCACGGCGATCTCGACCTCGCGGCCGGTCACGCCCGTCTCGATGAGCACGGTCCGGTCTTCGGCGAAGGCCACCTCGAGAGCGGCGGGCAGCTCGTCAGCAGCCGTCACCCGGCTGACGCCCACCGAAGATCCGGCGCGCGCCGGCTTCACGACCAGCGGATAGGTGAGGCCCTCGTCGAGTCGCTCCACGAGGTAGGGGTCGCGTCGCAGCTGCTCGCGGGTCACCGTGCGCCACGGCGCGACCGGAATGCCCGAGTCGGCCAGCACGGTCTTCACGGCGTGCTTGTCCATGCAGAGCGCCGATCCGAGCACCCCGCTGCCGACGTACGGCAGGTCGACGAGGTCGAGCATGCCCTGCACCGTTCCGTCTTCCCCGTAGGGGCCGTGCAGCATGGGCAGCACGGCGTCGACGTGCCCGAGCGAGCGCAGAGCGCCCGACTGCTCGATGACCGTGAGGGCGCGCGTCTCGGTGGAGGCGGGCCACAGCACTCGGGTGCCGTTGTCGCTCACCTCGGGCAGGGCACCCGGCTCGAGCCGGTAGCCGTCGAGGCCGCTCTCGTCGAGCAGAACGGTTGCACCGTGCTTGGTGATGCCGACCGGGATCACGTCGAACCTCGCGCGATCGATGGATCGCAGCACACCCGCGGCGGTGACGCAGCTGATGCCGTGCTCGCTCGACCGGCCCCCGAACAGCAGCACGACCGTGCGCTTCGACGGAACCGATGCTCCGAGCAGCGATTCCGAGGTCCGGGATCCGGCTGCCCCAGTCGATTCCAAGCTCACTCCTGGCTTCCCTTCATTCGGTCGAGCAGTCGCTTCCAGAGCCCGGGGCGCACGCCGCCGATGCTCAGCTCGGGCTGTGGCACGCCGTCTTCGGTGGCGAGGTGCGGGCCGAGATCCTTCGGTGCCATCGTGCCGCTCAGCACCATCTGCACCTGCTCCACGATCGGCATCGAGATGTTGTTCTCGCGGGCGATCTTGAGCACCGGGGGCACCGAGGTGATGCCCTCGGCGGTCTGCTCCATCTGTTCCCGGGTCTCCTCCTGCGTGTAGCCCTGGCCGATGAGGCGGCCGGCGGTGTTGTTGCGCGAGAGCGGCGACTGGCAGGTGGTGATGAGGTCGCCGAGGCCGGCGAGGCCGGCGAGGGTTGTGGGATCGGCACCCCGCGCCACGGCGAACTCGGTCATCTCGGCGAGCCCGCGGGTGATGATGGCCGCCTTCGTGTTCTCGCCGTAGCCGACGCCGTCGACGATGCCGATCGCGAGCGCGATCAGGTTCTTGAGCACGCCGCCCAGCTCGGTGCCGATGACGTCGGTGTTGACGTAGGTGCGAAAGTAGGGTGCCGAGCAGGCGATGGCGATCTCCTGCGCCACCTCGAGCGAGGCGCAGGAGGCCACCGCCCCCGTGGGCTGCTCCTTGGCGATCTCGAGGGCGATGTTCGGGCCCGACACGATGCCGATGCGCTCGGAGGGATAGTCGAGCACGTCGGTGATCACCTCGGACATGCGCATGGTCGTCGACCGCTCGACGCCCTTCACGAGGCTGATGAGCACGCTGCGGCGGTCGAGGTAGGGTTCGAGATCGAGCAGATTCTGCCGCAGCGTCTGGCTCGGAACCGCGAGAAAGACCATGCGCGCGCCCTTCAGCGCCTCGGAGTAGTCGCTCGTGGCCTTGAGCTGCTTGGGCAGGTTGATGCCCGGCAGGTACTCGGTGTTGCGCTTGGCGACCTGAATCTCCTGCGCGACCTCCGGCCGTCGCGCCCAGACGGTGACGTCGCAACCGGCGTCGCAGAGCACCTTCGCGAAGGTCGTGCCCCAGCTGCCCGCACCGATCACGGCGACCTTGCGACCGCGATTGCGCTGCTTAGCGCTGCCGGATACCACTGGAATCGGCTGAGTCGTCAAAACCGCCCCGTCTCGCTCTGGCGGTGCTGGCTCGGATCCCACCGCTCCTTCGGAGGCTCTTCGCCGCGCAACCCGGCGAGCAGCTCGGTGATCGCGTCCATGAGCTGCCGCGTCACCTCGGAGACGAGCTTCTGATCGACTGTGCGGTCGGAGTACGCGCTGAGGTCGAGGGGCTCACCGACCGAGACGTGAATGGTCTTGCGGGGAATCGGGTGAATGCTCTTCGCATAGCGCGGCATCAGAGTCTGAGTTCCCCAGTGCGCCACCGGGATCAGCGGGATCCCCGTCTCGAGCGCCAGACGAACCGCTCCGCTCTTGCCGCGCATGGGCCAGAGGTCGGGGTCGCGGGTCAGCGTGCCCTCGGGATACACGATGACGCAGGCCTCCTCCGCGATCAGCCGACCGGCGGCACCCATCGGGTTCTTGTCGCTGCGGCCGCTGCGGGCCGCGCCCTCACGCTCGACGGGGATCTGCCCGGAGGCTCGCAGCAGCCAGCCCAGCACCGGCACCTTGAACAGGCTCGCCTTCGCCATGAAGCGCGGCAGACGCCCGAGGTGCCACACCGCAGCACCCATGGCGACGGGATCGATCTCGCTGTAGTGATTCGGGGCGAGGATGAACGAGCCGTGCTGCGGCAGCCGGGACTGCGGTGTGAAACGGTAGCGCACCATCGCCGACCAGAGCGGCAGGATCAGCGCTGCGAGCAGCCAGAATACGGAGGGCTTGCGTTTTTCGGCCGAGGAGCGGCTGCGGAGCTTCACCGTGTCAGTCATATCTCACATTATCCCGAACTCGCGGTCTCCGAAGAGCATGATCCGCGTGTCCTCTCAGCTCTCGTACACGAAATCGGCACCGAGCAGCCGCAGCTTCTCGATGAAGTTCTCGTAGCCGCGCGAGATGATGCCGAGGTTGGTCACCCGGGTCTGTCCCTCGGCCGTGAGACCGGCGATGAGGTAGCTGAATCCGCCTCGCAGATCGGGCACCTCGATCTCGGCCCCGGTCAGCGGCGTCGAGCCGGTGATCACCGCGGCCTGCTCGAACTCGCGGCGATTCACGCGGCGCGTGTCGTCGTGCAGGCCGTCCTTGAAGACCTCGATGCCTGCACCCATCTTGTTGAGCGCGTCGGTGAAGCCGAAGCGGTTCTCGTAAACGGTCTCGTGGATCGTCGAGACGCCGTGCGCCTGCGTGAGGGCGACGACGAGCGGCTGCTGCCAGTCGGTCATGAAGCCCGGGTGCACGTCGGTCTCGATGGTGACCGGCTTCAGGTCTCCGCCCGGATGCCAGAAGCGAATGCCGTCGTCGTGCACGTCGAAGTCGCCGCCGACCTTGCGGAAGACGTTGAGGAAGGTCATCATCTCTTCCTGCTTCGCACCGCCGACGAAGACGTCGCCGCGCGTGGCGAGCGCGGCGGACGCCCAGCTGGCGGCCTCGTTGCGATCGAAGATAGCCGCGTGGTCATAGCCCCGCAGCTCTTTGACGCCCTCGATGAAGATGACGCGGTTGGGCTCCACCGTGATGATCGCGCCCATCTTCTGCAGAATGCAGATGAGGTCGATGATCTCGGGTTCGATGGCGGCGTTGCGCAGCTCGGTCTGCCCCTCGGCGAGCACGCTCGTGAGCAGCACCTGCTCGGTCGCCCCCACCGAGGGGTAGGGCAGCTCGATGTTGGCACCCTTCAAACCGTTGGGAGCGGTCAGCCTGATGCCGCTGGGCAGCTTGTCGACGACCGCGCCGAACTTGCGCAGCGCGTCGAGGTGGAAGTCGATGGGGCGGTCGCCGATGCGGCAGCCCCCGAGATCGGGGATGAAGGCCTCGCCGAGGCGGTGCAGCAGCGGGCCGCAGAAGAGGATCGGGATGCGCGAGGAGCCCGCGTGCGCGTCGATGTCTGCGTGATGGGCCTGCTCCACGTTCGACGGGTTCAAACGCCACTCGCCGGGGTCTTCGCCGCGGGTGATGAGCACGCCGTGCAGCGCGAGCAGACCGGCGACGATACGGATGTCGGAGACGTTGGGGACGTTGCGGAGCGTGCTCGGCGTCTTACCGAGCAGCGCAGCCACCATCGCCTTGGGAGCGAGGTTCTTGGCTCCGCGCACCTCGATGCGGCCGATCAGAGGGCGCCCGCCGTTGATGAGGATCTCATCGGAGGTCAGGCCCACGCGGGCACCCGCCTTCTGCGCATCCTTCTTCAGGCCGTCGGCCTCGCTGCTGTTCTGATCGTTGTTCATCTGCTTGTCGTTCACACCGTCTCCACCCGGGTCGTCGTGGGCATCCAGTTGGGACGGTGCGCTTCGAACTCGGAAATCGCGTGTTCGTTGCGCAGCGTCAAAGAAATATCGTCGAGTCCCTCGAGCAACCGCCAGCGGGTGTAGTCGTCGACTTCGAAGGGCACGGTGAGGTCACCCACCGACACGGTGCGGTCTTCGAGGCTCACGGTGAGATGCACCCCGGGATCGGCCTCGATCGCCGCCCAGAGCTTCTCGACATCGGCCTCCTCGACCTGCGCGGCGAGCAACCCCTGCTTGCCGGAGTTGCCGCGGAAGATGTCTGCGAAGCGGGGCGAGATCACGACCTTGAAACCGAAGTCTCGCAGCGCCCACACGGCGTGCTCGCGAGAGGATCCCGTGCCGAAATCGGGGCCGGCGACGAGCACCTGCGCTCCCTGGTAGGGATCCTGATTCAATACGAACTCCGGATCCTGACGCCAGTGGTAGAACAGGGCGTCTTCGAAGCCCGTCTTGGTGACGCGCTTCAGGAACACCGCTGGGATGATCTGGTCGGTATCGACGTTCGAACGCTTCAGCGGAGCGGCGATACCGGACATCGTGGTGAACTTGTCCATGACTCAGACCTCGACCTTCTCGGCGATCGGCATGATGGGGAGGCGCTTGCGGAAAGCCCGTGACTCGGCCTCCGACACCTCGGGGGCGTCGTGGCTGATCCCCTTCGCCGCGTCCTCCTCGAGATCCCAGGGGCTCGAGAGCGTGCCGCGGATCGCGGTCGCCGCGGCCACGAGCGGCGACACCAGGTGCGTGCGGCCGCCCTTGCCCTGACGGCCCTCGAAGTTGCGATTCGAGGTCGCGGCGCAGCGCTCCCCCGGCGCGAGCTGATCGGGGTTCATGCCCAGGCACATGGAGCAGCCCGCGAAGCGCCACTCGCCGCCGAACTCCTCGATGATGCGGTCGATGCCCTCGTTCTCGGCCTCGAAGCGCACCCGCGCGGAGCCGGGAACCACCATCAGCCGCACGCCGTCGGCCTTCTTCTTGCCCTTGATCATGCTCGAGAACGCGCGCAGGTCGTCGAGCCGCGCGTTGGTGCACGACCCCATGAAGACCGCATCGACTGCGATCTCCTTCATCGGCGTACCCGCCTCGAGATCCATGTACTCCAGCGCGCGCTCGGCAGCCGCGCGCTCGTTCGGATCCGTGATGGATTCGGGATCGGGCACGCGGTCGCTCAGCAGCACCCCCTGGCCCGGATTCGTTCCCCAGGTCACGAAGGGTTCGAGCTCGCTGGCGTCGATGAACACCTCGCGGTCGAACACCGCGCCCTCGTCGGTCGGCAGCGTCTTCCAGTACTCGACCGCCGCGTCCCAGTCGGCACCCCGCGGCGCGTGAGGGCGGCCCTTCACGTACTCGAAGGTGGTCTCGTCGGGAGCCACCATGCCCGCGCGGGCACCGGCCTCGATCGACATGTTGCAGATCGTCATGCGGCCGTCCATGCTCAGGCCCCGGATCGCCGAACCGCGGTACTCGAGCACGTAGCCCTGCCCACCGCCGGTGCCGATCTTCGCGATGACGGCGAGAATGATGTCTTTCGCGGTGACGCCCGGGCGCAGCTCGCCCTCGACGTTGATCGCCATGGTCTTGAACGGCTTGAGCGGCAGCGTCTGCGTCGCCATGACGTGCTCGACCTCGCTCGTGCCGATGCCGAAGGCCAGCGCGCCGAACGCGCCGTGGGTCGAGGTGTGGCTGTCGCCGCAGACGACCGTGATGCCCGGCATGCTGAGGCCGAGCTGCGGGCCGACGACGTGCACGATGCCCTGCTCCTTGTTGCCGAGCGGGAAGGCTCGCACGTCGAACTCCGCGACGTTCTTTCGCAGGGTCTCGATCTGCAGGCGGCTCGTCGGATCTTCGATCTGACGGGTGATATTGACGGTGGGGGTGTTGTGATCTTCGGTTGCGACCATCAGGTCGACGCGGCGCAGCGGACGATCGGCCATGCGCAGGCCGTCGAACGCCTGCGGGCTCGTGACCTCGTGGATGAGGTGCAGATCGATGTAAATGAGATCGGGTTCGCCGTTCTGTCCTTTGACGACAACGTGATCGTCCCACAGCTTCTCGGCCAGTGTGCGCGGCTTACTCAGTTCTGTCATTTAGGTATGCTTCTCAATTCGGTAACTCACGTGCGCGACGAACGCGCGAATGCTTCGACCGTGCCTGAACTCCGCGACGGGAGGGCCGAAATGCTACTTCCCGTCGCGGCAAGGAAGAAGAAGCTGCCGCAGACGCATGACACGAGTCTACCACTCACACGCCGGCGCTTCCCGGAAGCCTGGATACCCAGGTTCCGGGAAGCGCCGGCGTGGAAGGTCGGATCGGTTAGACCTGCTCGTCGTCCTGCTCTTTGGCACCGAGGTGCAGGTGCTCGCCGCTGGCCTTCGCCTCGCGACGCATCTTGGCGATGCTCGCGATCGTCGCGACCGCCATGGCCAGCACGATGAATCCCAGCGACATGCCGGTGGTGATGTCGGGCACCGGAACGTGGTGACCGCCGTTGATGAACGGCAGCTCGTTCTCGTGCAGCGCGTGCAGAATGAGCTTCACGCCGATGAAGGCGAGAATCGCGGCGATGCCGTACTTGAGGTAGACCAGGCGATCGAGCAACCCGCCGAGCAGGAAGTAGAGCTGGCGCAGACCCATGAGGGCGAACACGTTCGCGGTGAAGACGATGAACGGATCTTGCGTGATGCCGAAGATGGCGGGGATCGAATCGAGGGCGAAGAGCAGGTCGGTGGTGCCGAGCGAGATCAGCACCAGCAGGAACGGCGTCCACATGCGGTTGCCGTCGACCATCGTGCGCAGCTTGCCGCCGTCGTAGTGGTCGGTGATGGGCATGACCTTCTTCACCTGGCGGATCACCCAGCTGTCGCCGCCGTGGTCGTCTTCGCCGGGCTTCACCTGCTGCCAGGCCGTCCAGATGAGCCAGGCGCCGAAGATGAAGAAGATCCAGATGAAGCGTTCGATGAGTGCCGCGCCGGCCAGGATGAAGATACCGCGGAAGATGAGCGCGAGTACGATGCCGATCATGAGCGCGCGCTGCTGGTAGGCGTAGGGCACCTTGAAGCTCGCGAGGATCAGCACGAACACGAACAGGTTGTCGATCGACAGGCTGTACTCGGTGAGCCAGCCTGCGACGAACTCGGTGCCGCTCTTCGCTCCGCCCAGTAGGAAGATCAGCCCACCGAATATCAGCGCGAGCAGCACGTAGAAACCGACCCAGAGGCTGGCCTCCCTCATGCTCGGTACGTGCGGACGCTTGATGATGAGCAGAAGATCGATGACGAGGATCGCGACGATGACGATCATCGATCCTACTTCGAACCAGACTGGGAGACTGTGGGTCACTGTGCCTCTTTCGGTGGGGCGTTGTTACGCGGAACCGCCGAAAGTCTCTCCCCGACGCTGATCCTCGTTCGAAGCCGGATCAGGGCCGCACTCGTACCGGCCGAATCATGGGACTCGACGTATTGACGGTACGAACGAAGCGGGATACTCCCTTTCGCTTGAACCAGTGTACAGGTTTCAAGGCTCACAGGAAACAGGCAGGTTCAGCGGATGCCGCGAAATTTGCGCACAGTACCCTCGCCGAAGTGCGCAAGAAACACGTGTCCACCCCGCGATCAGCCGAAGGTCGAAGCATCAGAATGCGGGGGCTCTCAGGGGTTCGAGGGCGGCAAGGATGAGGTCGAGACCGAACATGAACTCCTCGGCCGGCTCGTAACCGGCAGCGACGAGCGCTGCAGCGGACTCGTTGAGGTAGGGAAACTCCTCGGGAGGAAGCTGGGGCAGATAGACCTCCTCGGCCAGCTCGGCCAACTCGGCGGCGGTGTCGAAAGGCAGGCCGGCCACCTGCAGAGCGTAACCGTAGACATAGCTGTCGAGCAACCAGTTGGCGTGCGTCGCCATCAAGACCGAGAAGCCGGCCGTTCGCAGGCAGGCGACAACCGCTTCGTGGTGGCGGAGGTTCGCGGGCCCCGGCGATGTCCGAGACTCCATCAGGCCGATCGCCCACGGGTGGCGCGCGAGAACCTGCTGGGCGGATATCGCGCGCCGCCGCATCGCCGACTGCCAGTCGGCCTCTTCGGGCGGAAGCTCGATCTCCTCGAACACGAGATCGATCATGGCGTCCATCAACTCGTCCTTGCTCGCCACGTAGTGGTAGAGCGACATCGCACCCGCGCCGAGCGTGCTCGCGAGCCGGCGCATGCTCAGAACGTCCATCCCTTCGCGGTCGGCGAGCCGAACCGCCTCGGCCACCACCCGCTGCTTACTCAACCCCGCGTCTGGCGCGACCTGGTGTTGCTCCCTCGCAGACACGGATCTCCTCACTCACCCGAACGGCTTGACAATCGTTCGACGCACGTTCATAGTACAGTGTACGCTCTTTAGTACAGCGTACGACGTACGGTGTACTACGAACGAGAGTCGCAATTCAAACGTGAGGAGTCTTCCGTGGAAATCGAACAGCAGTCGAATGCGGCGAAACACCTGGGGCCGGAGCCGAGCCGAGCCGGAGCGGGCACGATGCGGGCCGCCGTGCAGCACCGCTACGGCCCGCCCTCGGTGCTCGCCTCGTCCGAGGTCGAGATCCCGTCGCCCGGTCGAGGCGATGTGCTCGTTCGGGTGGTCGCGGCCTCGGTGCACCCTGGCGACTACTTCGTCATGACTGGGACGCCGTACATCGTGCGCCTGGTGTTCGGGCTCCGTCGGCCGCGCCACGGCATCCCCGGCAGGGATCTCGCCGGCGTGGTGACGGCGGTCGGGAACGATGTCACCGCCCTCCGCCCCGGCGACGAGGTGTTCGGGTGGAGCACCGCGGGAACACTGGCGGAGTATGCCTGCGTTCCGGCCGAAAACCTCGTGCCCGTGCCCGTGCCCACCAGTGTGTCGGTCGTGGACGCGGCAGCGGTGCCTACGTCGGCCCTGACGGCGTTGCAGGCGATGCGCAAGGTCGCGAACGTCAGGCCGGGCCAGACGGTGCTGGTCACGGGCGCGTCGGGCGGCGTGGGTTCCTTCGCGGTGCAGATCGCCAAGGCGTTCGGTGCCGAGGTCACGGGTGTGTGCAGCACCCGCAACATCGAGTTGGTCCGCTCACTCGGTGCCGACCACGTCATCGACCACACGGCAACCGACTTCACCCGCGCCGAGAAGCGCTACGACGTCATCCTCGACAGCGTGGAGGCCCAGCCACTTGCGGCGGTCCGCCGAGCACTGACACCCACGGGCACCCTGATCCCCAATAGCGGACGGGGCGGCCGCTGGCTCGGCCCCCTCGGTCGGATCGTCAAAGCGCGCATCCTGTCGGGGTTCACCCGTCAGCGCTTGAGGCCCTTCGCGTCGGTCGAGAAGCGCCAGGACCTGCTCACCCTGGCCGAACTGCTCGCGGGCGGGCAGCTCGCACCAGTCATCGACCGCGCCTGCCCCCTCGACGAGGCGGCCAACGCCCTCCGCTACGTCGCCGCCGGCCACACCCGGGGAAAGGTCGTGGTCACCATCTGACGGCCCGCGCCGACACGAACAGCTCAGCACCTGACGCTTAGGGACGAGATGCAGCTGCGCCGTGGCGTGGGACCGCGCGTCAGTACGCGGGGTCGCCTGGCCGCGCACCGTACCTTCAGTGACTGCACCGACCGTTTGTGATGCAGGTCGCGTCCAGCAGTAACCGTGAGGTGAAGCGCAATGTCTCACTCGGATCCATTACGCAGTCGAGCGATCCCATCGAGCGCGAGCGCGAGCCCAATATTGTACGAAGCGTCTATCGGATATGTCTCTGCCTCTACGAAGTGCGCGGCCATAGCCGCCAGTCGGGGATGCCGGCTCAGATCCATCTCGTTCCTGAGCTCCTCCGCCGACGTGTTCAGCTCAACGGAGCGAAGCATCGAGTCCTGCAGCGCGAATCCGTAGATGAATGCGTCCAAGATTGCGTAGGCGTGCCCGGCAGCTTCGACCGAGAAACCAGCCACATGCAGCAGTTCGAGGACAGCCTCATGCGCTGCCAGATTTGCCGGACCGGGTTGGGCGCGGGTTTCCATCACCGCGAGCGCCCAGGGATGTCGCGCGAGGGTGATCCTCGCAGATTCAGCACGGCTGACCAACTCGGTTCGCCAATCTCCTGCCGCTGCTGGCATGTACAGCTCGGAGAAGACGGCGTCAACGAGCGCATCGAGGAGTTCGTCTTTCGTCGAAACATAGTGGTATATCGACATGGGCCGGACGCCCAAGTAATGAGCGAGCGCTCGGATCGTCAAGGACTCCAGCCCGTGAGTGTCAGCGAGTTCGAGCGCACCGGCTATCACACGGTCCCTTGTCAGCGTGTTGCGCGGAGCCCTGGATGTCGTCATGAGAATCATGTTATCGTACACTGTACCGTACACAGTACGATAACCGAATGAGGGAGAAGCCCATGACCACTGTCCCAATCCGATCCGCATCCCTTCTAGCCGGTGTCTCACTCGCCCTCATGGCCGTGATCGCTCCACTGGGGGTGATGGTCGCTCTTCCTGCGGGAGCGACAGGCGTCGCTGCCATCGTGGTGCTCTTCGTCTCAGCCCTCGATGCAGTCATCGCCGTTGCTCTCTACCCTGTACTCCTTCGAGGAGGTGCCCTGCTCGCCGGTTGCGCGAGTGCCCTGCGGCTTGCATATGGAGCTGTCTTCGCGACCGCTGCCGGAGCACTCGTCGCCGCACCCGATGTCGAGCGATTCCAAGCCATCTGGGACGCAGGGCTGTTCATCTTCGGCGGACACCTGGTGCTGGTCGGAATCGCCGTCGCCCGAGTCACAAGCATGCCCACCTGGATCGGAACACTCGTGATCATCGCCGGGTTGGGCTATCTGATCGACGCCGTGACCGTCGCGCTGAACCCGGCGAGTCCCATCAGGATCGGAGAGTTCGCCTTTGTCGGCGAAGTCGTCCTCTTGATCTGGCTGCTCGGATGGAGCGGCCGAGGCAAGAACGCTCGAACCCCTGCTGATCAGGAACACATCTCGTCTCAAACCGAAGCAAAGGCCTGAAGCCATGACTCCACCGGTCATGGTGAATCACATAGCCGACGGTTCGAGCCAGACCCCAGTCGAGGAGAGCGCTGCGCAGTACTCCCTCCTCAGAATTCTTCTGATCTGGCTGGCCGCAACTGTGCCGATGGGTCTACTCGCGTGGCTAGTCTGGCCGCTCCTACGAGAGAGAGCCGCTCTGCATCCGGGGTTACTGTTCTGGTTGCTGATGACCGTGGGGACGATCTGGCAGTTCGCCCTCGCGCTCCTGGTGCTCCGCGCCGAACTCGGAACCCTTCGCTGGTCGGTTGTCGCCCCGCGAATCTGGGCGCAACAACCGCGCGATCCTCGGAGCGGAAATCGACGCCCGCGGCTGTGGTGGATGCTCATTCCCATCGCCCTCGTGTTCGCCGCGCTCACCGCCTCGAGTGAACTCATCTCGCCGGTACTCGAATCGGTGGGCCTCCACGCTCCCAGCGGAACAGACATCTGCGAGCTGGCCGATCCGCAGTTCATCGGGCAGTGGTGGATACTCGCTCTCGCCCTATTCTCCTCAGCGTTCAACTACGTGCTGGGCGAGGAGCTTCTGTTCCGAGGGGTGCTGCTCCCGCGGATGCAGGGAGTCTTCGGACGGTGGGACTGGCTCGCAAACGGCATCTTGTTCGCCCTCTATCACCTGCACAAGTTCTGGGCGATGCCACTCGTCCTGCTGACGAGCCTGCCCTTCAGCTGGGCTGCACGACGATATTGCACCATCTGGTTCGCCATATGCCTGCATGCGATCGAGGGTGCCATCGTGCTATTCCTCGTTGGCGCGATTGTCAGCGGACTCGCTTTCTAGATAGGAGTGGGGCCATTGCAGAAGAACTCAGCGATTTTGGACTCGCGCACTTTGATCTTGGCGGAAGCGGCGTGGTGACATTCACGCTCATGACGGCGCTGTTCGGGGAGTCCATAGCCAACCCGTTCGTCTACATCGCCTCGTCGTACTCCGCCGTTCCGCAGCCTCTCACGGATACGGATCGGATGGTCTGCTTCCTCATCTTCGCCGTCATCAATACGACGTTCAGCCCGCTCGGCGAAGAGATCCTTTACCGAGGAGCGACCGCTGAGATGATCCGCACTCGGCGTCATCTAGGTCATGGGATCAGGCGGACGTCCTCATGCCACCAACCGCGCCGCAGCGCCGTCCAATACTCCGCAACGATGATGCCGTCCTTGTGCATGTAGCAAGTCGAGATGGAAGTCCTTGCCGTCGATGACCATTCGCTTCTGCCGCTGGACGAAGGTGAACCCGGTGCCGACCTCCAGCAAGAACGCTTCGAGATCGCGCAGGATCGCCGCCTCCAGATCGGCCTCGAGGTAGTCGTCGTGCAGGCCGAGGAAGTGCGACCAGCTCAATTCGTGTGACAGCGTCACAAGAATCTGCGCCCCATAGTCGGCTCGCTCCCCACCGAGCACCTCGGTGTCGACGAGCGACCCGATCTGCCAGTATGTCATCGTCAGGGTCGCGTTCGCGTAGGAGGCGATCGATTCGTGAGCTTGGTCGATCAGCGAAGCCACCCGCTCGACCAACTCACCCTCGCCAAGAGCCGGCGTGCCCGGCGAACGGCGAGCAGGGCTGCGCTGCTCGGGGCCTGGTTCGACGGATTCGGTCATGGCTTCAGTATCCCAGCCACCCCTGACATCGAAGAGAAATCTCACCCCAACGCGAAGAGCGATGTCACAACCCGAGATCCGTTTCTTACTGATCGCGCCGATAGGGGCTGCGGTACGAGGATGCGGTGAGCCGAGATCTGGCAAGGCGGAGGAGGAAGGCTTCACTGGTGGTGAAGATTCCGACGACAACGCGGCCAGATCTCGGCTCACCGCACCGCAGCCGTAGTCCCTATCGGCGCGATCAGTTACACCAGGCGCAAGAAGCGCGGCGGCGTGAAGCCGGGCCCCGGGGGAGCAGATGGCACCGTGTCCGGCTCCTCGTACTCGGCGCGGCTGGTGGGGCGCACGAGGCTGACCGGTCCGCGGTTCTCAGCGGGGTTGGATCCGGCCGCAGCGGCGGCCGCGCGAACCTCTGCGAGGCGATCCGGATCCTGAGCGTGCAGCCGATCCCGAGCCGCGACCGCAGCCGCACTGAGACCCGCGAGCACGGGCCCCTCATCGGAGTCGGCTGTCTCGGCTGTCTGCGCGTTGCGCTCGCCGTCCTCACCGGGATCGCTGCCATCGCCACTCTGGCTCAGCTCGCTGCCTGTGCTGTCCGCTGACTCGCCCGCCGCTGACTCGCCCGCCGCCCGCTCGGTGCCGGCGGTTGCCGGGTCAAGCCCCCCGCTGCCCTTGCCCGCATGACCCGACGAACCCGCGCTGTGCTCGATGCCCTCGGTGATGGCGAAGAGCAGCTCTGCCAGGCGGTCGCCGAGCTCGTCGAGACCCTCGGGCGCGTCGGGGCCCGAGAGCGCGGTGACCTGGATCGCGCGCTCGTGCACGCCGCCGAGGATCGGCACGGCGTTCTCGACGGGAATGGTGAAGCGGCGGCCAGCGGCGTGCAGGATGTCCTCGACGAGAGTCGCGATCTCCGCGGTGAAGCGGGCCTTGAAATCGGTGAAGCCGAGCTCTTCGCCCGGCTCGCGCAGGGCGAGCAGCAGAAACTCGGTCTCGAGCGCGAACCAGGTGGTCTCTGAGCCGTTGGGCGCGAAGAACTCGGTGACGTAGGCGGCGGCGTCGCGCGGGGTGAGCCGGCAGTCGCTCTGCCGCAGCTGCTCGGTGAGTTCGGCGGCCCGGGAGCGGAAATCGGCGGCCCGCCGCGAGTACTCGCGGCTGAGCGCTGCGAGAAACAGCTCCTCCTTGTCGGAGAAGTTCGAGTAGAACGCGCCGCGCGTGAAGCCGGCGCGCTTGCTGACCTGCGCCACCGAAGCGCCCTGCAGCCCTGCCTCCGCGAACACCTCGATAGCGGCGTCGAGCAGGCGCTCGCGGGTCGCCTGGCGGCGGGCGCTGGGCAGCGCGGATGCCGGGGCGAGTTTGGGCACCGGCGCGGGATCGGGACTCATGCCTCTATCCTCCCACCCGCGACGAGCGCGGCAAATTTCGGAGGGTTGCCGCGAACTGATCGCGCGGGTAGCGGCTGCGGCTGCGGTGCTTTCGGGCAGACCCGCGCGACGCTCTCAGGCAAAAACGCATACACTGGTGTATCGAAACGGATGCACGAACGTATCGACCCGCCGCGCGGGCACGCAGAGCTTCGCTGCCGTCCGCGGGTCGCGCACCGCCGCAACTGCCGCGGGCCGCTCGCGAGGCGAATGTCGGTGGCGCGTCGTAGCGTGAGGGCGTCCGCAGAAACCCCGGTACGGAGGCGCACGGCTCCTGCCCCACGCTCGAAAGGCTCGCATGTCCACGCTGCTCTACGCCCTCGGTCGCTGGGCTACTCGCGCGAAGACCCTGGTGCTGATGATCTGGATTGCGATCCTCGCGCTGCTCGGAGCGGGAGCGGTGTTCTTCGGGGCCGGTGCCAACGCGCCGATCACGATCCCGGGCACCGAGTCGCAGCAGGCGATCACCGAGCTCGGTCGCACCTTTCCCGAGGTGAGCGGCACGAGCGCCACGATCATCGTGGTCGCGGCCGACGGCGAGCGCGTCGACGGCGAGCCGTACGAGCAGATCATCGCCGACGCGGCCGCCGAGCTCGAAGACGTTGCGGGGGTGACCGCCGTGCAGACGCCCTTCTCGGAGCAGGCGAGCGGCGGCCTGGCCGAAGACGGCAGTGCCGCGCTCCTCACCGTGCAGATCGAGGGAGACATGTCGGTCGTGCCCGACGCGACGGTCGAGGCGGTTCAGGCCGCGACCGATGAGATTCGGGATCGCCTGCCCTCGGGTGCAGAGGTCTCCTACGGCGGAGAGATCTTCTCCTCCTCGATCCCGAGCATCAGCCCGACCGAGGCGGTGGGCGTGGCCGTCGCGTTCGTGGTGCTGCTGCTGACGCTCGGCTCGCTCATCGCGGCGGGCATGCCGCTCATCATCGCGATGATCGGCGTCGGCGTCTCGATCGCCGGCCTGTTCTTCGTCACGGCGTTCGTCGAGCTGACCTCGACCACCCCCATGCTCGCGCTCATGCTCGGGCTCGCGGTCGGCATCGACTACACGCTCTTCATCGTGAGCCGTCATCAGGAGCAGTTGCGCGACGGGGTCGAAGTCGAAGAGTCCATTGCGCGCGCCACGGCGACGAGCGGTTCGGCGGTGGTGTTCGCGGGGCTCACGGTCATCATCGCGCTCGTTGGGCTGTCTGTTGCAGGCATCCCGTTCCTTACGGCCCTCGGGGTTGCTGCTGCCGCCGCGGTTGCGGTCGCAGTGCTGATCGCGATCACGCTGACGCCCGCGATCATGGCCATGGCGGGAATGCGCATTCTGCCGAAGCGGCAGCGCCGGTTGCTGGAGGGCGGGGGTGTCGGCTCCGAGTCCGGCCTCGGCCTTGAGTCCGGCTCCGGCCTCGGCGCTCACTCCGGCTCGGGCTCTGTCCCTGATCTCGGCTCCGAGCCCGCTTCCGGGTCCGCGGCGCTCGGTGCGACCGGAGGCGATCCCGACTCTGCGGCAACCGACTCTGCGGCCCCAGATTCGACCGGCGCGAATCCGCAGCATTCGACGCATCGACCCCCTCGCGAGAGCAGGGCCGACAGGTTCTTCGCCGGCTGGGTGCGCGCGGTCACGCGGCACCCGATCCTGACCATCGTCGCGGTGCTTGTCGCCCTGGGCCTGGCGGCGGTGCCGGCGATGCAGCTGCGCCTCGCGCTGCCGAACGCCACGTCGCTCGCGGCCGACGATCCGGCGCGCGTCACCTACGAGCTCACGGGAGAGCACTTCGGCGACGGCTACAACGGGCCGCTGCTCTTGACCGGATCCATCATCACGAGCACCGACCCGCTCGGCCTCATGGACGACCTCGCCGACGAGGTGCGCGACGTGCCGGGCGTCGCCGACGTGCCGCTCGCGACCCCCAACATGGGAGCCGACACTGGCATCATCCAGGTGGTTCCCGAGGAGGGGCCACACGCCGAGAGCACCGCCGAGCTCGTGCACACCCTGCGAGACATGCACGACGAGTGGGAAGAAGAGTACGGCGTGAGCCTCGCGGTGACGGGTTTCACCGCGGTCGGCATCGACGTCTCCGAGATGCTCATGCACGCGCTGCTGCCGTTCGGCATTCTGGTGGTGGGCCTGTCGCTGATTCTGCTCGCAATGGTCTTCCGCTCGGTGTGGGTGCCCATCAAGGCGACGCTCGGCTACCTGCTCTCGGTGGGTGCCGCCTTCGGCGCTGTGGTCGCGGTGTTCCAGCTGGGGTGGTTCTCCGAACCGCTGCACGTGAACTCGACGGGGCCGGTGCTCAGCTTCATGCCGATCATTCTCATGGGCGTGCTCTTCGGTCTCGCAATGGACTACGAGGTGTTCCTCGTGTCGCGCATTCGCGAGGAGTACGTGCACGGGGCGAGCGCGCGCGACGCGATTCGGCGCGGGTTCGTCGGCAGCGCCAAGGTCGTCACCGCGGCGGCGCTGATCATGTTCGCGGTTTTCGCGGCCTTCGTGCCCGAGGGCGACCCCTCGATCAAGGTGATTGCGCTGGGGCTCGCGGTCGGCGTGTTCGTCGACGCCTTCGTCGTGCGCATGACGCTGGTGCCGGCGGTGCTCGCGCTGCTCGGCGACTACGCCTGGTGGATGCCGCGCTGGCTGAGCCGGGTGCTGCCCTCCTTCGACGTCGAGGGCGAGGGGCTCGCGCGCGAGGTCGCGCACGCCGATTGGCCGGCCGATATGCCCGACGCCGTCGTCGCGGCCGACGATCTGCTGCTGCACAACCTGCGGGTGCCGCGGTTGCGCGTCGCCCGAGGCGAAACCCTCGTGCTCGATCCGCGCGATCCGATCTCTCTGCCCCTGGCCGAGGTGCTCAGCGGGCGCGGTCCCGTCTCCGTCGGCACGGTCAAGGTCGACGGGCTGCTGCTGCCCGAGCGTGCCTCCTCGCTGCGGGCGCGTGCGGCGTGGGCTACGCCCGAGACGCTGCGAGACGCGCTGCGGGATCGGCCCTCGCTCGTGCTGCTCGACCTGCGGGCGGCAGAGGCGCGTCCGCTCTCGCTGAGCGAAGTCGATGCCGTGCGCTCGACGCTCGCGGCCGGTGCGGTCGAGGCGAGCCGGGGATCGGCCCCGCCGTTCGGCCTCGTCGTGCTCGGCGGTCGCGAGCTCGCCGAGCGGATCCTGCCCGACGACTCGAAGCAGGGGATCGTGGTCGCCGACGGCCTCGTGACCGACCCGGTCAGCGGCCTCACCGATTCGCCCCGCGGCTTCGCGCCCGATCCCGCCGACGCTCTGGAAGGAGCCACCCGATGACCCCGCCGCTCACCCGACTCAGGGGCCGCAAGCCCGTGCGCTGGACCACGGTGCTCGGTCTCATACTGGTGCCGCTCACCGTTGCGGGCGTGCTGCTGTGGGGGCTGTGGAACCCCACCGAGCGCCTCGACACCGTCACGTCGGCGGTCGTCAACCTCGACGAACCGGTCGAGGTCGACGGGCAGCTCGTACCGCTCGGGCGGGTGCTCGCGGGAGAGCTGATCGGCTCCGGATCGAACTCCGGCGACGACTCGGGCTCCGACTCCGATTCCGGTTCGGGATCGGGTGCCGCGGAGGGCTCTGATTCCGACTCCGACACCGACACGAACTTCACCTGGGTGCTCACTGACGAGGCCGATGCCAAGCAGGGCCTCGAAGACGGCCTCTACGCCACCGTCGTCACGATCCCGGAGAACTTCTCGGCGGCCGCAACATCGATGTCGGGTGATCCCGATTCGGTGGAGCAGGCGCACATCGACGTTGTCGAGAGCGACCGCGGCCGCCTGCTCGACACCGCGCTGTCGAGCATCGTCACGCAGACCGCGACCAACGTGCTCAACCAGCAGCTCGGTGAGCAGTTCGTCGGCAGCGTGTTCGTCGGCATGAGCGAGCTGCACAGCGGCCTCGGCGAGGCGGAGCACGGCGCGTCCCAGCTGGCAGGCGGAGGCAAGCAACTTGCCGACGGCGCGACCCAGCTTGCCGACGGCACGCAGCAGCTCTCCGACGGTACGCAGCAGCTTGCCGATGGCACGCAGCAACTGTCCGATGGCACGCAGGAGCTCTCTGACGGAACGCAGCAACTGTCGACGGGTGCTGGAGAGCTGTCGAACGGCGCTTCTCAGCTCTCGACGGGTGTCGGAGCGCTGTCCAGCGGCGCGAGCGAGCTCGCCACCGGTGCCTCCGGCCTGGCCGACGGAGTGACGCAGTACGTCGGAGGGGCTTCGACGCTGGCTGAGTCGTACGCACCCCTGGAGCAGGGCACCGTGGCCGCCGCGACCCAGCTGAAAACCCTCATCGGTGCGCTCGGGCAGCTGCAGGCCGACAGCGCCGAGCCCCAGGGCCAGATCGAGAGCGGCATGGCCGCAGCGGGCAGCGGGGTCTCCACTCTCGGCACCGACATCGGCGCGCTCTATCAGCAGTGCCTCGGGTCCGGAGCGACGCAGGCTTTCTGCGACGGCATGCTGGGCACGCTGCAGGCGCGAGCGACCGAGATCGGCGGCGGTCTGACGTCGGCCGCGACAGGCCTCGAAGGGCTCGGCACGGCTATGCAGACGCTTCAAGACGCGGTGGGCGGCGGGCAACCGGCCGAGGGCGACCCCGTCGCCCAGCTCGACCAGCTCATCGCCGGGGCCGGTGAGTTCGGCAGCGGTCTCGACGAGTTTGCGGCTCAGGGGAGTGCGCTCTCGACCGGTGCGTCGCAGCTCGCCAAGGGGTCCGCGGAGCTCTCGAGCGGCACCGCGCAGCTCTCCGAGGGAGCCGCGGGCCTCGCCGACGGAGCATCGCAGCTGGCGAGCGGCACCTCCGAACTGGCAAACGGCACCTCCGAATTGGCGAGCGGTGCCTCCGAACTGGCGAGCGGCACCTCCGAACTCGCGCAGAACACACCCGAGCTCGCGAAGGGAGCCGCGCAGCTCGCCGAGGGCACCGAGAAGTCTGCCCAGGGCGCTGGCAGCCTTGCGAAGGGCCTCGGCGAGGCCGTCGACGGGATCCCGAACTACAGCGAGGCGCAGCGCGACCGACTCGCCGAGACCGCGGTGACCCCTGTCGAGGCGCGCGGCGGCAGCGACGAACTGTTCAACGCCTCGGGCGTGCCGCTGTTCGCCGGCATCGCGCTGTGGGCGGGCGCGCTCGCGTCGTTCCTGGTGCTTGCGCCGCTGTGGCGTCGCACGCGCGAGGCGGCCCGCGGCGTGGGGTGGATCGCGCTGCGCAGCGCCGCACCGGCGGCGGCCCTGGGCGCGGTGCAGGGGGTGATCGCGGGGATCGTGCTTCCCATCGCGCTGGGATACGACCTGGCCAAGGGAAGCGCCTTCTTCGCGCTTGCCCTGCTCACCGGAGTGGTCTTCGCGCTCACCGTGCAGGGGCTGTCGGCGCTGCTCGGCGGCTTCGGGCGCTTTCTGGCCTTCGTGCTGTTGGTGATAGCGTTCGCGGTCGGGATCGTGTCGACCGTGCCCGGCCCGCTCGCCGCACTCGGCGACGCGAGTCCCATCGGCGCTGCGCTCAGCGGTTTCCAGGCGGTCGCCGTGGGCACGACCGGAGCCGGGGTCGCGGCCGCGCTGCTCGTGCTGTGGGGGCTCGGCGGGCTCGCACTCACCGCGCTGGCCGTCGCCCGGGCGCGCAGGAGCGCATAGGGTCACGCGCAGGGGATAGGGTCTGACTGACCTGTCACGAGAACCCACGAGCGGCACGAAAGCACCCGTCCAGAACAGTTACTGACGGGTGCTTTCGTGCCGCTCGTGGGTTCTCGTGCGGTATCGGGCCTCGCACTTGGTGCCCGGCACCCGGCACCCGGCCCGATGACGCAGCCGGGTGCGGTTCAGAGGCGGAGCGGAGCGCTCAGAGGGGGAGTGCTCAGGGGCTGAGGGCTCAGAGGCCGCGCGTGATCTCCGTGAGCCCGGTGTTCACGTCGTAACCGCGCGCATCGATCTCGGTGATGCCGAAGCCCGCCAGGCGCGCGGTGTGGAACTCGACGTAGCGGTTCGCGTCGGCTTCGGTCTCGAAGAGGTAGACGCCGCCGGCCACCGAGCGGGCCTCACTCTCGGTCCACACCTTCCAACGCAGCCCCTCCTCGTTCGCGATGTGCTCGGCGAGCCCGCGGTAGGCCTCGACGGCTTCGGCCCCGAAGGGTCCGTCTGAGGGGAACTCGAATACCAGCAGCGTCGCCATGGCGCGTCCTTTCGTCGGAGGTCTCCATCCTCGCGCACCGCGTCGGTCACCGCCACTGTTTCCGACATCCGCGGCAATGATCGAGAGCTCCCGCGTGTTCAGCCGCCGAAGACGGACGCACCTGCGACCCCGAGGCTCGCAACCTCAGCGGCAGCACGGTCAGTGTCAGACCCAGCGCGTAGGCTCGAAGCATGAGCATACGAGCGATTGTTGCAGAGCACACCGGCGGCCCCGAGGTTCTTCGCCTGGCCGAGGTCGCCGATCCCGAACCCGGCCCCGGCGAGCTGCTCGTCGAAACCGCTGCCGTCGGCGTCAACTACATCGAGACCTACCAGCGCTCCGGTCTGTACACGGTGCAGTTCCCGTTCACACCCGGCAGCGAGGCGTGCGGCGTGGTTGTCGCGATCGGTGGTGCCGCAGACAGCACGGCCGCAGACATCGCGACCGGAGACATCGCGGTCGGCGACCTGGTGACCACCGCAGAAGCGCGCAAGACCTACGCCGAGCGCTTCGTGGTCGAGGCGTCGCGGGCGGTCAAGGTTCCCGACGGCATTTCGGCCGATGTCGCCGCCGCGGCGTCGTTGCAGGGGCTCACCGCGCACTACCTCGCGACCTCGGCCGCGCACCCGCAGCCCGGCGACACGGTGCTGGTGCACGCCGGAGCCGGCGGTGTCGGGCTACTGCTCACGCAGCTGCTCGTGGTTCGCGGCGTGCGCGTGCTGACCACGGCCTCGACTCCCGAGAAGCGCGAACTGAGCCTTGCCGCGGGTGCGAGCGAAGCGCTCGACTACGAGGGGTTCGCAGAGGAGGCGCGTCGCCTCACCGACGGCGAGGGAGCGGCGGTCGTCTACGACGGTGTCGGCGCGAGCACCTTCGACGACTCGCTGCGGGCGCTTCGGGTGCGGGGCGAGATGGTGCTGTTCGGCGCGGCGAGCGGCCCGGTGCCGCCGTTCGACCTGCAGCGGCTCAACGCGGGCGGATCCCTCACCGTCACGCGCCCGTCGCTCAGCCACTTTCTGCGCACACCCGAGGAGCGAGCGTGGCGCTACCGAGAACTCTTCGACGCGATCACCGCGGGTGCGCTCGACATTCGCATCGGCGCTCGCTTCCCGCTCAGCGAGGCTGCGGCGGCCCACACCGCGCTCGAGGGCCGCGAGACCACCGGCAAGGTCATCCTCGAAAGCGGGGCGTCGTGAGCGAGCACCAGAACGGGCGGAGCCCGGGGCAGAGCCGGGAGCGGGGTCTGGATCGGGCCCGCAACAGCGTGGAGATCGAGGCGGGCGGAGCGCTGCTCGACATGGACGGCACGCTCGTAGACTCGGGCGTCGTCGTGGAGCGCATCTGGTCGGCCTGGGGTGCGAGCCACGGTCTCGACCCCGCGCGGGTGCTCGATGTCATTCACGGGCGGCAGGGCTGGCAGAGCATGGCGATCCTCTTGCCCCACCGCAGTGAGGCCGAGAACCGGGCTGAGAACGCGCGCATTCAGCTTGCCGAGCGCACTGAGCTCGACGGCGTCGTTGAGATTCCCGGGGCTGTGGTGCTGATGCGGGCGCTGGTCGGGCTGCCGCACGCGCTGGTCACCTCGGCTGAGGAGGGGCTCGCTCGCGCGCGGCTGGGAGCCGCCGGTCTTCCGTACCCGGAGGTCGCTGTCACGGCCGAACTCGTCTCCGCCAGCAAGCCGCACCCGGAGGGTTTTCTGCTCGGAGCTCAGCGCCTCGGTCTGAGCCCGGAGCGCTGCCTCGTGTTCGAAGACTCGGAGGCCGGCATCGAGGCCGGGCTTGCCGCGGGCATGCGTGTGATCGGGGTCGGTGAGCGAGCGGCTGGCTTCGGCCCGCACTACGCGGTTCGCGATCTGAACTCGGTGCGCATCGAACGCGCGGGCGACGCGATGCGGGTCATCATCGAGGTTTAGGGTGCGCGTAGAAATAACTGCTGCGAGTGAGGTCTCTGAGCGGGATGCATGATAAAGCTGGATGTCGTCGGCGTAGTGGTGCTACGTTGACGGCACCCAGCTGCGATCATGCGCCCGATCAGGAAGCGACACGCAGCGGTTATTTCTACGCGCGCCCTAAGCTGTGCCATGCGCTGGGGGAGGCACCACCGTCGGATCGATGCGCGTGATGCCCTCGATTGAATCGAAGGCGGTGTCCGTGGAAGCTATCGTCGGAATGCCGTAGGCGAGTGCTGTAGCGGCGTGCACGGCATTGCGCCCTCTGACCGCATCACTCTCGATCAGGTCGAGCGCAAGGTCGAGCACTTCGTAGTCGAAGTTCAAGACGACGAGGTTTGCCGCAAGTTTTCGTGCCTCTCCGACGGCCTGTTTTCTGTCGCCGCTGATTCGGAGACGATGGTGCACGACCTCCTGAATAAGTTCAGTGCTTGCGTAACCGTATCGGTCACCATGTCCTAACCCGGCAAGAAAAGTCCGGCACGCATCTCTTCGAACATCGGTGGCTGAAAGTGCGTACAGGACGATGTCAGCATCGATGAGCACCGCATACTCTATGACTTCCGGGGTGATTCCCTCTGGCCTCATTGTTCGTCGAGATTCACTGTTCGTTTCAGGCCGCTCTTGAGTGAGAGCGCGCCGAGTCGGCGGAGGCCCGTTCGACAGCTTGCGCAGTGCTATCGCTGGCACTGTCGCCTGCGTGCCGCGGCTGACCCGAAACATCGTGAGACAGACGCCAAGCAGGGTCCATCTCGTCTTCGTAGTTCGCTTTCATCTCGTCCCAGTCGAGGGAACCGGCAGAAGATTCAGAGCCGGTGTCAGCGACCGGAGCTGCGTCGGCGAAGTTCCAGAGTTCTTGCCACGAAGCCAAGGCACTGGTGCGCGCAGCCGAGACGCGGTCGTTCACCGCTTGACGTATGAAAGCACCCACGCTGACACCACTTGCTCGCGCCTCCCCAATGATGAGTGCGTAGTCTTCCGGGTCGAAGAGCACTTGGACCCGCTTCTCCAGAGTCGCCATGGGCGAAGTGTACAGCCGCGAACTGCACATGCACATGTCATGTGCATGTGCAGAACGGTTGGTCTGGCAACCGTGCATTCCGGCGGTCGGATCAGCGCAATTCGATCCCGCACCCCTACGGCACGAGACCCCTACGGCACGCGGCGAATCCAGTCCTCCGTCAAGAATTTCTGCTCGACCAGCTTCTCCGCAGCGTCCCACTCGCCCTCGGTGACCTCGCCGTACGCGCCGCCGTGACGCTGCTTGAACACCGCGATCATCTTCTCGATGATCTCCTCGCGGGTGAGCCCGGTCTGGCTGCGCAGCGGATCCACCCGCCTCTGCGCGCTCGCCGTGCCCTTGTCCGAGAGCTTCTCGCGCCCGATCCTGAGCACCTGCGTCATGGCCGCGGGATCCATGTCGTACGCCATGGTGACGTGGTGCAGCACCGCCCCCGAGCCGAGGCGCTTCTGAGCGGCACCGCCGATCTTGCCGTGCGGGCTCGTGATGTCGTTGAGGGGCTTGTAGTGGGCGTTGATGCCGAGCGCCTGCAGCGCCTCGAGCACCCACTCGTCGAGGTAGGCGTACGAGTCGGCGAAGCTCATGCCGCGCACGAGTTCGCCCGGCACGTACAGCGCGTAGGTGATGCACGCCTGCGGCTCCATGTACATCGCGCCGCCCCCGGAGATGCGGCGCACGATCTGCGCGCCGTGCGCCGCAGCCTGTTCCTCGTCGACCTCGTTCTTCAGCGACTGGAAGCTGCCGATGAAGACGCCGGGGGCATTCCACTCCCAGATGCGCAGCGTCGGCCCCCGCAGCCCCTCGCCGACCGCGGTCGTGAGCACCTCGTCGAGCGCTGCGTTGAGCACGGGGGCCACGGGCGGTTCGTGCAGGATCTGCCAGTCGTAGTCGCGCCAGTGCGCGGCACCTGTGACGGCGCGTCGAATCGCGACGCCGACCGAGTCGGGGGTGAAGCCGAGCAGGTGCACTTCGCTCGGCAGCTTGGCGCGGATCGCGTCGCCGAACTCCTCGATCGTGCTGTTGATGCTCATGCCCTCGACCGCGGCGTCGATGTCGCCCAGAGCCTCGTCCGGCTCGAGAAAGAAATCGCCCGAGAGCCTGAACTGCTGAACACGACCGTCGACCACGTCGAAATCGACGACCACCAGTTTGCCACCGGGAACCTTGAACTCACCGTGCATGCTCATGGCATTAGCGTACGCCCGTGGCCGGACGGCTCGCCAGTGCGGGCCGCCGCTACTCGGCGGCTACGCGATCCAGCATCCACGTGATGATGTCGGAGAAGACCTCGTCGCGGTTGGTCTCGTTGAGGGTTTCGTGCCGTGCGCCGGAATAGATTTTGAGCGTCACGTCGCGAACACCGCGTTTGCGGTAGGCCTCGGCCAGCAGGCGCTGCCCGTCACCTCGGTTGAGCGGATCCTCGCTGCCCGACACGATGAGGATCGGCACGTCAGCCGCGAGCCCTGAGCCCGGCTTGCCGAACAGCCGCAGTCCATCCGCGACGCCGAGAAGCTTCGCGATGTCGGCGCTGAAGCAGAGCGGGTCGTCGAGGAACGCCTCGCCCACCGACGGGTCGCGGCTCAGCCACTCGAAGCCATTCGCATCGTCGGTCTTCCACTTCGCGTTGAGGTCGCCGCTCTCCATGTGCTTGAAGGTGCGCAGCGCCGATCCCGAGAGCACCACCGCGTCCCAGACCCGCGGATGCTCGTTCAGAATGCGCTGCGCCATGAGCGAGCCCAGGGAGTGCCCGAACATGACCAGAGGCAGACTGGGGTGCTGCTCGCGGGCGATTTGGGTGAGCTGCAGGATCTCCTGCTCCATCGCCTTGAGGCCGCCCGGCCCGGGGCGACCGAGGCGCGAGTGGTCGCCGTCGTACTGCCGCAGACCGGTTTCGCCGTGCCCGCGATGGTCGTCGGCGTAGACGGTGAAGCCGGCGCGTGCGAGGGCGCGCGCGAAGGCGTCGTAGCGGAGCGCGTAGTCGCCGATGCCGTGAGAGATCTGCACCACCCCGATCGGGTCTTCCGCAGTCCACTCGTAAGCGGTGATCTCGATACCGTGCGCATCGGTGTAGCCGAACTTGCGATAGGGAGGTGCCTCGCTGGTCATGCGATCATCCTGTCGCACGGGGCTGAATGGCCGCCGCACAAGCGGCCTTTTGAGTCGGTCAGTCTTGCCCGCTGGTCAGTTTGTCGCGGAGTCTCTCGGATTCCTTGGCGTCGTTGCGGAGCGAGTGCAGCAGGTCGTTGTCGACCGGGCGGGCCTCTTCGGCCTTGCTCAGCTTCGCCTTCGCCTCGCGAATTTCTTCGTCGAGTCCCTGCAGCACGATTTCCTGCACGTACCCGGGAAGGCCGCGGAATCCCCTTTTGCTCATGCGCACAGAATACCGTGCAAAGCCGGAAAACATGACTTTTCGGGTTCATGGCACGATGGAATCGTCGAAATACATCGGGCGGTGAGCGCGCTTTTGCGCGGGATCTCGCACGATGGCGGTGCGAGATGAAGGGGAGATGTCATGCGCTACATGCTTCTGCAGCACGGTCTGGAATCGGAGCTTCAGCAACGTTCGCCCGAGTGGATCGAGGAGACCGTCGGTTTTCTGGCCCGCTTCGAAGATGAACTGCTGAGCCGCTCCGAACTCGAGTGGACCGAGACGCTCGACTGGGACAGCCACGCAGAGGTCGTGGGCCCGGGCGGCGAGCGCCGCGCGGGCTGGTACAACGAGGCCGGCAAGCCGATGCGTCGCGTCTGGGCGGTGCGCGTCGCGAGCATCGAGCGGGCGCGGGAGATCGCGGGCCTGCTCGCGGGCGAACTCGACACCTGGATCGAGATACGGGAGTGCCTCGCGGGATCGCAGCGGCCCTAGGGGCATGCGTCGGGTCGCAGTCGCAGCTGCTTCCGTGTGCGGTGTTGCTCGCGCGAGACGGTGATATCATGTGAGTGTTCACTGATATCACTAGTGGAGGTGATGCACCGTGGCCCAGTTGCTCATTCGTCAGCTGCCTGATGAGGTCAAAGAGGGTCTGCGCGAGCGTGCGCGACTCAATCACCGCTCGATGGAGGCCGAGGCGCGCGCGATCCTGGCCGATGTGATTCTCCCGCCGACGAATACCGTGATCGAGTACGAGGGTGAGTTTCGCGGGCCTTACGATTCAGACACGCTGCTCAAGCGTTTCGGCGTCAGGTTGCTGCCGCAGGGTCGTGAGGGCCGGGTCGTGACCTTCGAAGAGACGCAGGCTCTCATCGATGAGTTCGTGTGAGGCCCGCGTGAGATCGTACCTGCTCGATACGAACGTGCTCATCGCGCTTATTGACCCGGATCAGCCGTTTCATGTTGCGGCGAGCGAGTGGTTCTACAGCGATCTGCAGCGGCAGTGGCTGACCTGCCCCATTACCGAGAACGGCACCGTTCGAATCATCAGTCTGCCCAGGTACCCGAGAAGTCAGCCGGTGCATGTGGTGTTTGAGAGTCTCCGCACGCTAACGCGTGTCGGCTGCCACCAGCGCATCTCCGACGATGTCTCGTTGCTCGGCTCAGACGTCGACTCGCACCGCATGCGTGGCTCCGGCGAGGTGACCGACACCTACCTCGCACTTCTCGCGCACGCGCACGGCGCACAACTGGCCACGTTCGACCGCCGCATCTCGACGACGGCGCTGAGGGTGCCGGCTGGGGTGTACCAGGTTCCCGGGTAGTGAGGGTTTAGGCTGCTGGTGCTGGGTGCTCAGCGCTGACCGAGCGCCCACACCACGAGTTGCACCCGATCCCTCGCCCCCAGTTTCTGCAGCAGATTCGAGACGTGGGTCTTCACCGTCGCCTCGCCCAGAAACAGCTCGGCCGCGATCTCGGCATTGGATCGGCCCTCTGCGACGAGCGCCAGCACCTGCCGCTCCCGCTCGGTGAGGCCCGCGCGATCCATCGCCTCCGCGCTCGCCGCCGAGGCCGCCCGCCCGGCGCGTTCTTCGGCACTCAGTTCGGCTGACGCTTCAGACCGATGTCGTTTCTGCGCCTGCGCTGCCGCAGCCGACACGGGGTCGGAGAGTGCGGGATCGTCGCCCGGTCTGTTCGAAGACGTGAGCGTGCGGCTCCCGGCGGCCCGCTCCATCACGGCTCGGGTCACGTCGGGTCCGAGCAGCGCGTTGCCGGCCGCGAGCGAGTGCACCGCGTCGATCAGCTGCTCCGCGCGCGAGGTCTTGAGCAGAAAGCCGCTGACCCCCGCCACGAGCGCGTCGAAGAGGTAGGCGTCGTGGCCGAAGGTCGTGAGGATGAGGATCGCGGGGCCCGGAACCGCCCCCGTGAGGATCTGCCGTGACGCCTCGATCCCGTCCATTTCGGGCATTTCGACGTCCATGCAGATCACGTCGGGGCAGAGTTCTGAGGCGAGACGCACCGCTTCGACCCCGGTCGCGGCCTCGCCCACCACCTCGATGTCGGGTTCGGAGTCGAGAATGATGCGGAAGCCGGATCGCACCAGCTCCTGGTCGTCGACGAGCAGCACCCGGATCATGCGCTGACCGCCTGCTCCGCCTGCGGCACTCGTGCCCGCACCATGAAACCGCCGCGCTCCCTGCGCTCGGTGCTCACCTCTCCGCCGACCGCGCCGATGCGCTCGCGCATGCCGCGCAGGCCGAGCCGCGCACCCTCGGCTTTCACGCCGGGCCCGTTCGAGCCGATGCGCTGCGCAAGACCGTCATCGCTCACCTCGATTTCCACCGCGTCGGCATCGAAACGCAGTCGCACCTCGGCAGTAGCCCCGCGCCCGGCGTGCTTGCGCACGTTCGTCAGCGCCTCCTGCACCACCCGGTACAGCGCGACGTCGACGAGCATCGGCAGGGGACGGGGATCGCCGGCGACGATGAACGTCGTGGGCACACCCGAGGTCTGCGACTCGGCGATGAGGGTCTGCAACTGAGCGATGCCGACGGTTGTCGCGGTGCTATCGGTGTCGGGGGTTCTCAGCGTGTACACGAGCCTCCGCAGCTCGCTCACGGCGGTGTGGGCGCTCTCCTCGACGATCTCGAGCGCGGCCCTCGCCCGCTCGGTGTCGGCGTCGATGCTGCGTCTCGCCGCAGCCGCCTGAATCCCCATCACCGATACGTGGTGCGCCACGATGTCGTGCAGCTCCCGTGCGATCGCGATCCGATCCAGAGCCACCGCCTGAGCCGCGCTCGTCTGACGCTCCAATTCGAGCTCGCGCCCCTGCGCCTCCAACCGGGCCTGCGTGCGCGCCCCGTGCCACGACCGCTCGCCGAAGTAGAACGCACCGCTGAAGTACAGCAGGTTCGTAACGATCTGAATCACCGCGAACGTCGCGTAGGCCGAGAAGATGCCCGAGCGCGAGACGCCGGGGAAAGCGTCTTCTTCGGACGAGGCGATGATGAGCGATATCACCAGCCACACGGTCATGCCGACGCTTATGCCGAACCTGATCCAGAACGAGAGCACCCGATTGCGCTCCCAAGCACCCACGGTGTAGAGCGCGACGAACAGGCAGATGTTGACGATGAGCACCTCGGGCACCGTGAACTCGCCGCAGACGAAGAACCCGGCCGACACCACCAGCGCGACCGGCACGGGGTAGCGGCGTCGCAGCGCGAGCGGCAGCGTGCACAGACCGAGACCAACCGCCCACACCCACGGCTCAGCGGGTTCGCCGTAGATGCCGATGCGCGCGTAGAGCATGGAGGTCAGGGTCGCGGCGAGGGCGAGCAGGAGTGCGAGCCCGATGTCGGCGCGCAGGTCGCTGCGGTCGGGTGCCGGGCGCACCCACTCGGTCGCGGTGACTGTCATGGAAACCAGCGTAGGGGGCACCTCCGACACTGCGCTTCCGCCCTGCGGAGGATCGGGATCAGCCTCGCGGGGGAGGCACGATGTCGGTGGTCGTCCGTAGCGTGGATCTCAACGGATCACGCAGCGACAGGGGTCACGCGGCGACGCAATCGTCGGGTGGCCACGAAGCGATCAGTAGGGAAGCACAGAGGAAGGGAGCGACATGATCGAGATAGCAGGCGTCTCGCGCAGTTTCGGAGATCGCCGGGTGCTCAGCGACGTGAGTTTCAGCGTCGAGGGCGGTCGCATGACCGGTTTCGTCGGCGGCAACGGCGCGGGCAAGACCACCACCATGCGCATCATCCTGGGCGTGCTCGCGGCCGACAGCGGCACGGTGATGCTCGATGGTCGGCCGCTCACGGCCGCCGACCGCTCGCGCTTCGGCTACATGCCCGAAGAGCGGGGGCTCTATCCCAAGATGAAGGTGCTCGAGCAGCTCATCTACCTCGGCCGCCTGCACGGCATGAGCGCGGCTGAGGCGAAGACTTCGGCGAGCGGCCTCCTCGACCGTCTCGGGCTCACCGAGCGGGCGGGCGACACGCTCGAGAGCCTCTCGCTGGGCAATCAGCAGCGCGCCCAGATCGCCGCCGCACTCGTGCACGAACCCACAGCGCTCGTGCTCGACGAGCCGTTCTCGGGACTCGACCCGCTTGCGGTCGAGGTCGTGCTCGGCGTGCTGCGCGACTACGCGTCGCGCGGCGTGCCCGTGCTTTTCTCGTCGCACCAGCTCGACATCGTCGAGCGGCTCTGCGACGACGTCGTGGTGATCGGCGGCGGCAAGATCCTCGCCTCCGGTTCGCGCGAGTCGCTGCGTTCGAAGCACTCCGGGCGCGCCTTCGAGCTCGAGCTCGCGGGTCCCTCGGCCGATGCCGGCTGGGTTCGGGATCAGCCCGGCATCTCCGTCTCGCGGCTCGACGGCGGTTTCGCTCGGTTCGAAGCCGACACCGACGAAGCCGCGCAGGCGGTGCTCGCGCGCGCTGTGTCGCTCGGTTCTCTCGGCGGTGCGGCGTCTGGCACCGCGGGGGTCGGCGCGGCAGGTTCTGCGGAACGCGGTGCCGCTGGATCCGGTGTTGTTGGATCCGGCACCGCTGGATCCAGCGCGACAGGGTCGCCGACCACGGTGCGCCGTTTCGCCCACGTCACCCCATCGCTCGCCCAGATCTTCAAGGAGGTCGTGCAATGAACCAGCACACAGCGAACCAGCACACAGCGCCGAATCAGACGGCGCACAATCAGACATCGCGCGACCAGGCGAGCGGCAGTCGCGCAACCGGTGCTCCGGCCGTGGGCAACACTCCCGCGAAGGGGGTCTGGCTCGTCGCCGAACGCGAGATCACCACGAAGCTGCGCAGCAAGGCCTTTCTCATCTCGAGCGGGGTGCTCCTTCTACTGGTGCTCGGGAGCGTGCTGTTCAGCGGTTTCATGGCCAAGTCGGGCGGTTTCGGGGGGCCGACAAGGGTCGCAACGGTGGCCGCAACTGCCGACCTGGTCAGCACCGAGGTCTTCGAGCGCGTCACGGTTGCAGACCGTGCGGCGGCCGAGCAGGCGGTGCTCGGCGGCGAGGTCGACGCGGCCGTGGTGCCGGGCGGCGACACGGCGGTCGGCCTGACCGTGCTCGCTCAAGACAGCCCGCCCGGCGACCTGGTGCAGATGCTCTCGGCGACCCCCTCGATCGAACTGCTCGCCCCGACCACCGATAATCCGGCGCTCGCCTACCTGATCGCGGTCGCGTTCGGCGTGGTCTTCATGTTCAGCGCGATCACCTTCGGCACCACCATCGCCCAGAGCGTGGTCGAAGAGAAGCAGACGCGCATCGTGGAGATCCTGCTCGCCACCGTTTCGGCGCGCACGATGCTCGCGGGCAAGATCCTCGGCAACAGCATTCTCGCGATCGGGCAGGTGGTCGCCATCGTGGCGGTGGCCTCGATCGGCATGCTGGCGACGGGCCAAGACCTGCTGCTCGGCGAGCTCGGCACCTCGCTCATCTGGTTCGGCATCCTCTTCGCCTTCGGTTTCGTGCTGCTCGCGACCATGTACGCGGCGCTCGCCACCCTCGTATCGCGGCAGGAAGACGTGGCCTCGGCAGTGAGCCCGGTCATGTGGCTGGTGATGCTGCCCTACATGGCGATCATCTTCTTCAACGACAACCCGCAGGCGCTCCTCATCATGAGCTACGTGCCGTTCTCGGCACCGATCGGCATGCCGATGCGACTCTACCTCGGCATGGCCGAGTGGTGGGAGCCGATCCTCTCGCTCGGTGTGCTCGTGGTGTCGATCGCCGTGGTGCTCTGGATCGGCGCGCGCATCTACAGCAACTCGATCCTGCGCACGGGAGTGAGGGTCAAGCTCAGCGAGGCCATCAGGGGCTAGAGACCTGCGACCGCTTGCTGTGTTTGATTGCGGCGTGAATTCGAGTAACTGCGTGAGTTTTCTGCGGTTTTGGCACGCCGTTACTCGAATCCACGCCGCTGGACAAAGGGCGGGTCCCGGCTGGACACTGGGGCGGGTCGGGCTGGATCACGGATCGGGAAGGACGGACCTGGAGAGAGGGTCGAGCTGGGCTG
>JBKEBN010000119.1:0-25693 GCA_047973175.1 Leucobacter sp.
TTCGAGCAGCTGGGTCTGGCGATGCTCGCGGCGATGCTCATCGTCTACGTCGTGATGGTCGCGACGTTCAAGTCGCTGCGCCAGCCGCTGCTGCTGATGGTGTCGGTGCCGTTCGCGGCGACGGGCGCGATCCTGCTGCAGATCATCACCGGCATCCCGCTGGGTGTGGCGTCGCTCGTGGGCGTGCTGATGCTCATCGGCATCGTGGTGACGAACGCGATCGTGCTCATCGACCTCGTCAACCAGTATCGGCAGCAGGGGCAGAGCGTGCGCGACGCCGTCTTCAACGGTGCGAGGCAGCGCCTGCGCCCGATCCTCATGACCGCTCTCGCCACGATCTTCGCCCTGATTCCGATGGCGCTGGGGGTCACCGGATCGAGCGGATTCATCAGCCAGGATCTTGCGATCGTCGTGATCGGTGGCCTCATCTCCTCGACGGCGCTCACCCTGATCCTCGTACCGGTGCTGTACCTGCTCTTCGAGGGCGGCCGCGAGCGCCGCGCCGCGAGGCGAGCGGCGAACGGGATCGGCGACGAGCCCATCACGCGGGAAACGCACGGCGCGCACGGCGCGGTGCCGCAAACGCCGTAGCCGTGGCCCTCCTGGTCCCTGGCCGCCCGGCTTACTCCGTGCTATTCCATGGTGAGAACGATCTTGCCCGCGGTGCGTCCGGTCTCACCGAGGCGATGCGCGTCGGCGATTCGATCCAGCGGGAAGGTCGCGGCGATCGTCGCACGCAGCTCGCCCGACTCGGCGAGTTCGGCGATCGACGCCAGGTCGGTGCGAGAGGAGTCGACGAGCATGCGGAGCGCGCGAACGCCGAGCTGCTCGGCCTCGCTATAGAACCTCGCGGAGCCGACCGGCAGGGTCGAAACGACGATTCCACCTGGGCGGAGAACTCGCAGTGAGCGCACGGAAGTTTCGCCACCGATCGTGTCGAGCACAACGTCGACGTCGCGCACGACCTCGTCGAACTCCTGGTTGCGGTAGTCGATCGCCTCGTCAACGCCCAGGCTCCGGAGGAAATCGTGCTTGGCCTCACTCGCGGTGCCGATCACATACGCACCGCGCGTCTTCGCGATCTGCACGGCGACGTGACCCACACCGCCGGCGGCCGCGTGAATCAGCACGCGCTGCCCGGGCTGCATATCCGCGTAATCGATGAGCGTCTGCCACGCCGTCAGGGAGACGAGCGGCAGGGCCGCCGCCTGAACGTGGTCGAGCGAGGCCGGCTTCTTCGCGAAAACCCGCGCGGGCGCTGCGACGTACTCGGCGTGCGCCCCGTGCCCGTACGGGTACGACAGCATTCCGATGACCTCGTCACCCGGCTGAAAACGCGCCACGCCGATGCCGACGGCTTCGACGACGCCCGAGAGATCCCAGCCGATGACGAAAGGAGGTTCGCCGAGGAAGCCTCCCTGGGCGCGGTGCTTCCAGTCGGTGGGATTGAGGCTTGCCGCGTGCACGCGCACGAGAATCTCGTTCGCGCGCGGCCGGGGTCGGGGAAGGTCGACGACCTCGAGCACCTCGGGGCCTCCGAGGGACTGCTGGGTGGCTGCTCGCATCACGGGTTTCGAATTCATACTCACTATGATGCCGCGAGATTGCAGCGACGCGATAATGGAGTGATGAAGGAAAGCTCGGGTGGAGGGTGTGAGCGACAAGAGGTTCCAATGGGCGTCAGAGTGGGAATCGTCGACGATCATCCCGTCATCATTGCGGGCACGGTCGAGGTGCTCAGCACCGATCCGAACCTTGAAGTCGTTTCCGTAGCGCCCACGGTCCCGAGCCTCTTGGCTCAGTGCGCGGAGCTGGATGTCGTGCTCCTCGACTTGCAGTTGAACGATACGTCCACGCCGACGACGAATATCCGCACCCTTACCGAGCGGCGGATCCCGGCCATAGCTTTCACCAGCGGCGACCGACCCGCGCTCATCCGCGAAGCCGCACGAGCCGGAGCCATCGGAATGATCCGCAAAACCGAAGAACCGGAAGCGATCATCGCGGCCGTGCATGCGGGGCACCGCGGCGAAACGGTGGCGTCAACGGACTGGGCGGCATCACTCGACGACGACCAGGAGTTCGTCTCTGGTCAGCTCTCCGACCGCGAGGCCGAGGTGCTGGCGCTCTACGCAACCGGCGAAACGGCAGAGCGGGTCGGCACGCTACTGTACATCTCGCGCTCGACCGTGATCGAGCACGTCAAACGCATCCGCAAGCAGTACGCCGCCTCCGGCCGGCCGGCGCGAACCAAGCACGATCTCTTCATCCGCGCGGTCGAAGACGGCATTATCGAACCCGGCTTCCCGGGGCCGTGAGCAGGATCCAGGACACTCGCCGGATCGACCGGCGCATCGGCTGGATCATGTCGGTCGGAGGCGCGGCGCTGCTGCTCGGCCAGGCACCGATCATGCTGGCCACGAGCGGCGACTATCCGACATGGTGGAACCTCGGGGTAGCTGTACTCGCGGTGACGGTGCTCGGTCTCGCCGCACTCGGCTGGGCGCTCCCACACACGCTTCTCACCGCGTGCTGGCGCGTCGCGCCGATTCTCGGCGCACTTCTGATGCTCATCGCGTTCGCCTCCTATCAGGGGCCTCAACCGCCTGAGACTCTTCCGTGGATCCTTTCGTTCGACGCCGTGATCAGCGCATACCTGCTGCTCTGGTTGCCGCCCTGGGCGGCAACCACCGGGACGGTTCTGGGGGCAGCACTCGTGCCGCTTTCCGCTCTGCTGTTCCTGGGCGAGATTCCTCACGTGGTCTGGGTAGCGATGCCGATCCACATGAGCAATATCGTGTTCATCGCGATATTCGTCGGCATCCGGCGTCGGATGACCGTCATGCGTGCCGCGGAACGTGCCGCCGTGGAGGGCCGGGCCAGGCAGATGCAAGCCTCAATCAATGCCGAGCACCAGGAGCATGTCTCCCGGTTGCTGCACGATGAGGTCATCTCCGCGCTCACCGCCGCATTCCGCGCACGAGGCACTCCTTCCCCGCAGTTGCGTGCGGAGGCTCGGCGAGCGCTCGACCTACTCGAGAGCCCGCCTCCTGCACCGACGACAGGTGCGGAGCCGTGCGAAACAGCGCTGCACCGACTCGAGCAAACCGTGCTGAGAATCGACCCCGAATGCCGCATCAAGGCCACCTCTGAGGAGGGCGCACTTCCCGTCTCCGTCGCCGACGCCATCATCGGCGCGGTGGGCGAGGCGATGCGCAACAGCTTGAGGCACGCCGGCCCGGGGGCAACCCGAACGCTATTGGCGCGTGCGGCGAGCACCAGTTTCGAAGTCATCGTGCTGGATGACGGCACGGGCTTCGAGCGGGATCTCATCCGTTCCGAATCCCTCGGAATCGACCGCAGCATCATCGGCCGCATGCGCGGGATTCCCGGCGGCGGTGCGACAGTCACCTCCCGCCCCGGAGGACCAACGATGGTGGAGCTAACATGGCGGACCTGACTGCGGCGGGCACCCAGGCTGCCGGATTAGGCACCCGCGGCGCGCGATACACGCTTATCACCGTCTGGGCGCTCGGAATCTGGTCGACGCTGCTCCAGAGCGCCCTGGACGAATATCTGCTGCAGCTGGTTCTCGCCTCCGCCCTGCAACTGGTCGCTGTGTTGTTGCTCACCTTCCCCGGGGGAAGACGACTCCGGTTCCCCCTCGGCGTGGGCTGTGCGGCAACGGCGCTACTCGCCGGCGCGCTGGTGCTGTACACGGCATCGCCCGAAGAGGACTCTTGGCCCTTCAACTTCGCCGCTTACCTCCTGGCACTGCTCACCACGCGGGGAAATATCCGGGAGGGCATCGGAGGCGGATTCCTGCTGCTCGCCGCGGGACTCGTGTTCGGCATAGCGGCAGGTGCCTCGCCCGCTGAGCTGTTCGCGTTCCTCATCCTGCCCGTGATCGCGTTCACCATTGGGATCGTGTGGCGGATCGCCCTCAGCAGCGCGGTCGCACGCGAGCGCGCGCATCTGACCGAGGCGGAGCTGGCAAGGCTTGCGGCCGAGGCCGCAGAGGCTGCGACCGCTCGCGACCAGGGCCTGATCGGCGGTGTGCGCGCCGAGGCCGGACCGGCACTCGAGGAAATCTGGCGGGGACAGGAGATCGGAGACCCGGAAGCCTTGCGGTTCGCCGCACTCGCAGAAGGGATCCGCGATCAGATTCGTTCCCCTTCTCTCCGACATCCCCTGCTCGATGGCTCGATACGCGCTGCGAGGGGGCGAGGCGTGCGAGTGCTGCTCCTGGGCTCGGAATCGGCCGGGGACCATCGCCTCGGGGATGCGCTCGCGATCGCAGTGGCCGAAACGATTGCGCCGGTCGCCCGGGGCTCTGTGACGATTCGAGCGATTCCGCAGGGTCAACGCGCTGCGATCTCGGTGCTGGTCAGCGAGGCGGGCTCAGCTCGTCGATCTTCATTCGACCACGACGGTGCGCTGCTCGGACAGCGCTGAACGGCACTGTCCCCACATGTGGGGAACTTTGACTGAACGCCCTTTTTCGAGGTATTCGTGCTGGTTGAATGACCGTACTGAGCGCTATTCATGGCGCACGTTGGACTCTGAGGAGAACTGAAATGACCGAGACGACGACCGCGCCTGAGACCGATTTCTCTGGGCTAAGGAAGGGTGCCGGAATCGTCGCCTTCGTGCTCGCGATCGTGATGCCGGTTGTCGGCCTCATCGCGAACATCGCCATGCTGATCTGGAAGAAGAAGGCCGGAGACAGCACGCTCCTGTCGGTCTGGGGGATCATCATCAGCGTGGTGCTGATCGTTGCGACGATCGTGGTCGGTCTCATCGCGCTCTCCCTGTTCACCAGCGCGGCAAACGCCGGCGCACTGAACATCGAGGCGCTGTGCGTGCACCGCGATCAGTGGGGCTGGCTGATCGACTCGCTCCGCTACGTCTGCCGATGAGCAGGTCGCTGTGCAGCAGGATCCGGTTCGGCAGGCTCCCATACATACTGGTCCATGATCTTCGGCAGACTGCCGCGTCGCTCGCGGTGAGGTCCGGTGCACACGTGAAGATCGTTCAGACGAGCAACAATAAAGCCCGTTCTCCCGCGGAATCATGCGGCAGAACGGGCCAACATGCTTCGTGCACCCCGGTACACAGTTCAAGAACCAACGACAGCCCTTGAAAACATTGGTATCTCGGGCGCACAAGGGAGTCTACCTCGTACCTTCGAGGCCCCAAGTACGGGTTGTGACAGATCAACGTGGCCCGGTTCGGCACGAATGGGAGAGTGTTGGGACCAGGCTCACCGACGAGATGTCAAAATGCCTCGCGGACGACTTTCAAGCGGGGATGATCGTCGCCGACCTGTCCAGTAAGTATGGCGTTCGTGGCTCGAGGAATCCCTCGCAGACGCCCTCTTGAAGGCGGCAAGCGAAGAAAAGAGTCCGTTTCCTACAGCCGGTGAACCCTCGTGTGCTCGCGGAAGGGCTCGAACCATTCAGGATATTGGCGCGCGTACTCCTGACGGTATGCCCAAGCAAGCAGATCAGGCAGACCGAGCAAGGGCTCATTCGACGGTCGCGTGTGATGTTCTGCCGTCGCTCGGTCGAGGCGACCTTCACGACGAAGATCGCGGAAGATCCTTCGGTCTGCTTCGTTCGCATCTTCGCGGTTGAAGGAGTCGAGCACGAACAGATTGACCTCGTCTTCCGCATGCAGCAGCGGCAAAACATGAGCAAGACAGCGTCTCCGTGCCTCGGCACCAAATCTGTCGCCTGCCGCAATGGGCGTATGGACCACGATGTCTGCGCCGTCATGGTGGCGTGCGGCGAGGTCGATCCCGCCTCGTAGCGATGCGAACTCGCGCCGGTGATACATCGGTGCCGCGTGCATGGTCTCGCCACTGTAGTAGTTCCGAAGCAGACTGCGGGTCGAGGATAAATAGTCTGGCGCGACGAGCACGGTTGCGACGATGTAATAGGTGACTGCCCCGTCTTCGCGGTAGGACTCATCCATGAACGCCACCGGACCCGTGTTCTCCCGGTAGAGGCGTTGCAGGTGGGCGTCCAAGGGGCTCCTCGAAAAAGATGCAGCCCCGGGTAGGCCGCAGCCGCCCGGGGCATAACGCCTCGCTGTCGGGGTACAAAGTACCTAGAGAGCTACCCGCGTTGCACTAACAAATTTACCATCCCACTCAAGCCGCGTCTACTGCAAGGGTTGTGGGGTTCTTCGCAGAATGAGTTCTCCCACGGTTCTACTGCTGCTGCTTGCTGGGAGCAGAACTTCAACTATCCTTGAGAGCGGAAGCGGGGGCGTGAAGACGGCACCCTGCACAGTGATTGAGCCAACCCCCGTGAGTAGAAATACCCATGGGGGCGCTTTCTAGCCGTTCTGCCCAGTTCCGGGGTTCCTCGACAGGGCGCGGCCTGTCGAGACCGCGGCACGATTTGCGCGAAGCGACGCTTCGCGCCTGAAAATCGTGCCCTGGAGAGGAATCGAACCTCCGACACCTTCTTTAGGAGAGAAGTGCTCTATCCACTGAGCTACCAAGGCGAACAAAGATCAAGCTTAGCAGCACAACAGTGCCGGAGGCCGAGACGGCCTCCGCGCTGGCGTCGCAGTTGCGCGGGTGAGGGCTCGGCTTGTACCGTCATTCCGCGTACTCCGACTTCGCGCAGCACAGGCTCCGTCGCAGAATCTCAGAATCTCTCTGGATCCTGCGACTCGCTCCGCTCGCGCAGGATGACGAATGACCGCTCATCGGCGCAATCACTTAGCAGCACAACAGTGCCGGAGGGAGTGACGGCCAGCGCACACGCGAAAGCGGGCGGGGTCGAAACCCCGCCCGCCGCGAAAAGCTTGATTCAGGCTAGCTGAAACGAACGACGCCGCTGGGCGAGCCGTCGAGGAAGGCGCTCGCGACGACGGTCTGGTTGCCGCCGTAACCGCCGTGCACCGCCTGGCCGTTGCCGATGTAGATTGCCACGTGACGGCCGTCCCAGATCAGCACGTCGCCCGGGGCGTAGTCGCCGCTGGTGATCTGCGTGCCGCCCAGCCCGACGTACTCGGAGGTCGAGGTGCCGAGGTCGTAGCCGCCCTGGTCACGACGCGCGATGATGCCCGCGGCCGCGAGCGAGTTCTGCACGAGGTCGGTGCAGTCCTGGTTCACGCCGACCTGAGCGAGCGCACCGCTGACAATCGCCGAAGCGCCCTTGCCCGCCGGCACGTCTTTGCCACTGGAGGAGGTGTCGTTCGACGCGGGGCTGGCAGCGGGAGTCGCTTCACCGCCCTGCTCGTCGGCAGCCTGGCGCTGAGCCTCTTCAGCCTTCTTAGCAGCCGCGGCGGCCTTCTTGGCCTCTTTCTCCTTGCGCTCCTGCTCGAGCACTTCCTCGGCGACATCGGCGTCAACCGTGGTCGCGGGAAGCACCGCATCTTCAGAAGCAACGGTCTCGAGCACCTGCTGCGGGGCACCGAAGTCGCTCATCTGCGCGTTGCTCACCTCGGGGGCGACAGCGTTGGCGGGGAGCCCGAACGCGCCGATCATGCCCATGCTGAGCGCGACAGCCCCCGTCATCTGAGCAACTCGCTTGCCCTTGGAGGTCGGCTTCACGGTCTCGGACGCAATCGCTACGGCGTTGCTGGAGTACTGAGTCACGAGTTTTCTTCTGCCTAACGTTGACGTTCTCTGCATTATGCGGCCCGCACAAGGCCGCGATCGTTCAAGCCTAACCAAAGATCACGAAATTGTCACGTTCGTCTCGGAGCTCCCCGAAAACTCACGCCGGTAAACGCGAATCGGGATCCCGAATCTCTCGACACCGAGAGAAGACGGGATCCCGATCACGGAGTTTCGATCAGGAGATCAGATCAGAAAGATCAGATGACGCCCTGCTCGAGGATCGCCTGCGCGACGGTCTCGAAGGCAGCCGCGTTCGCGCCCAGCACGTAGTCGCCGGGACGTCCGTAGCGCTCCGACGCCGCGTAGCAGGCCGCGTGAACGTCGCGCATGATGTCGTGCAGGCGCCCCTCGCTCTTGTCGCGGTCCCAGCGTGAACGAGCCGCGTTCTGGCTCATCTCGAGTGCGGAGGTGGCGACACCGCCGGCGTTCGCGGCCTTGCCCGGCGCGAACAGCACGCCGGCCTCCTGGAACAGCTCGACCGCCTCGGGCGTGGTCGGCATGTTCGCACCCTCGGCGACGACGCGCACACCGTTCTCGATCAGCTTGCGCGCGTTGTCGGCGTGCAGCTCGTTCTGCGTGGCGCAGGGGAAGGCGAGCTCGGCCCGCACATCCCACACCGAGCCGACACTGGAGAAGTGCGCACCGGGACGACGGTTCGCGTACTCGGAGATGCGAGCGCGCTCCGTCTCCTTCACCTGCTTCAGCAGGGCGACGTCGATGCCCTGCTCGTCGACGATGTAGCCGCTCGAGTCGGACGCCGTGATGGCCTTGCCGCCGAGCTGCTCGATCTTCTCGATGGCGTAGGTCGCCACGTTGCCCGATCCCGAGACCACCGCGCGGCGTCCCTCGATCGCCTCTCCGGCGCGCAGCAGCATCTCGTCGGCGAAGAACACGGCACCGTAGCCCGTCGCCTCGGTGCGCACCTCGGCACCGCCCCAGCTGACGCCCTTGCCGGTGAGCACGCCTGCCTCGTAGCGCTGCGTGATGCGGCGGTACTGGCCGAAGAGGTAGCCGATCTCACGCGCACCGACGCCGATGTCGCCCGCGGGAATATCGGTGTGCTCGCCGATGTGGTGCACGAGCTCGGTCATGAAGCTCTGGCAGAAACGCATCACCTCTGCGTCGGTCTTGCCAGCCGGGTTGAAGTCGGAGCCGCCCTTGCCGCCGCCGATGCGCTGCGAGGTGAGCGCGTTCTTGAAGATCTGCTCGAAGCCCAGGAACTTGATGACCGAGAGGTTGACCGAGGGGTGAAAACGCAAACCGCCCTTGTACGGGCCAAGGGCGGAGTTGAACTGTACTCGGAAACCGCGGTTCACTCGCACGATTCCCTCATTGTCGACCCACGGCACACGGAAGATCAGCTGCCGCTCGGGCTCGACGATGCGCTCGAGGATGCCGGCCTCGATGTACTCGGGGCGCTCGGCGAGCACTGGCTTCAGGGTGTCGAGAACCTCGTGGACGGCCTGCAAGAACTCGGGCTCGGCCGGGCTGCGATGCTCGACGACCGCGGTAACAGCTTCGATGTGGGCTTCGGGGGTTGGCAGTGACATGATCAGACTCCTCGGTCTATCAGCTCCATTACAGACGACCCGGCATTGGGTCGTTCCTGTCGGTGGATTTCTACGTGAGCCTCGCTACAGCGAGACGAATATGTGCGCGGCGACTTCGACCGGAAGGTCGATGGCCTCGCTGGATCCTTCAACCTCGACGTGAACGAGATCGCCCTGACGGGTGAAGGAAGCTGTGTTGCCCGGCAGCACACCTGCCGCGGCGAACTGGCCGAGCAGTTCGGGATCGACCTGCGCCGGCTCGGCAAGGCGCTTGATGCGCGCGGTGGCGGGTTCGCCGAGGTCGATGAGGAGTTCGACGACGCCGACCACCCTCGTCTGGTACGAACCCACGCGCACCGCGCCGAGGTCTTCGAGGCCCGGGATCGGGTTGCCGTACGGCGATTCGGTGGGGTGGTCGAGGATGGTCAGCAGTTTGCGCTCGACCCGCTCGCTCATCACGTGCTCCCAGCGGCAGGCCTCGTCGTGCACGTACTCCCACTCGAGGCCGATGACGTCGGCGAGCAGGCGCTCGGCCAGACGGTGCTTGCGCATGACGTTGATGGCCTTGTGCCGACCCTCTTCGGTGAGCACGAGGCGGCGATCGTCGGTGATGTTCACGAGACCGTCGCGCTCCATGCGGCCGACGGTCTGGGAGACGGTGGGGCCGGAGTGGTGCAGACGCTCTGAGATACGAGCCCGAAGGGGTACGATCCCCTCCTCCTCGAGTTCGAGGATGGTGCGGAGGTACATCTCGGTCGTATCGATCAGATCGGTCATCGCCGCCATCCCTTCGCTGCTCCGGTAGACAGCATATGCCATTCGCTCCGACATTCGCGCCCCCTGCCGTCTCGTTATGATGGAGGTCATGGCCGACATCACCATTCCAACCGAACTCCTGCCCGCCGACGGTCGCTTCGGCTGCGGCCCGTCCAAGGTGCGAAGCGAGCAGCTCGACTTCCTCTCCTCACTCCAGCCGCGCGTGTTGGGCACGTCGCACCGCCAGGCTCCGGTGAAGGATCTGGTGGGCAGCGTGCGCGAGGGGCTCGCCGAAATGTTCCGCGCGCCCGAGGGCTACGAGATCCTCCTCTCCAACGGCGGCGCGACCGTGTTCTGGGACGCTGCGGTGCACTCGCTCATCGAGCGCCGCAGCCAGCACCTCGCGTTCGGCGAGTTCAGCGCCAAGTTCGCGAAGGCCGCGGCCGCGGCTCCGTTCCTCGAGGATCCCGACGTGCGCGCCGCCGATGCCGGTTCGCGCTCGCAGGCCGAGCCCGTCGAGGGCGTCGACGTCTACGCCTACCCGCACAATGAGACCTCGACGGGCGTCATGGCTCCGGTGCGGCGTGTCGCGGGCGACGCGGGCGCGCTCACCGTCATCGACGCGACGAGCGCGGCCGGCGGCATCGACTTCGACGCGAACGAGGTCGACGTCTACTACTTCTCGCCGCAGAAGAACTTCGCCTCCGACGGCGGCCTGTGGTTCGCCCTGGCCTCCCCCGCCGCAATCGAGCGAATCGAGCGCGTCACCTCGTCGGGTCGCTACATTCCCGAGACGCTCAATCTCGCCGGCGCAGTCGACAACTCGCGCAAGAATCAGACGCTCAACACTCCCGCGCTCGCGACTCTCGCGCTCATGGACGAGCAGGTTCGCTGGATCAACGCCCAGGGCGGCCTGGCACGGGCGAGCGCCCGCACCGCGGAGTCGTCGCAGGTCATCTACGAGTGGGCGGAGCGCACCTCCGTCGCAACGCCGTTCGTCGCCGATCCCGAGCATCGCTCGCAGGTGGTCACCACCGTCGACTTCGACGACTCGATCGACGCGGCCGCTATCGCGAAGACGCTGCGCGCCAACGGCATCGTCGACACCGAGCCCTATCGCAAGCTGGGCCGCAACCAGCTGCGTATCGCGACCTTCACCGCGATCGACCCCGACGACGTGCGCAAGCTCACCGCCGCGATCGACTACGTGCTCGAGCGACTCTAGGCGCTAGCGGAAAAACCGAGACCGAGGCGGCCTCGGGACATACGGCGCGCAAAGCGATGCTTTGCCCCGAGCGCCTTGGTCCGCGCCGAAGGCCGCATTTCGGCGCGGGTTCGGGATCGCCGCTCAGTCGTCCTCGTCGGCTTCGTCTTCGTCCGGCTCGTCCTCTTCGGACTCCTCGTCCAGGTCGTCGTCATCCTCTTCGTCCTCTTCGTCGATTTCGACGCCGTCGATCTCGTCGTCGAAATCGCTGAAGTCGTTCTCAAGCAGATCGTCCTCGGGCTCGACGTCGTCCTCTTCGCTGAGCTCCTCGGCCGCCGCCTCAGCAGCCGCCGCCTCTTCGGCCGCCTGGCGCGCCTGAGCCTCGCGGTACTGCGCCAGACGCACGGACCACGGCACCCACTCGGGTGCGACGACGGCACCCTCGCCCGGCAGCAACTCGACCTCGAGCACCGTCACCGGCGACTCCTCGTCAACCCGCGCGAGCGTCGCCGCCCACCGCCACCCCGGATAGCCGGGCAGGCGGCACTCGAAGAACAGCGTCAGCACATGCTCCTCGTGCGCCTCATGGCCTGCCTCGGCACCGATCGTCTGCGCGTCGGCGATCTCGGCGAGCGCGTCGCGAGCCTGATCCCGAGCCGCGAGCAGCACGGGATCGGCGACCGCAGCCGAATCAGCCGCCGCCGAATCGGCCGGAGCCGGGTCGACCGCCGCCGAGTCGGCCGCAGCGGGCGCACTCGACGCGGCTTCGACCGCAGACTCGCCGGTCGCATCGATCTCAGCTGTTTCCACCGCGAACTCCTCGGGAGCGGGCTGCGACTCAGACATCGAAGTCATCCGCGACGCGACGCAGCATGGTGGCGACCTTGCGCGACTGCGCCCGCTCGGGGTACTGGCCGTTCTTCAGCCGGCTTCCGAGGCCGTCGAGCAGTTTCACCAGGTCTTCGATGATCACGGCCATCTCGTCGGCCGACTTGCGGCTGCGCTTCGCGAGCCGCGGCGTCTCGATGACGCGCACCGAGAGCGCCTGCGGGCCCTTGCGCCCGTCGGCGACGCTGTATTCGAGCCGCGTGCCGGTCTGCACCTCAGCATCGGCGGGGATCACCGAGGCGTGCAGATACACCTGCGCACCGTCATCTCCCTGGATGAATCCGAAGCCCTTCGCCTCATCGTAGAACCTGACCTTGCCGTTCGGCATGCCTCGTTCCTCTCCCGCGGCGTTCGCTCCGCCCACGCATCCCCACGAACGCGATGCGCCCGCACACTAAAGCTCGATTCTACCGTGCGCGCCGAGGGCCGCGCTCCGCTCCGCACGGAAGAGGCACCGGCGTTCCGGGGAATGTCATGCTGACCGGTTACCATGGAGCGGATGTCCCAAGAAACCGACTCCCCCTCACTGCTCGAGCGCATTCTCGCCTACGCTTCGCTGACGATCATCGCGGTGGCGCTGCTCTCGTTCTTCGCAAGCCTCATCATCGGCATGAACGACCGCCAGGCAATGGCCGAGGGTCTGTGGCCCATCGTCTACGGCATCTCCATGATCGGTCTGCCGATCGGCTTCGTGCTGCTGGTGCTGCTGTTCATCGTGACCCACCGTCGCCGCCGCGCCGAGTTCCGGCGAGAAGCAAAGCGCTGAGCGCTTCTCCACTGATGAGCGGCACCCTCGCGCTCGCGTCGCACATCGCCGCGATGGATCGCAGCGCACTCGAACGGCTGGTCTCCCGCCGGCACCTGACGGGCGCTGCAACGGTCGTCGACCCCATCGGCCTCGCCGCCGACCTGCTGCGCACCGACTCGATCTCGCGGGCGCTGGTCTCTCTCGACCGCGAGACGTTGGCGACGCTGCTGCGCCTCGACGCCGTCTCCCCCGTTCCTCGCCGGCTGCTGGATCTGGGCCTCGTCGGCGGTACGACGAGCGAAGCGGTCGAGCTGCCCGAGGTCACTTCGGCGCTGCGGGCCGCGCTGCGAACGGCGCGGGTGGATCCCGATTCGCTGACCGCTCCGGAGCCGAGCGCCTCACCCGCAAGCGCGCGCGGGGCGCAAGAGGTTCGGGGTCCCGAACCCGATACGAGCAGTTGGTACGCCGCGGCCCTCACAGCCGTCGCCGAGGCCGCCGAGTGCCTGCGCACGCTGCGGGATCAGCCGGGTCGCCTCAACCGCAACGGCACCGTCGCGGTGTCGACGGTGCGCGCCGTCTCGGAGGCCGCAAGCATCGACGTCGAGCGCACCGCGGAGACCCTGGCGGTGCTGCAGCGCGCCGGGCTCACCGCGGCCGCGGACGGGGCGCTCGTGCTCTCCTCGCGAGCCGCCTCGTGGCTGCGGCTCGAGCACGGGGAGCGCTGGCTCTGGCTCGCGGAGGCCACGATCTCCGGCACCTCGCCGTGGCTGCGCGCGGCGCTGCTGCGGGGCGGCGGTCTGGATCTGGCCGCCGCGGCCGCCTCCCTGCCCGAGCTGTTTCCGCTGCTGCCGGGCGCGGAACTCGCCGCGGCGACGGACTTCGTCGCGGCTGCGGAGCACCTCGGCCTCACCGTGCACAACCTGCTCAGCGAGGTCGCCCGCCTGCTGCTCGCCGGCGAGACCCGGCGGGCGCGAGAACTCGCACTGCAGCACATGCCCCCCTGCGCACCGGGGGTCTACGTGCAGCCCGATCTCAGCGCGGTGGTTCCCGGCCCACTCGCGCCTCACGACGACGCGACGCTCGCGGCGCTCACGACGCCGGAGCACGTGGGCGTGGCATCGACGAGACGCATCACCGAGGCGTCGGTGAGCGAAGCCCTCGAACGCGGCATGAGCGCCGCCGATGCCCGCGCCGCGTTCGAGCGGCTCTCGCTGACCGGCATCCCCCAGCCTCTCGACTACCTCTTGCGCTCGCTCGCCGCGCGGGTCGGCAGCATCGTCGTGCACGAGCACCACGGCGACGAGGGGCGCACCCGCATCGCGCTCACCCGCCCCGAACTCGCCGACACGCTGCTCGTCGACCGCGCACTGCAGCACCTGCAGCTGCGACGGGGGTCTGGCGGTGCCGAACTGTTCTCCCGGCTGCGGCCCGAGCACGTGCTGGCGGCACTCTCCGACGCGCGGCACCCCGCGACGAGCGCTTTGCGAACGAGGCTGCCCGGCATCCTCGACGAGCCGGTTTCGGCGGTGGGGACGACCGCGCTCGACGTAGACACGGCAGAGCACCGCACCGACGCCGGCACCGACACCGACAGCCGCACCGACACCGGCGACGCAGTCGGCGAGATCCTCGAGTCAGACCCGGTTTCCGAGCGCGGCGCGGTCCCCCGACCCGGCGCGGCCCCCCGGCCCGGCGCAGCAACCGGATCCGCCCCCGTCGCGCCGCTCCCCGAGAAGCTCGCAAAGCTCGTCGATCGCGTCTACGCGGCGGCTCGCTCGGAGCCGGGCACGGGCGACTTCACTCGCCTGCTCGAGCTCGCGATTCGGGATCACAGCCCCGTGCGCGTCACGGCGGAGGCCCGCGGCGAGCATCGCACCTTCACGCTGCTGCCCGTCTCGGTCAACGCGGGCCGGCTGCGCGCCTCCGATCAGTCGGCGGGCGTCGAGCGCACGCTCCCCGTGAGCGTGATCACCGCCGTCGAGCCGCTGTAACCCGCCGGGCCGGGCGCAGGGCCTCGCTGAGCGGTGTCGTGCCGGGTTCGCTGGTTGGAAATGTGCCTGAAAACGAGACTTTAGGGTGCATTTCCAACCGGCGAACTGCCGGGTGAGACGGATCGGGCTGCGCAGCCGACGCGGATCGGGGCTGCGCAGCAGATTGCCGCGTAAACGCCAAGCTCAACTCCCGACGGCCCAGCAAGAGCGGCGTTTCAGCGGGTAAACTCGTCGGTTATGACTCTCGGGCCCCTCATCGTGCAGAGCGACCACACCGTCCTCCTGGAGGTGGCGCACCCCGACGCCGAAAACGCCCGCCACGAACTGGCCGTCTTCGCCGAGCTCGAGCGCGCGCCGGAGCACATCCACACCTACCGCGTCACCCGACTGGGCCTGTGGAACGCGCGCGCGGCCGGGCACACGGCCGCGGAGATCCTCGACACCCTGAACCGCCACGCGAAGTTTCCGGTGCCGACCGGCGTCGCGAGCGAGATCGAAGACACGATGCGCCGCTACGGCCGGCTCACCATCGAAGCGGACCAGCAGAACCATTCCCCACCGAGGCTTCTGCTGCGCTGCGATGATCCGGCGATTCTGCGCGAGGTCACGAGCGCGAAGAAGATCGCCCCGCTGCTCGGCAACCGCGTCGACGACCGCACCTACCCTGTCGAGGCGTGGGCGCGCGGCGAGCTGAAGCAGCAGTTGGTCGCGCGCGGCTGGCCCGCCGAAGATCTGGCCGGCTACACCCCCGGTGAGCCCTACGACATCGAGCTCGCCGAGAGCGACGGCGACGCCGACGGCGAGGGGGCCTGGCACCTGCGCGACTACCAGGCGAAGGCGGTCGAGGCTTTCCAGCGCGGCGGCTCGGGCGTCGTCGTGCTGCCGTGCGGGGCCGGCAAGACGATCGTGGGGGCGGCGTCGATGGCGGCGGTCGGCGCGAAGACGCTGATCCTGGTCACCAACGCGGTCTCGGCCCGCCAGTGGCGCGACGAACTGCTGCGCCGCACCACGCTCACCGAGGACGAGATCGGCGAGTACTCCGGCCAGGTGAAAGAGGTGAGGCCCGTCACCATCGCGACGTACCAGATTCTCACCGCGCGGCGAAAGGGCGAGTACGCCCACCTGTCGCTGCTGAACGCCGAGGACTGGGGCGTCATCGTCTACGACGAGGTGCACCTGCTGCCGGCCCCCATCTTCAAGCTGACCGCCGAGCTGCAGGCCCGCCGCCGCCTCGGCCTCACCGCCACGCTCGTGCGCGAGGACGGCCGCGAGGGCGACGTGTTCAGCCTCATCGGCCCGAAGCGCTACGACGCCGCGTGGAAGGACATCGAGGCCCAGGGCTTCATCGCGCCGGCGGCGTGCTTCGAGGTGCGGGTCGACCTGCCCGAGTCGGAGCGCATGGAGTACGCGATCGCCGAGGATCAGGATCGCTACCGCATCGCCTCGTCGACGCCGTCGAAGCAGGCCATCGCGCGGCGCATCATCGACCGGCACCCGGGCGAGAGCGTGCTGGTCATCGGGCAGTACATCGATCAGCTGGAGGCCATGGCCGAGGCGCTCGACGTGCCGCTGATCACGGGGCAGACCCCCGTCGACGAGCGCGAGGAGCTGTTCGGCGCGTTCCGCCGCGGGGAGGAGAAGATCCTCGTGGTGTCGAAGGTCGCGAACTTCTCGGTGGATCTGCCCGACGCCTCGGTCGCGATTCAGATCTCGGGATCGTTCGGTTCGCGGCAGGAAGAGGCGCAGCGCCTCGGCAGGCTCCTGCGGCCGAAGAGCGAGGGCCTGGTCGCATCGTTCTACACGCTCATCGCGCGCGACACCGTCGACCAGGACTTCGCGCAGAACCGGCAGCGCTTCCTCGCCGAACAGGGCTACAGCTACACCATCTTCGACGCGGAGGACGTGTAGCCCGCGCGCCACGCTCCGCTCAACCACCCGGGTATTAGGTGGTTGAGCGGAGCGCAGCGGGCCGTCAGTCGCCGATGGTGACGAGCACCTTCACCTGCTCGGGATCGTCGGAGGCCGCGAACGCCTTCTCCGCCTCGGTGATGTCGAAGGAGGCGGTGATGAGCTCGTCGAGCGGCTGCCGCTGCTCCCGCAGCAGTTCGATGGCGAGCTCCATGTCCTGGCGCACGTACATCAGGTTGCCGAGCAGCGCGATCTCGTGATCCTGGATCAGCTGCAGGTCGATCTCCGTCGGACCGGCGGGAACGCCGACCGTCATGAGTGAGCCGCCCTTCTCGAGAATCTGGATCGCGAGGCGCACCGTCGACTCCCGCGAGACGCAGTCGAAGACGACGTCGGCCTTGCCGCCGAGGGCGGCGAGCGCCTGCTCTGCCGCGTCCTCGGCGCTCGAGTCGAAGCTGCCCGCGGCACCGAGACGCTCCGCGCGAGCCCGCTTGGAGGGCAGCAGATCGGCGACCACGACCGCCTCTGCTCCGGCGTGCAGCGCGGCGATGGTCACGAAGAGGCCGATGGGGCCCGCGCCGAAGACGACCGCCTTCTTGCCCGCGAGCGTGCCGCCGACGAGGTCGGCAGCGCGTCGCACCGCGTGCACCGGGGTGGCGAGCGGCTCGATGAGCGCGGCCTCGGTGTCGCTGAGGTCGTCGGGGAGCGGGATCACGCGGTCCGTCGCGATCGTGAAGCGATCGGTCATGCCGCCCGGGGTCTGGCAGCCGAAGACGTCGAGCGTCGAGCAGATGTTGTAGCGTCCCTGGCGGCAGGGGGTGCAGGTGCCGCAGGCGAGGTTCGGCTCGACCACGATTCTGCGACCCGCGAGGTCGGCGGATACTCCCTCGCCGACCTCTTCCACCGCGCCGACGATCTCGTGCCCCGGCCAGAACGGCAGCGACATGAAGGGGTGACGGCCGTGCACGGCGTGGACGTCGGACCCGCAGATGCCGACGACGCGGGAGCGCACGAGCACCTCGCCGGGGCCGACCACCGGGGGTTCCTCCTCGAAGAGCCGGATGTCGTCGGCGGAGTTGACGACGACGCGCCGATTGCTCAGTGCCGCAGACATCAGTACACCGTGTATCCGCCGTCGGCGACGAGCACCGAACCCGTGATGAACGAGGCGGCGTCGCTCGCCAGGAAGACGACGCTCGGAGCGATCTCCTCGGGGAGCGCGAAGCGCTGCTGCGGCGCGTCCTCGATCCAGTAGCGCTGGAACTCGGGCTTGTCGACCGGGGCCATCTCGGTCTTGACGTAGCCCGGAGCGACCGCGTTGACGCGAATGCCGAGCGGTGCCCACTCGGCTGCGAGCGACTTGGTGAGGTGGTGCACGGCGGCCTTCGAGGCGTTGTAGGCCGGCTGCCACTGCGGGCGGTTGACGATGAGGCCCGACATCGAGCCGATGTTCACCTGGGCACCGCCGCCGATCTCGCGCATGTGCTCTCCCACGGCGACGCTGGCCTTCCAGAGGGCACGCACGTTGAGATCCCACACGGCATCCCACTGCTCGTCGGTGACGCCCCACGAGTCGCCGTGGTAGCAGGTGCCCGCGTTGTTGACGAGCACGTCGATGCGGCCGAGGTCGGCGATGGCCTCCTCGACCATGCGCGCGACCTGGGCGTCGTCGGTGATGTCGGCGGTGATGGCGACGAACTCGTAGCCCTTCGCCGCAGCCTCGGCGACGACCTCGGCGTTGCGCTCGGCACTGCGCCCGACGATCGCGACGCGCGCGCCGGCCTCGGCGAGGCCGAAGGCGAACGCTTTGCCGAGGCCCTGGTTGCCACCCGTGAAGAGGGCGGTCTTGCCCTCGAGGCTGAACTGAGACATGTGTGTTTCCTTACTTCGGTGGGTGAGATGAATTCCGGATCAGCGACCGGGGTAGACGATCGACTTCAGGCTGTCGGGGTCGGTGTCGCTCTCGAGCGCCTGCTCGACCTCGTCGAGGCCGAACCTGCCGGTCACGAGCGAGTCGAGATCGACCTGCCCGCTCGCGACGAGCTGGATCGCGACCGGCCAGGTCTCGGTGTAGCGGAAGATGCCGGTGACCGTGATCTCGCGGTTCTGGATGTCTTCGACGGGCAGCACCATCTCGGGGTTGCCGAGGCCGACGAGCACCGCGCGGCCGGCGGGGCGCAGTGCCCGGATGCCCGACTGCACCGCGGGCGGCGCACCGCTCGCGTCGATGAAGGCGTCGATCGGCAGGCCCAGGTCCTTCGGATCCTGCTCGCGCGGGTCGATCACCCGGGTCGCTCCGTACCGCAGGGCGCGCTCACGGCGCTCGGCCACCAGGTCGGAGACGATGATCTCGCCGGCCCCGAAGGCTCGCGCGGTCTGGGCCGTGATGATGCCGATGGGCCCGGCACCGGCGATCAGCACCGTCGAACCCGGCACCACTCCGGCCTTGCGCACCGAGGTGATCGCCACCGACAGCGGTTCGAGGAGACCTGCGGCCTCGTCCGACACCTCATCGGGAATGTCGAAGGCGAACTGCGACTGGATGGTGACGTACTCCGCGAACGCCCCGTCGATCGGCGGGGTCGCATAGAACTCCATGTCGGGGCACAGGTTGTACTTGCCGGTGCGGCACTCGTGGCAGCGGCCGCAGGGGCGCTGCGGCTCGACCGCGACCCGCTTGCCGACGCGATCCGGCGAGACGTCGGATCCCACGGCGACGATGACGCCGCCGAGTTCGTGGCCGAGCACGATCGGCGACTCGACGACGAAGTCGCCGATTCTACCGTGCCTGAAGTAGTGCACGTCGGAGCCGCACACGCCGACTGCGCCGACTCTGACGAGCACCTCGTCGGCCGCGGGCTGCGGCACGGGTCGCTGCTCGATGGTGAGCTCGCGCGTGCCCAGCAGCACGCTGGCGCGCATTGTTTGCGGAATCCCGGTTCCGATCTCATCTTCGGTCATGGGTTTCTCCTCCGTTCGCAGGGATTTCTTCTCCGGTAGCCCGGTCGTAGGTGATGAAGAGCGCTCGCCCGGCGACGACGTGATCGGTGCCGAGCGCGAGAGCGCGTTCGGCGAGCTCGGGGCCGACGCCGCCGTCGACTCCGACCGCGGTGTTGCCCGAGAGCTCTCCGACCCGCTCGACGAGCATCGGATCGGCCGCGTCCAGGGTGCCGGGTTCGATCAGCATGACGAGGGTTCCCGCTTTGCCGCCCGGGCTCCCCTCCCCCGCGGTCACCGGCACCGGTGCCGCCGGTCGCAGTTCCCGCCACGTCTCGCAGCCCGCCGCTTCGAGCACGGCGCTGACCTCCGGGTGCTCCGCGAGTCGCTCGGGAAGCACGACCCGAGCCGCCGCGACCTCGGCCGCCAGTTCGCACAGCGCCACGACCTCCGGCGAGTCGTGCTCGCGCTCGGCGCCGGAGAGCAGGATGACGTGCAGGTCGAGGTGCGCGTCGGGCAGCGCGGCACGCACCCGCCGCACCTCCTCGGGCGAGACGCCGCGGTGCACCAGCGCGCCCCCGTCCGCCGACGGCGCGAGAATCAGGTCGATGTGGATCGGCATGCCCCTGGCGAAGAGTTCGGCGGCGGCCTCGGTTCGCAGCTCGGGGGTCACCGCGTAGAGACTTCCGGCGACCTTCTCGGGGGGCAGGTCTGTCGCCCACGCGGCGCGGCGCACCCCCCGCTCGGCGACCGCGCTCACACCCGGCTCCGATCCAACGAGGTGACGGCGGCGACCTCGAGGTACCGGGCGTAGCGCTCGGAGCTGTCGAAACCGCTCGGTGCGGCCGCGGGCCGAGCCGGCGGCCGCCAAGCCGTCGCGAGTTCGAGCACGGTTTCGCCGCGCAGCACCGCTGCGGCCTGCACCGCGGCACCGCGCGCCACCGCTTCGGGCGCGTCGACGAGGCTCACCGTGCGGCCGAGCAGGTCGGCGAGGATCTGCGTGTAGGCCTGAGACCGCGATCCGCCTCCGATCGCGAGCACGGCTCCGTCCGTGGCGATCCCGCACCGCTCGATGCACTGGAGACCCGAGAACAGCCCGAAGACGACGCCCTCGTACGCGGCCCGGGCGAACTGCTCGCGCGTCACGTCGGCGGTGAGGTCGGCCATGAGACCCGCCGCGAGCGGCCGGTTGGGCGTGCGCTCGCCGTCGAGGAACGCCGCGAGCACCGGCCCGTCAGCGCCGGCTGCCAGCGCCAGGCGCGACAGCTCGTCGTGGTCGACGCCGAGCAGCCTCGCCGCGGCGTCGGTGACCTTGGCCGCGTTGAGCGTGCAGACGAGCGGGAGAAAGCCGCCCGTCATGTTCGCGACGCCGTTCACCATTCCGCTGGTGTCGTGCACGGCGTTCGGGGTGGTGGTGAAGACGACGCCCGAGGTGCCGAGCGCGAACACCAGGTCTCCCTCGCCGATGCCGAGCCCCACCGCCGAGGCGTGCTGGTCGCCCCCGCCTGCGGTGACGATCGCCCCGGCCGCGATCCCGAGCACGGCCGCGGCCTCCGGGGTGACCCTCCCGACGACGCCCTCGGGAGGCAGCACGGTCGGCAGCATCGCCTCCCAGTCGAGCGAGTCGTCGATGACGCGCAGGTGCTCGGGCAGGTGGACGTTTCGAACGGCGTCGAAGTAGCCGGTGCCGGAAGCGTCGGAGCGGTCGGTCGCCATCTCACCGGTCAGCCGATAGCTGAGGTAGTCGTGCGGCAGCAGCACGGAGCGCAGCCTGGCGAAGTGCTCGGGTTCGTGGCGCTTCAGCCAGGCGATCTTGCTGATGGTGAATGCCGCGGTCGGGATCGAGCCCACCCGGTCGAGAAAGGCTTCGGTGCCGATCTCGGCGAGCAGCTCGCGCAGTTCGGGAGCCGATGTCGTGTCGTTCCAGAGCTTGGCGTCGCGAATCACCTCGCCCCGTTCGTCGAGCGGAACCATGCCGTGGCACTGGCCCGCGATGGCGAAGCCCTCGACGCGCACGTCTCCGGCCTGCTCCGCGGCGGCGCGGAACGCCGAGACGAAGGCCAGCCACCAGGCTTCGGGATCCTGCTCGCTGCGCGGGGGCGAGACCGGAGGGTGGGCGGCCGAGGCCGATGCGATTCGACGCCCGTCGGAGACGGCCAGTAGTTCCACCTTGCACGACTGGGTCGAGGTGTCGACGCCGCAGACGACAGCGGTGGCGGCGGAAGCGGGAGTGACGGAGAGGGTCATGATTCGGTGTCCTCGCTTAGCAGGGTGACGGCCTGGGGCAGGTCGCGCTGCTCGCCGACGATTCCGGCGGGGTGGATCTGCACGACCTCTTCCCAGCTGAAGTCGCGCAGCGCCATGAGCGTGATCGTCAGCGCGTCGCCCCACGAGCCCGCGACGAGCGTGCTGCCGAGAGCGATGAGACCACCCGCGTCCGCGTCGACGGGGTCGGTGGTGATGTGCACGGTGCGGGTCGCGGCCTCCGCGAAGGGGGAGCCGGGGTTCTCGGTCACCGCGATGACGCGGGTGCCGCGCTCGGTGAGCCGGGAGACGAGCTGGGTGAGCTCTGCCGAGCGCCCGCCCTTCGAGAAGGCGATCACGAGGTCGGTCTCGGTCACGGCGCCCATGCCGCCGTGGAGAGCATCCTGCGAGGGCAGGTAGAAGGAGGGCGTGCCCGAAACCGACAGCAGGTGAGCCAGACGCTCCGCGATGATGCCCGACGTGCCGGCACCGGTCGTGACGACCTTGCCGTTCCTGTCGCCGCACGCGAGCACGTCGCCGACGACCTCGACGAAGTCGGGCCCGATCTGGTCGGCGAGATTCGAGAGAGCCTGCGCCTCGCGCCTGATACCGGCGCGCGCGTGCTCGAGGATGTCCTCAGCAGGGATGCTCATATGATCAGCTGATCCTCTCAATTGTGATCTTTCCAGTGTACTGGCACCGCCCTCAGAGAATGCGCGAACCTCGGCCCCTGAACACTCAGGGACCGAGGTTCGTGCTACTACTCGAGGGAGCGACTACTGCTCCTGGCCGGGCAGACCCTCGTAGGCGATGTTGCCGGTTTCGAGGTTGCTCTTGATCAGCTCGCTGAGACCGTCGAGGAAGGGTCCGCGCTCGGTCACGACGTGCTCGATCGCCACGTCCACGTTCTCGGAGGTGATGGGAGGCATGATGTAGACCAGGTTCTTCTCGACGTCTCCACCGCGTGCGATGTCGGCCGCAACCGCCACGCCCGTGGCGAGCTGCACGGTGCCGTTCTGCAGCGACGTGCCGATGAACTCACCGTTCTTGACCGCCTTCAGGCCGTCTTCGATGCCGTCGATGCCGACGATCGGCACGTCGTCCATGCCGGCCTCGCGCAGCGCCTGCAGGGCACCGAGGCCCATGTCGTCGTTCTGCGAGATGACGCCGTCGATGTCGTCGCCGAAGGCCGAGATCCAGTTCTTGACCTTGTTGACGGCCTCGTCACGGCTCCAGTTCGCGGTGTCCTTCGCGAGCACCTTGATGTCGGGGTTCTCCTTGAGCACCTTGTCGATGCCGGCACCGCGGTTGATCTCGCCGGAGCCGCCGAGCGGGCCCTGCAGAATCACGACGTTGCCCTTGCCGCCGAGCTTGTCGACCATCATCTCGGCCTCCTGCGCACCCGCCGCCACGTCGTCGGGCTGCACACTGCCGGCGACATCGGGGTTGTTCAGGGTGGCGTTCACGTCGAGGAACGGAATGCCCGCCTCCTTCGCCGCCGCGACCTGGGGCTGCAGGGTGTCTGCCTGCACGGGAACGACCATGATGGCGTCGACGCCCGCCTGGATGAACTGGTCGACCTGGGTGGCCTGGGTCGAGACGTCCATCTTCGCGACATTCCAGAGAATCTCGATGTTGTTGTCTTCGGCGTAGCGGTCGATGCCCTCCTTGCCCTCGGTGATGAACGAGGACATGTCGTACACCGAGACGCCGATCGTCACGCGATCGTCTCCGCTGTCGCCGCCGTCGCCCGAGCCCTTGCTGGCCGAGGGATCTCCGGCACCGCAGGCTGCGAGTGAGAGCACTGCCGCGCCGGCAGCGGTCGCGGCGAGCACGCGCGTGCGCCATGACTTGAGTTTCATGTTGACTCCTTTTGATTTACGGGTTCGATTACGGGGTTACAGGATGGTCGGTGCGCCTCTGACGAGGGCTAAACTCGTCGTCGCTTCGTGGCCCAGACGTCGACCGCGACCGCGGCGACGATCAGCACGCCCTTGATCACGTCCTGCCAGTAGGCGGGCACGGTCAGAATGTCGAGACCGTTGTTGAGGGTCTGGATCAGCAGCAGGCCGAGCGCGGTGCCCCAGATCGTGCCGCGACCGCCCATGAGGCTCGCGCCGCCGATCACGACGGCGGCGATGGCGTCGAGCTCGTAGCCCTGGCCGAGGTTCGGCGAGCCGCTGATGACGCGCGACGAGAGCATGATGCCCGAGAGGCCCGCGAGCGCGCCGCTGATCGCGTAGACGCTGTAGAGCACTCGGCCGGTCTTCACGCCGGCGATCTGAGCCGCGAGCGGGTTGCCGCCGACCGCGTAGACGCGCAGACCGTAGGCCGAGCGCTTCATGAGGAGGCCCAGGCCGACGATCGCGATGATCATGAGCAGGACGGGGATGGTCAGACCGAAGATGCGGGTGTTCGCAAAATCTCCGTAGCCCTCCGGCAGACCGTTGATCGGCGCGCCGTCGCCCAGCACGAAGGCGAGGCCGCTGGCGAGCGTCAGCATACCCAGTGTCACGATGAACGGTGGCACGTTCATGAGCGAGACGATCAGACCGTTGATCGATCCCGCGACGAAGCCCACGAGCACGGCGACGACCACCGCCAGCCAGAGCTGATCGGGCATCGCCTTGGCCGTCACGGCCGCGCTCATCGCGCTCAGCGCGATGATGCTGCCGACCGACAGGTCGATGCCGCCTGTCAGAATCACGAGGGTCTGCCCGAGCGCGATGAGCGCGAAGGGGGCGGCCGCAACCAGGATCGTCACCACGTTATCGACGGTGCCGAAGCGCGCGCTGCGGTAAAGGAAGAACGCGATGATGAGGATCATCACGATGACCATCGCGTAGCGAATGGCCAGGTCTTTGAACCAGGGACCCGAGAAGCGCCGCAGCGTTCCCGTTTCCTCTACGGTCTTCATGACCTCGGTGTTGGTCGGGTTCGACATCTTATGCGTCCTTTCGCGCGGCATCGGTCGACGCGTCGGCCGGCGTCGATACCTCGAGGCCGCTCGCGAGTCGGAAGATCCGGTCTTGTACTTCTGGGTTGCTCAGTTCGGCGGCCGAGAGCTCTCCGACCACCGCTCCCTCGCGCAGCACGAGTGCGCGGTGGGAGAGGCTCAGGATCTCGGGCATATCGCTCGAGGCCATCAGAACGGCCATGCCGCTCGCGGCGAGATCGACGATGATGCGGTAGATCTCGCTGCGGGCACCGACGTCGACGCCGCGCGTCGGCTCGTCGAGCAGCAGCACGTCCACGTCGTGGGTGAGCCAGCGCGCCAGCACGACCTTCTGCTGGTTGCCGCCCGAGAGCGTCTCCATCGTCTGCTCCAGCCCGCGACTGCGCAGCCGCACGGACTCGGTCACCTCGCGCACCTTCTGCCTGCGATATCCCTGGCGCAGCATGCCCGCGGCAGAGAACTTCTTCAGCGACGGCAGCGTGCCGTTGTCGAGCACCGACATCGGCAGCACGGCTCCCGCGCCCTTGCGGTCTTCCGGCACCAGCGCCATCTTCGCGAGAATCGCCGCCGACGGTAGTGGTGCCCCATAAAGTGGTGTAGCCCGTGGTGGCCGGCCCCTCGTCGTGAACGTGGGCGCGGTCACCGTGTAGTTCCCTTCGAGGAATCTCCTACAACCCACTCGAAAGGCATCTTCACGATGACCGCACCTCATATTCTCGACCCTGCTGGCTTGCTCGAGGAAGCGCTGGGCGACGCGTCGCCCGATCTGATGCGCAGCTTGCTGCAGACCATGATCAACGCGCTGCTGTCCGCCGACGCGGACAACGTCGTCGGCGCCGAATGGGGCCAGCGCTCCAGCGACCGTGTCACCC
>JBKEBN010000160.1:0-10815 GCA_047973175.1 Leucobacter sp.
TGGCGCTCGCCCTGGTGCTCGGTCGCCGCGGCTCTACCAAGATGCGACCGCACAACCTGCCCCTCGTGCTCGTCGGCGTGGGTCTCCTCGCGATGGGCTGGATCGGGTTCAACGGCGGCACGGCAGCCGGAGCCAACTTCACGGCGCAGTACGTGGTGCTGACCAGCATTCTCGCGGCGTGCGGCGGCATGCTCGGCTTCATGACCATCGAGCGAATCCGCGACGGCCACGCCACGATGCTGGGCCTCGGCACCGGCGTCATCGCCGGCCTGGTCGCGATCACCCCGATCGCCAACGCCGTGAACCCCGTCGGAGCGATCGCGGCCGGCTTCATCGGTGCCGTCGCAGCGGCCTGGGCCATCACCTGGAAGCGCAAGCACAAGATCGACGACTCGCTCGACGTCTTCGCGGTGCACGGCATCGCGGGCATCGCCGGTGCCATGTTCGCCGTCTTCTTCGCGGTCGAAGCGGCCCCGGCCGGCCTGGCGGGCGTGTTCTTCGGAGGCGATCCGAACATGATCTGGCGCGAGGGCCTCGCGATCATCGTCACCCTGGTCTACTCGTTCGGCATGACCTACATCATCGCCTGGGTGATGAACAAGATCCATCCGATCCGCGTGCCCGAAGAGGCCGAAGAACTCGGCCTCGACCGCGCGATCCACGCCGAGTCCGCTTACGAGGGGCGTATCCTGTAGCCGTCGCCCGGCTCGGCGGGCCACGTGCGGCCCGAAACACTCGTAGTTCAGCAGACAACAGCAGGAGAGAACAGCACCATGAAACTCATCACCGCAGTCATCAAACCGACCCGGTTCGAGGCCGTGAGTGCGGCCCTCGAGGAGGCCGGCTTCACGGGCCTCACCGCGACCGAGGTGCAGGGGCGCGGCGCGCAGGGCGGCCGCACCGAGTACTACCGCGGCCAGAAGCTCAGCGTCACCTTCCGCACCAAGATCCGCCTCGACCTTCTCGTCACCGAGGAGCAGCTCGACCCCGCGCTCGATGTGATCGTTGCCACGGCGCGCACGGGCGAGACCGGATCCATCGGCGACGGCAAGGTGTGGGTCACCGAGGTGCAGCACGCCGTCCGCGTGCGCACCGGCGAGACCGGCCCCGAGGTGGCGTAGCACCGTGAGGGTGGCCGTGATCGGGCTCGGGTCGGCTGGGTCCATGGCGCTGTGGCGGCTGAGCCTGATGGCCGACGTCGAGGCGATCGGCTTCGAGCAGTTCGGCATCGGCCACCCGCACGGGAGCTTCAGCGGCGAATCTCGCCTGTTTCGCACCGCCTACCAGGAGGGTGCGAAGTACGTGCCGCTGCTGTCGCGGGCCAGGGAGCTCTGGGGAGAGCTCGAGTCTGCGAGCGGGCGACGGCTCTTCCACCGCTACGGCGTGCTCACCGTCAGTCGGGCGACGAACGGGCCCTTCGTGCGTCTGCTCGACTCGATCGAAGAGCACGGTCTGCCGCACGAGCTGCTCGACGCGGCCGAGCTGCGCGAGCGCTACCCGCAGCTCGACGTCGCCGACGACGAGGTGGGGGTGCTCGACCCGCTGGGCGGCGCGCTGCGCCCCGAGTCGGGGGTGCTGAGCGCGGTAAAGCAGGCGCGGGCGAACGGTGCCGAGGTTCGGGATCACGACCCCGTCATCTCGATCGCCGACGCGGGCGACGGCGTCGATATCGTCTCGGAGTCCGGCACGACCCGCGTGGACCGGGTCATCGTCACCGCCGGTTCGTGGTCGAAGCTGCTGATCCCCGAACTCGAGCCCCTGGTCGAGGTCGGCCGCATCACCCTCACCTGGTTCGTGCCGGAGGCCGCGGTCGAGCCGCTCTATCAGCCCGAGGCGCTGCCGTGCTTCATTCGGGATCGAGACAGCTTCCACGTCTTCGGTGCCCCGATCGTCGACGGCTACAGCGCCAAGATCTCGAGCGACGCGCACCCGCCGATCGGTGCCGACCGCCCCGAGCTGATGGATCTGCGGCGGGATCCCGCCGAGCTCTCGGAGTTCGGCCGCGAGGTTCGGAAGATCTTTCCGGGAGTCTCCCCCGAACCCGTGCACTACAGCGTGCACCACGACGGCTTCACCCCCGACAAGACGCCGATCATCGACCGACGCGGCAGCACCGTGGTCGTCGCGGGGCTGTCGGGGCACGGCTACAAGCTCGCCCCCGCCTACGGCGAACTCGCGGCCCAGCTCGCCACCGACCTGCCCGCCGAGACCTACCACCCGGACTTCGCGATCGCGGCGCACCGCCCGTTCTGACGCGCCGCCTCCCCGCCGGGCTGTACCTCCGCGTCGCCCCGCGCCTCCCCGTCGACCCGCACCCTCCATCGACCCGCGCCTGGAAGACGCAAACAGCTCGTATTCGCCGCGATACCGACCTTTTGCGTCTTCCAGAGGAGCGACCGGGGCCTGGGCGCAGGGGCGGGCGCGGGCGGCAGGCGCGAGGCCGGGCACAGGGGGCAGGCGCGGGGCGGGACAGGCGCGGGCGGGGCCGCGCAGGGGCGGGGCGCGCCGGGCGGTAGCCTGGGAGGCATGAGAATTGCGACCTGGAACGTGAATTCGATCCGCACCCGATTCGGCCGCGTCGTCGACTGGCTCGTGCGCGAAGACATCGACGTGCTCGCCATGCAGGAGATCAAGTGCCGACCCGACCAGTTCCCGGTCGAGGCCTTCGAACAGGCGGGGTACCAGCTCGAAATCCACGGCCTCAACCAGTGGAACGGCGTGGCCTTCGCCTCGCGCCACGAGATGACCGACGTCGCGCGCGAGTTCGAGGGAATGCCGGGCTTCGGCAAGCCCATCAGGGGGCAGGAGCACGTGCAGGGCGCGGGATCCAACGGCCTTCCCATCGAGGCCCGTGCCCTCGGCGTCACCGTCGGCGACCTGCGCCTCTGGAGCCTGTACGTGCCCAACGGCCGCTCGCTCGACGATCCGCACATGGCCTACAAGCTGGCCTGGCTCGAGGCGCTGCGAAACGACACCGCTGCCTGGCTCGATGCCGATCCCGAGCTGCCCCTCGCGCTCATGGGCGACTGGAACATCGCTCCGCTCGACAGCGACATGGGCGACCCGTCGTTCACCGTCGGTCAGTCGACGCACGTCTCCCCCGAGGAGCGGGCCGTGTTCGCCTCGTTCGAGCCGCTGCTCGATGACGTGGTGCGGCCCATCGTGCCCGAGGGATACACGTTCTGGGACTACAAGGCCGGCCGCTTTCCGAAGAACGAGGGCATGCGCATCGACTTCATCATGGCCTCGCGGGCCTTCGCCGACGCGGTCACCGGGGCCTCGATCGAGCGCGACGAGCGCAAGGGCGACGCACCGAGCGACCACGTGCCCGTCGTGTGCGACATCGACGTCGACCTGCTCGGCGGCATGTTCGAAGACGAGTACGACCGGCCGATGGTGTTCTAGTGTCCTGCGCCGGGCCGCTCGAGCAGGCGGTTCGGGATCGCACGCGCTCGCGCGCGTGAGTTGAACGCGGGAAGGAAATAGACTGGCAGGCATGTCTGACTTTCTGCGCGTCGCCACCGTCAACGTCAACGGCATCCGAGCCGCGTACCGCAAGGGCATGGGCGACTGGCTCGACGCGAGCGGCGTCGACGTGCTCGCGATGCAGGAGGTGCGGGCGCAAGACGAGCACCTGCAGCAGTTTCTCTGCGACGGCGGCTGGCACATCCTTCACGACCCCTGCAGCATCAAGGGCCGCGCCGGCGTAGCGATCGCGAGCCGCGAACCGGCCGTCGCCCACCGCGTCGGCCTCGGCGCCCCGGGCGCGCAGGAGAGCGTGCAGTCGTCGGGCCGCTGGCTCGAGGCCGACTTCGCATTCGGCGAGGGGTCGCTCACCGTCATCAGCAACTACACCCACTCCGGCGAGGTCGACACTCCCCGCCAGGAGGCCAAGTGGGCGTTTCTCGACGCGATGGGGGTGCGCATGAACGAACTCGTCGACGAGCGCGAGAACGTCGCGATCGTCGGCGACTTCAACGTGGGCCACCGCGAACTCGACATCAAGAACTGGCGGGGCAACGTGAAGCGCAGCGGCTTCCTCCCCCGCGAGCGCGCCTACTTCGACCGCTTCTTCGGCCCGCGCGGCGAGAACGTCGTGGGCGTCGACGGCTCGGAGGGACCCGGCTTCGGCTGGGTCGACGTGGGCCGGCGCTGGGCCGGCGAGGTCGACGGCCCCTACAGCTGGTGGTCGAACCGCGGCCAGGCCTTCGACAACGACACCGGCTGGCGCATCGACTACCACGTCGTTACGCCCGCCCTCGGCGAGCGCGTCGCCGACTACCGGGTCGACCGCTACCCGTCGTACGACACCCGGTGGTCGGATCACGCGCCCGTGATCGTTGACTACCGCCTCTAAGCGATCGCGATCGCTAAGGCTGAAGCACACCTACTAAGAAGTACCCCGACTACAGGCAGCGCATCGCGTTGCCACGATCACGCCGAGGCCGCCCTCGGCCTCGGTAGAGAGTTACCCTCATGAACGCACATTCCAGCACGTCCAAGCCGATCCTCTTCTCCGGCATGCAGCCGTCGAGCGATTCGCTGCAGCTCGGCAACTACATCGGCGCGCTCAGTCAGTGGACGAAGATGCAGGAGGACTACGACGCCTTCTTCTGCGTGGTCAACCTGCACGCCATCACCGTGCCGCAGAACCCCGCCGAACTCGTCGCCCGCACGCGCCGCACCGCCGCGCAGTACATCGCCGCGGGCATCGATCCCGAGAAATCGACCCTGTTCGTGCAGTCGCAGGTGCCGGCGCACACCGAGCTCGCCTGGGTGCTCAACACCATCACCGGTTTCGGCGAGGCGGGGCGCATGACCCAGTTCAAGGACAAGTCGCAGAAGCAGGGCACCGACGCCGCCTCGGTCGGCCTCTTCACCTACCCGGTGCTCATGGCCGCCGACATTCTGCTCTACCAGGCCGCTGCCGTGCCCGTCGGCGAAGATCAGCGCCAGCACGTCGAGCTGACCCGCGACCTCGCGAACCGCTTCAACTCGCGCTTCGGCGACACCTTCGTGGTGCCCGAGGCGCAGATCCCGAAGGGCACCGCGAAGATCTACGACCTGCAGGAGCCGACGGCCAAGATGTCGAAGTCGGCCGAGACCGAAGCGGGGCTCATCAAGGTGCTGGATCCCGCGGGCGTCACCAAGAAGAAGATCATGCGCACGGTGACCGACGCCGACGGCGAGATCCGCTTCGATCGCGAGGCGAAGCCCTGTGTGTCGAACCTGCTGACTATCTACTCCGTGCTGTCTGGCCGCACGGTCGACTCGGTCGTCGACGAGTACGCGGGCCGCGGCTACGGCGATCTCAAGAAGGGCCTCGTGGAGGTGGTCGAGGCGAGCCTGGCACCGGTGCGCGACCGCACGGAGGAGCTGCTGGCCGATCCCGCCGAGCTCGACCGCCTGCTCGCCGGGGCCGCCGAGCGCGCGAACGAGGTGGCCAACCGCACGCTCGACCTCGTCTACGAGCGCGTCGGGCTGATCCGGTAGCTTTCGACGCCCGGCCGGGCGTCGCGGCCGGGCGTCACCCCGCGCCGCGTTTCTCCGTGTCGGAGGTGCTCCCTAGACTGATTTCCATGACCTCCACCAGCACGAAGCAGCGCGGCGACGGTTCGGCGGCCCCGGCCAACGCGGCCGCGCCGTCGGAAGCACGCGCACCGGGCCGCGCGCTGCAGCTGCTGCGACGCACGCCGTTCACCATCGCCCTCGTCGTCGCGATCGTCTCGGTGGGCGCGGCCACCGGCACGCTGCTCGCGCCCGCCTCGGAGCAGCCCTGGTTCACCGACGTCGCCACGGGCCTGCCCGCTTTCGCCGAGGGGCGCTGGTACACGCTCGCGACCTCGCCCTTCTTCGTGAAGCATCCGCTGGTGTACCTCACGCTCCTGCCCTTCATCGCCGTCGGCCTCGGCTGGGCCGAGTGGTGCTTTGGCACGCTGCGCGCAGTCGGGCTGGCAGTGGTCGGTCACGTCGTCGGCGTGCTCGGTGCCGCCGCCATTCTGGCGCTGGTGTCGCAGAGCGGTTGGAGCTGGGCGGTGAATCTCGCCCAGGCCTACGACGTCGGTGCCTCATGCGCCGCGCTGACCGCGCTCGTCTTCGCGGTCGCCACGCTGCACGCGCCGTGGCGGCTGCGCGCCCGCCTCCTCGTCGGGGTCTGGGTGATCATCTCGGTGCTGTACCTCGGCCGCCTCGACGACCTCGAGCACGCGGTCGTGCTCACCCTCGCGCTGATCGTCAGCGGCTACCTGCCGGCTTTTCGCCACCCGGTCGGCCGCCCCACCCAGCGCGAGTGGCGTCTCATCGCACTCTTCGGCCTCATCGCCATCGGTGCCATCCAGCTACTCGACCTGCTGGTGCCCTACGACGGGCCGCTCGGCACCAACGTGCCCGGTGCCTCCGTGCTCGACGTCGCCATCGACGTGATCGTCATCGTGCTCATCGCCAACGGCATTCGCCAGGGCTACCGCATCGCGTGGATCGCGGTGCTCGTTCTCGGAGTCTTCAACGTGCTCACGGCCCTGGTGGTGCTCGCGGTGCTGCCGCTGCTGCTCGAGGCCGACGCCTTCGACTCGGTCCCCCAGGCCTTCGGTCTCGTGCTCGGCCCCGCGGTGTTCTGGCTGGCGCTGCTGATACTGGTGATCATCGCCCGCGGTGCGTTCCGGGTGCGACTGCGGCCGTCGCGGCGCAAGCTGTCGGCCGAGCCGATCAGCCGCGATCAGCTCATCTCGCACGTGCAGCGCTCGGGCGGCGGCACCATCTCGTGGATGGGCACCTGGGAGGGCAACCAGCGCATCGAGGTGAGCACGGCGAGCACGGCGGCAGGCACCGCTGCAGGTGAGGCGGCTGCGGTTTCTCCAGCTGCCCCGGGCTCCTCAGCCGCTAACTCCTCCGGTTCGGGGTCGGCAGCCATCGCCTACCAGTCGTGGGCGGGCGTCGCCATCATGCTGGGCGACCCGATCGTAGTGCCCGGAGGGGAACGGGCCGCTCTCGAGGAGTTCGAGCGGGTGACGCAGCAGGCCGGGTTGATCCCGTGCGCGTTTTCCACCAACTCCGTGACCGCCGAGGCGAAACCGTCGCGCTGGCGGTCGGTGATCGTGGCCGAAGACACCATCGTCGATCTGCCGGGGCTCGAATTCAAGGGAAAGCCGTGGGCCGCGGTGCGCACCGCCATCAACCGGGCGAAGCGCGAGGGCATCGAGTTTCGCATGGTGCGGCTCGCAGACGAGCCGTGGAACATCCTGGCGCAGGTGCGCGCCATCTCCGAGCAGTGGACCGGCGACAAGGGCCTGCCCGAGATGCGGTTCACCCTGGGCACGGTCGAGGAGGCACTCGATCCGGAGGTCTACGTCGGCATCGCCGTCGACTCCGAGGGCAACCTGCACGGTGTCACCTCGTGGCTTCCCGTCTATGCGCCCGCGGAGGGCGGGGCGGTGGAAGGCGCGGCCGCGGAAGGTGCGGGAGGTGCGGAAGGTGCGGGAGGTGCGGGAGGTGCGGGAGGTGCGGGAGGAAGCGCTGTGAAGGGCTCGGCAGCGGAGAGTGCGGTAGCGGAGGGTGAGGCCGGCAGCGGGGCGGTGGTTGCGGGAGCCTCTGCGGGTTCTGCCGCTGGCTCTGCCGCGGGCACCGGCGAGGGGTTCCCCGAACCGCGCATCGTCGGTTGGACCCTCGACCTGATGCGCCGCCGCGACGGCGGTTTCCCGCCCGTCATGGAGTTTCTCATCGCCTCATCGGCACGGTGGTTCTCCGAGAACGGGTACGAGTTCGTCTCGCTCTCCGGTGCACCGCTCGTGCGCCCCGAAGACGCTGAGGCCGGCCCCGTCGACCAGGTTCTCGAGCAGATCGGCGGCCTCATCGAGCCGCTCTACGGCTTCAAGTCGCTGCACCGCTTCAAGCAGAAGTTCAACCCGCGCCACGAGTCGCTCTACCTGCTCTATCGCGACGAGGGCGACCTGCCCCGCATCGGCATCGCCATCACCCGCGCCTACCTGCCCGACGCCTCCCTGCACGATCTTGTCTCGTCAGCCACCGCGGTCGGCAAAACCGACTGAGCGGAGCGCGGTCGGAGTCCAACGCTGAAACATTCCGCAGAGCCTCGAAGTCGGTAGTTTCGACTGCGTCGCTGCGCGACTCCGCTCAACCACCTATGAACGCGGAGCCGGAAACGAGGGCCCAGAATGGGCTGCAGTGTGATTTCGACTACGTGCTCCGCACTTCGCTCAATCACCTAGAAAAGAGCTTCGGCCCGCGCTCAACCACCCTAGCCGAGCAGGTCCTCCAGCACGTCGGCGAGCGCGACCACGCCGGTCGCGACGTCGGTGGGTGCGGAGTACTCGGCCGGCGTGTGCGACGCTCCGGTGGGGTTGCGCACGAACAGCATCGCAGTCGGAATCTCGGCCGCGAGCACACCCGCGTCATGGCCGGCACCGGTGTCGAGCACCGGTGCTTCCGGCAGCACGGCTTGCATGCGATCCCGCAGCTCGGCGTTGAAGTCGACCGTCGGCGAGAACGACTGCTCGCTCACCACCACGGTGCAGCCCTCGGCCTCAGCCGCAGCCGCGGCATCGGAGGTGACCTGTTCCACGATACGACGCACGGCGTCCTCGTCGCGGTGCCGCACGTCGAGCCAGAGCTCGACCCGGAAGGCGATGACGTTCGTGCCACCCGGCACCACGATCATGCGCCCGACGGTGCCGCGCGCGTCGGGCACGGCGAGTGTGCGCTCGCGAACGCTGTTCACGGCCGCAGCGGCGACGATCATCGGGTCCTGGCGATCCACCATGCGCGTCGCGCCCGCGTGGTCGCCGCGACCCTCGATGACGACGTGCCACCGGCCGTGCCCGAGGATCGCCCCGGCCAGGGCGACCGGCTGGCCCAGGTCTTCGAGCCCGCGGCCCTGCTCGACGTGCAGTTCGACGAACGCGGCGATGCCCGCAAGGCGTTCTGGATCGGGGCCGATCAGCTGCGGATCGAAGCCCGCGGCCCACGAGGCCTCGGCGTAGCTGATTCCGTCGCCGTCGGTGAGGTCGCGCGCGCGGTCGGGGGTGATCGCGCCCGAGAGCAGCCGCGAACCGAGGCACGCGATGCCGAACCGCGACCCCTCCTCCTCGGGGAAGACGGCGACGGCCAGCGGCCTGACCGGCTGCACCCCGCGGTCGCGCAGCACATCGACGGCGGCGAGGCCGCTCACGACGCCGAGGGGGCCGTCGTAGTTGCCGCCGCCCGGCACGGAGTCGAGGTGCGAACCCGTCACGATGACGTCGCTGCGGTCGTGCCCCGGCACGTCCCACCACGCCCAGATGATGCCGTTGCCGTCGATCTCGACGTCGAGGCCGCGACTCGTCGCGTGCCGGATGAACCAGGATCGCAGCACGAACTCGGCCGCGGAGAACACGGGCCGCGAGTATCCGCCGCGCACCGGGTCGGTGCCGATATCCGCGATCTCGTCGAGGAGCGCGTTGGCGTCGCCGTGCGCGGAAACCTGCGCGGAGACCTGCGAGGAGGAAGGGGAGGAGTGGGAGGGCTGGGCGGAAGAAAGAGCCTGCGCGGGCACAGCGCCCGTCTCATCGTTCGACACCGTGTCACTCCCCCGCGAATCGCTGGCCGGCGGCGCGGAACCGTTCGGCGGCGGACTGGGATCCGGCAACCAGATCGACCACCAGCTCGCCGAGCAGCGGCGCGAACTTGGCCCCTTGGCCGGAGCAGGGCGAGACGATGGTGATGCCCTCGGCCCGGTCTATGATCATGTCGTCGCGCGGCACGTTGGTGAAGAGACAGGTGGTCTCCGCGTACGACTCGGGTACGAGACCCGGCGCGAACTTCTCGATGAACGCGGTGACGCGAGCCCGGTTCGCGGGGTCGATCTCGCCGTCCTGATCCAGTGCCGACGGGATCACGGGGCCGCCGTTGTACTCGGCGATCTTCTGGCCGCGGAAGTCTGCGTCGCGACCGCCGGGCAGGCTGTAGGTCTGGATCTCCTCGCCCTTGTAGATGAAGGTCGGCCACGAGGTCGCGCCGCGGGCGGGGGTCTCGCCGGTGTGGTCGGCGTCGCGATAGGGGAAGTGGAAGGCGTTCTCCTGCCGCACCTCGAACTGGGGCATCTGCTCGGCGAAGCCCGCGGGCAGATCGAGATCTGCGAGCAGCGCGGGCAGCCAGCCGCCGGCGGCGACGATCACCTGCTCCGCGTGCACGGTGTTCGGCGTGCCGTGGCCGCCCTTCGAGGTGAGCAGGTAGCCGGCTCCCTCTCGCTGCACACTCGCCACCTCCCAGTCGAGCAGCACGCGGGCACCGGCCTCCTGCGCCAGGTCGAGCATCGTGTTCACGGTGCGCTCGGCGTCGATCACGCCCGCGTCCGGGTGCCACAGCACCTCGGTGTCGAAGTTCAGCTGCGGCCAGCGGAGCTTCGCCTCTGCCGCGCTGAAGAGTTCGTGCTCGACCCCCTCGGCCTCCATCACCTCGGCGAGCCCGCGCGGGTTGCGCACAGCGCCGAAGTCGAGCGAACCGCTCGGAGTGATCAGTCGTTTGCCGCCGAGCGACTCGAGCTCGTCCCAGCCGCTCTTCGACTGCACCACCATGTTGGTGTAGAACCGGTCGAGGTAGCCGTAGCGGAAGATGCGGGCCGATCCGTGCGAGCTGCCCAGCTCGGAGGCCGGGCGGTCGCGTTCGAGCACCACCACCTCCTTGCCAGCCTGAGCGAGTCTCCAGGCGGCAGCGGCACCGGTCAGGCCGGCTCCGATGATCGCGTAGGTCGCGGAGTCCGTGGTCACAGTGTTCTCGTTTCTGTCCGTGAGGGGTGCCGGTGTGCGTACGTGCGGTGCGCGG
>JBKEBN010000170.1:0-11660 GCA_047973175.1 Leucobacter sp.
GAGCCAGAACAGCAGCTGCACCAGCAGCGGCGTACCCCGGAAGAACCAGGAGTACAGCCAGGCCGCCCCCGACACGATCGGGCTGGGCGAGAGCCGGGCCACCGCGAGCACGATGCCGAGCAGCACGCCGATCACCATCGAGATGACCGTCAGCATCAGGGTCTTCCCGAGACCGGCGATGATCGACGGCTCGAACATGTACTTGCCCACGACGTCCCACTGGAACCTCGGGTTGGTGACCAGCACGTAGATGATCCACGCGGCGAGCAGCACGATCACCGCGACCGCGATCCACCTTCCGTAGTGCCGGCTCTCGACGACGGTGAGCCCCTCGCGGTGCTCTTCGTTCGAGACAGTACTCATCGTCTTGCCCTACTCGATTCCTCCGCCTCTCACTGCGTTCCCGCGTTGATGGTGATCTCTTCGACCGCACCGTCGCTCTGGCCGTAGGAGTCGAGGATCTCCTGGTAGCGGCCGCTCTCCAGAATCGCGGTGAGACCGAGCTGGAAGGCCTCCATCAGCTGCTCGGAGCCCTTGGGGAAGACGATGCCGAAGATGTCGTCGGTGAGGAACGGCTTGGTCATGGTGAGCTTGCCGTCGCTCTGATCAGCGATGTAGGCACCCGAGGAGTAGCCCAGCACGACGGCCTCGACGCGGTTGTTCTGAATGGCGAGCACGGCCTCGTTTTGGCCGGGGAAGATGGTGTGCTTGATAGCCGGCTTCCCCTCCTTCTCGCACTCCGCGCTCTGCTCGTCGGTGCGATCCACACCCGTGGTGCCCTTGATGCCGCCGACGGTCTTGCCGCAGAGGTCGGTGATGGTGGTGATGCTGCCGTCGTTGTCGGCGCGCAGCATGATCGCCTCGCCGTTCTTGAAGTAGTCGACGAAGTCGACCTGCTTCTTGCGCTCCTTCGTGTCGGACATCGCCGACATCGCGAGGTCGTAGCGGTTCGCGGCGAGGCCGGGAACGATCGAGTCGAACGGCACGTTGTGAAACTCGAAGACGACGCCCAGCTGCTTCTCCAGCTCGTCGGCGATCTCGCGATCGATGCCGGTGACGGTGGTGTTGTCGTCTTCGTAGTATTCGAACGGCGGGTAGCCGATGTAGCTGGCGATGTTCAGCACGCCGGCCTCTTGGATCTTCTCGGGGAGCTTGTCGAAGAAGGGGGCATTCTTGTCGACCTTGCCCACGGCTTCTTCGCCCGAGGACGCGGAGGTCTCGCCCTTCTCAGCCTCGCTCGACGTGCCGGAGGAGCACGCCGCGGTGAAGAGCAGCGCCGGCGCGATGAGCGCGGCGGCGATGAAACGGATGGTGGATTTCTTACGCATGTGAGTTCCTTTGCTGCGTATGGCGGGGGTCGGGCGACCCTGCCGTTCGAGGTGCCATTGAGCGGGTGGCGGCCCACTCGGTGACACCTTCCCCGTTGGGGTCTTCCAACCTTAAGTCGGGGCGATCAGCCCGGAGAAGGTAGATTCTCACCCTCTGAGAATATGCTTTTGATCTGGTATTTTCTGGAAACATGGGTGAAATTTCGGCATCATCGACACGCTCGTTCAAGCGACCGTAACTGTGCCGAAACAGTAGCCGAGAGCACCCGGCCGGGCACCCGGCATCGCACCCGCTCAGGCGGCGACGATTTCGACGGGCAGGTGCTTGTAGCCCTTGAGCGTGGTGTGCACGAAGTCGACGGGTTCGCCGGTGAACTCGAGCGACTTCACCCGCTTGGCGAAGGTGGTGAGCAGAATGTCCATCTCGAGCCGGGAGATGGGCTGCCCGACGCACTGGTGAATGCCCATGCCGAACGTGAGGTGGCCGGAGGAGTCGCGATCGATGTCGAAGCGATCGGCGGTCGGCCCCCACTTCGCCTCGTCGCGGTTCGCCGAACCGATGAAGACGAGCACCTTCGTCTCTGCGGGCAGCTCGACCCCGTTCAGCACGGTGTCGCGGCTGGTGGTGCGGTAGAACGATTGGAAGGGCGAGTCGTAGCGGAACGCCTCGTCGATCGCGAACTTCATGAGGCGCGGGTTCTCGTGCACGCGCGCGTACTGCTCGGGGTGGGCGGCGAGCCACCTGAGCGTGTTGCCGATCGCGAGCACGGTCGAGTCGAGCCCCGCCGAGAGCATGGCGCGCACCAGCAGCGTCGCCTCCTCGGGCGGGATAAGGCCCGCGTCTGACTCCCTCCAGATGCCCGCTCCCATTCCCTCGGGATCGAGGTTCTCCCGGCGGCAGGCCTCCAGCACCCAGTCGTAGGTGCCCTCCCCCGCCTTCGTGTGGGCCTGAGCCACCTCGTTCTGCGGCCCGAAGGTCGCGAAGTTCGCGGCCCCCTGCGGAATCAGGTTCTCGGCCCGCCCCTCGCGCGGAATGCCGACGGCGTCGGCGAACACGCGGATCGGGTAGACCTCGGCGAAGTCGTGCACCGCGTCGAAACCGCCCATCTCGATGGCCCGATCCACCAGCTCGTCGGCGAACTCCTGGAACCCGCCGCGCAGCTTGCGCATGCCCCGCGGGTTGATGACCGCGGTCATCGCGTCGCGCATGCGCGTGTGCACGGGCGGGTCGACCTCGAGAATGCCCGGCTGACGGCGCGGCGGCACCCTGTGGATGTTGATCTCGCCGACGCCGGCACCCGAGATGAAGGTCTCCCAGTCTTCGAGAATCTCGCGCACCTCGGCGTCGCGCCCGAACGCGTGCACGCCGTACTTCGCGAGCCAGGCCGAGGGGCCCGCCTCGCGCAAGCGGTCGAAGAACGGGTAGGGATTGATCAGCGTCTCGCGCGAGTACGGATCGTCGGCGAGCTCGGGCACGACCGCGGTGGCAGTTGGCATCTGGGGTCTCCTCTACATCGGGTGCTGGAGAGCGTAACCGCCCCGCCTCCCGTGCGACGACCCGCTGTCTCACAGAGCGAGAACACCCCTTGCCGAACAGCCCGTGCATGACCTTCACTCAGTTTCGTATTCGTCGTAAGTCGTGCTCGCACCAGCGGCAACCGAGAAGGAGGCGTCGTGCCCACAGCCACGAATGAGAACCCGCCGGCAGACAGCGCACCGGCAGGCAAGGCCTCGGCGGGCGGTGCGCCGGCGGGTTTCGTGACCGCGCAAATTCTGGATCGCACCGCGCTCACCCCGGCGGTTGAGCAGTTCCAGTTGCGCGTCGCCGCGTCGGAGGGGGCGGAGAGCGGGCCGGGCTTCGAGGCGGGATCGCACCTCGAACTGCTGCTGCCGCTCGGCGGCGACGAGACCGACGGCACGCAGCCGGGCGACGCGCAGGAGGTGCGCCACTACTCGATCTGCACGGCCGAGGACGGCTGCTTCACGATCGCCGTGCTGCGCGAGGACGAGGGCCGCGGGGGCTCGCTGTGGATGCACGAGCGAGCGGCCGTCGGCGGCGAGGTGCTCGTGCGCGGCCCCCGCAACACCTTCCCCTTCAAGCCCGAGGGCGCCGTCTACTTCATCGCCGGCGGCATCGGGATCACCCCGTTTCTCAGCATGATCGCCGAGGCGGAGCAACGCGGCATCGACTGGCACCTGCTCTATCTCGGCCGCTCAGGGGAGTCGATGGCGTTCGCCGACGAACTGCTCGCCCACGGCGACCGGGTGACGCTGTGGCCGAGCGCCGAGCGGGGCCGCGCCGATCTGGGCGAAACCATCGCGAAGCTCCCGCACGACACCCTCATCTACGCCTGCGGGCCCAACACGATGCAGCAGGCGCTGCGCACGGCCTCCGCCGAGACGGGCCACGTCATCGTGATCGAGGACTTCGACTCGGGCAAGGTCGCCGATCCCGAAGCCGCCGCAGGCTCCGCCGAAGCGGGCGGCTCCGAGTACGCGCGCCCCTCGCTTCCGTTCACGGTGGAGCTCGGTGACGGCACCGAGATCGACGTGCCGGCCGACAAGACGATTCTCGACGCGCTCAACGACGCGGGCATGCGCGCGCTCAGCTCGTGCCGCCGCGGCACCTGCGGCACCTGCGAGACCGTCATCCTGGAGGGAGAGGCCGATCACCGCGACAGCGTGCTCTCGGACGAGGAGAAGGAGGCGAACGAGGTCATGATGATCTGCGTCTCGCGCGCCTGCGGAGATCGGATCGTCCTTGACCTCTGAGCGGTGCGTGGCCGGCTCGGCGACGGCCTGCCGATCAGCAGCCCCGCCGCGCGGCCACCGCTTCGAGGCCGGCCGCGAGCTGCGCCGATGCGCCTCCGGGAGCCAGCAGTTCGGAGAATCGGCCGGCGGCGTTCGTCAGCACGCGCCTCGCTGCTCCGACCCAGGCCTGCCCGCAGCGCTGCTCGAGACCGGCCACCGTGAACGAGCACACCACCTCGTTGCCGGCCGCGAAGACCGGCACGGCGACGGCCAAGGCGTTCGTGATGAACTCCCCGCGGGAGAGACCCCACCCCTGCTCTCGAATCCGCACCAGCTCACTCGCGAGGGTCTGCGGGGTCAGGGTGCGCTCGGTCAGCTTGCGCACGCGCTCGGCGAGCACGTGGTCGATCACTCCCTGCGGGGCGTGCGCCAGCAGCACCCGCTGCGCGGCACCGGCGTAGAGCGGCAGCAGCTGATCGAGCCGAAACGCGGCGCGCTCCTCGTGGCTCGACTCCACCTGCCTCAGGCACACCGCGTTCGTGCCCACGCGCACCGCGAGAGCCGAGGTCTCGCCGGTGGCCGCCGTGATCTGCTGCAGAAAGGCGTGCCCCAGTTCGAGCAGGCGGGTGCGCGACACGTCGTGGCCCGAGAGTTCGGAAAGCCGCCACCCCGTGGCGTAGTAGCCATCGTAGTCTTCGACGAGCGCGAAGTCGCGCAGCGTGCGCAGGTAGCGGTACACCGTGCTGAGCGGCAGACCGGTCTCCTCGGCGATGTCGCTCGCGCGAATCGATCCCGTGTCGGCGATCAGCGAGAGCACCCGCAAACCCCGCACGAACGAGCTGTCCGGCCCCATGCCCGCACCCGATGCTCTGGGCTGCGTCTCCTGCTTCCAAGTCGGTTCCATCGCAGTGCCGCCCTTCCCCACCGCGTTCGTTGCGACGGAAGCAAGACCTAAATGTACCTCACCGAAGGTATCCGAACGGTGACGGAATCCGATATCCCACCCAGCGAAGGAGCGACCATGAGCACCACCTCTCCGCAGGCGAACGGCAGCGCACTCGGCGCTAACGCCGCATCCACCGATGCCGCCGTCGACACCGCCGATACCGCCCACGCCAGCGACGCCGAGACCGTGCTCGCGAGGCTTCGGGCGGCACTCGGCGACCGCGTAGACACCTCCTTCGACACCCTCGAAGCGGCTCGCGCCGACCGTTCCGGGCGCGTCTCCAGCGGTGCGCCCCTGGCCGTGGTGCACGCGGAGAGCGTCGCCGAGGTGCAGCAGGTCATGCGCGTCTCGGACGAGACGGGCACCCCCGTGGTCGTGCGCGGTGCCGGAACCGGGCTCGCGGGTGCGGCGGGCGCCGGGCCGGGCGAGATCGTGCTGTCGACCGTGCGCATGAACCGCATCCTCGAGGTGCGCCCGGACGACCTGCTCGCGGTGGTCGAACCCGGCATCCTCAACCTCGACCTCGATCGCGCCCTCTCCGAATACGGGCTCTGGTGGGCACCCGATCCGGCGAGCCGCGACATCGCCACGGTCGGCGGCAACATCGCCACCGGTGCCGGCGGGCTGCTCTGCGCGAAGTACGGCGTCGTGCGCGACGCGGTGCTCGGCGTCGACCTGGTGCTGGCCGACGGCCGCCTGCTGCGGCTGGGGCACCGCACCGTGAAGGGCGTCGCCGGGCTCGACCTCACCTCGCTGGCGATCGGCTCGGAGGGCGTGCTCGGCGTGATCGTCGGTGCCACGCTCAAGCTGCGCAGGGTCGTGCCGGGCACCCCGTGCACCATCACCGCGACGTTTCCCGAGGTGCGCGCGGCGGCCGCGGCGTCCACGGCCGTCACCGCATCGGGGGTGCAGCCCGCCATCATGGAGCTCATGGATGCGCTGAGCCTCGAATCGGCGCACCGACTGCTCGACCTCCCCGAGCTGCCGAAGGGCACCTCCCAGCTCACCATCCAGACCGACGGCCCCGCCTCCGCCGAGGAGGCCGAGCAGATCGCGGCGGTGCTGCGTGAGGCGGGCGGAACGGTCGCGGTGACGCACGACGCGGAGGAGGGCGAGCGACTGCTCGAGATCCGCCGCTCGATGCTGCCCGCGGTCGAAACGCTGGGCACCACCCTGATCGAAGACGTCGCCGTGCCGCGCAGCGCACTCGCCGACATGTTCGACGAGGTCGCGCGCGTCGAACGCCAGTACGGCGTCATCATCCCCACGATCGCCCACGCGGGCGACGGCAACCTGCACCCGACCTTCGTCTTCGAGGGCGACGAGGTGCCCGACGCGGTCTGGGCGGCGGCCGACGACATGTTCCGCTCGGCCATACGCCTCGGCGGCACCCTCTCGGGCGAGCACGGCATCGGCGTGCTCAAGTCGCGCTGGCTCTCGCAGGAGCTCGGCGACGACCAGTGGCGCATCCAGCGCGACATCGTGCGCGTGTTCGACCCGAAGGGCCTCCTCAACCCCGGCAAGGTCTTCGATGACGCCGCGTGAGGCGGCCGCGCTGCTGAGCCTGTCTCTGCCGCCGCTGAACGGGCGCGCGCGTCGCCTCGCAGCTGCTCGCACGGTCTCCGATTTCCGGCGCATCGCAAAGCGGCGACTGCCGCGCTCGGTCTTCGACTACGTCGACGGCGGAGCCGATGAGGAGCACAGCCTGCACGACAACGCGGCGGCGATCCGCGAGTGGCGCTTCACCCCCAGGAGCCTCGTCGACGTCTCCGAGGCCACGACCGCGACCACGATCCTCGGGCACCCCGCGAGCGCGCCCATCGGCTTCGCGCCGACCGGCTACACCCGCATGATCTCCCCGCTCGGCGAGCCCGCGGTCGCCGAGGCCGCCGCCCACTGCGGTCTGCCCTACACGCTCTCGACGATGGCCACCACCTCTCTCGAAGAGCTCGCGGAGCATCCGAGCGCGAGAGCCGCCGACCGCTGGTTTCAGCTGTACGTGTGGAAGGATCGCGGCCTCAGCCGCGATCTGATCCGGCGCGCAGCCGACAGCGGGTACCGGGTGCTCGAGGTCGCCGTCGACACCGCGGTGTCGGGCATGCGCGTGCGCGACGCGCGCAACGGCTTCACCGTGCCGCCGCGGCTCACGCCCGCGAGCGCACTCGGGATCGCCCGCAAACCCGGCTACTGGACCGGCATGCTGCGCAGCCCCGCCCTCGCCTTCGCCAACGTCGCGAGCGGCGGCACCGATGGCGGCGGCTACACCATCGAGAACATCTCGAAGCAGTTCGACCCGGCCGTGACGTGGAACGACCTCGCCGACATCCGCTCGCGGTGGCCGGGCAAACTGCTGCTCAAGGGACCCGTCGGCCCCGAAGACGCGAGGCGGGCGCGCGACCTCGGCGTCGACGGCTTGCACCTCTCCAACCACGGCGGCAGGCAGCTCGACCGCACCGTCGCACCGATCGACCTCGTGCGGCCGGTGCGCGAAGCACTCGGCGACGACTTCGGCATCGTGGTCGACTCGGGCTTCACCCACGGCGAAGACATCGCGGTGGCCATCGCTCTCGGTGCCGATGCCGCGTTCGTGGGAAGGGCCTACCTCTGGGGCCTCGTCGCCGCCGGCGCTCAGGGGGTCGAGGCCGTGGCCGAACTCCTGCGCACCGAGTTGCTGCGAACCGCGCAACTGCTCGGCGTCACGAGCATCGCCGAGCTGCGTCGCCGCGGCCCCGAACTGCTGCGCCACCGCTCCTCGGCCAGCGATCCGCTGCCTCTCAGCCCCTGATCGTCACGCGGTCGGCTCCCCGGCCACCGCTGCCACAGCCCCTATCCCCGCACCCACTCAGAAAGCAGTCGTCATGACCAATCCCGCTGAGACCCCCGCCGCTCCGAAACCGCGAGCGATCGTCGAACAGCTGCCGCGCTACAGCCAGTCGGCCGCCGCCGGCGTGGTGCGCTGGCGCGCCTCCTCCAACGAGTCTCCGTTCCCCCCGTCTCCCGAGGTCGTCGCGGCGGTGTCGGAGGCCGCGGCCCGGGCCAACCGCTACCCGTCGCTGTTCGGCGACCTGCTGGCCGTCGACATCGCCGAGCGCCTCGGGGTGTCCCGCGCCCAGGTGGTCACGGGTGGCGGATCCATCTCGCTGCTGCAGCAGACGCTGCTGAGCTACGTCGAGCCCGGGCAGGAGGTGGTGATACCGTGGCGCAGCTACGAGGCCTACCCGATCCTCATCGGCGTCGCCGGAGCGAAGCAGGTGCGCGTGCCCCTCGCCGCCGATCACACGCACGACCTGGAGGCGATGCTCGCGGCGATCACGCCCGACACCGCCGCCGTAGTCGTCTGCACCCCCAACAACCCGACGGGCACCGAGGTCGCGGCCGACCGCCTCGCCGACTTCCTCGACCGCGTGCCGCCGACCGTGCTCGTGCTGCTCGACGAGGCCTACTGCGAGTTCGGCGACGCGGCCCGCAGCATCGACGTGCCTGCGCTGCTGCAGCGGCACGCCAACCTCGCCGTGTTCCGCACCTTCTCGAAGGCGTACGGCCTCGCGGGCGTGCGCGCCGGCTACATGATCTCCTCCGAGGAGATCGCGGAGAACGTGCGCACGGCCTCCCCGCCCTTCGGCCTGAGCCTCACCTCCGAGGCCGCAGCGCGCGCAGCCTGGGCCGACACCGCGCACCTCGACGCGACCGTGACAGCGGTGCGCGCCTCGCGAGCGCGCCTCCGCGAGGCGCTCGTCGGGCTGGGCTACGACGTGCCGGTGAGCGGTGCCAACTTCGTCTGGGTGCCGGCCCCCGACACTCTCGCGCTCGAGGCCGCCTGCGCCGACGAGGGCGTATCGGTGCGCGCCTTCCCCGGCGAGGGCGTGCGCATCACCGTCGGCGAGCAGGGTGCCGAGAAGGCCGTGCTGCGCGCACTCGGTACCCTCCGGTAAGCTGGCCTACTCCCGGCCCACGACCCCGATCGGCTGGGTCGTATCGACGAGCTGGTGCGGTCTGCGGCCGTGACCGCGCACGAGCCCGAAGTAGCAGACGACCAGTATCCCGACCCAGATCAACCCGACCCAGAGTGCGGGCCGAGACTCCGGCACGATGCCGACCATCACGACCACGAACAGGATGAAGCCGACCGTCAGGTAGGAGGCTACGGGCCAGAGCGGCACCGGGAACTCGCTCGGGAGTTTGTTCTCTCGGGCGATCTCGCGCTTCATTCGAATGTGGGCGACGAGGATCACGAGCCACACCAGCACGGTCGCGAAGGTCGCGAGGGCACCCAGCAGAAACAGCACCTGATCGGGATAGAAGAAGTTGAGCACAACCCCGATGAGCAACGCGACGATCATGGCGATGACCGTCATGATGGGCACGCCGTTGCGGGTCGTCCGCATGAACGCCTTCGGAGCCTGGCCCTGCTCGGCGAGACCGTGAATCATGCGCCCGGCACCGAATACGTCGGCGTTCATCGCCGACAGCGCCGCGGTGATCAGGATCACGTTGAACACGGCGGCCGCCGCCTGAAACCCGATCGACTCGAAGATCGACACGAAGGGGCTGCTCTCGCCTGTGATCTCGTTCCAGGGTTGGATGCACATGATCACACCGAGGGTGAGCACGTAGAAGAGCAGGATGCGGATCGGCACCGAGTTGATCGCCTTGGGCAGCACCTGCTTCGGGTTCTGCGCCTCGCCCGCCGTAATGCCGATGATCTCGATGCCTCCGAACGCGAACATCACGATCGTGAAGGAGGCGAGCAGCCCCCAGACTCCGTGCGGCATGAACCCGCCGTGATCCACCAGATTCTTCACGCCCATCTCCTCGTGTCCCGCAATGCCGAAACCGAAGAGGATGATCGCGATACCGGCTACGATCAGCACGATGATCGCGACGACCTTGATGAGTGAGAACCAGAACTCGAGCTCACCGAACACCTTCACGCCGACCAGGTTGATCGCCGCCAAGAAGAACACGACGGCCAGCACCCACACCCACTGCGAGACATCGGGATACCAGAACCTCATGTAGACACCGATCGCGGTGGCGTCGAAGACCGCGACGAGAAACATCTCGAACGCGAAGCTCCAACCCACGAGGAATCCGGCGAAAGGGTGGATGTAGCGGGAGGCGTACTGCCCGAACGATCCCGAGACCGGGTGGCGCACAACCATCTCGCCGAGCGCGCGCATCACCATGAACACGGCCGCGCCGCCGATGATGTAGGCGAGGAGCACGGCCGGGCCCGCGGTCTGGATCGCGCCCGAGGATCCCATGAAGAGGCCCGTGCCGATCGCCGAGCCGAGAGCCATGAACCTGATGTGCCGCGCGGTGAGCCCGCGGTGGAGCGAGCCGGTCGAGGCCTCGCCGGGGTCTGTGGCTGCGGCACCTGCGGGGCCGCAGGGGCTGCTGCCCGGGTCGCCGGCCGCTTCGCTGCGGCCAGATCTAGTGGTGGTCATTGCTGCGTTTCCTTTCATTGGTGGAGCTGAGTGGTCTTCGGTGATCGGTGCCGGTTCTGCCGGGTTTCCGCGCTCTTCGGCGCAGCCGGATCATGCGACGGCCTCGCCGTGACAGTGGAATCCGGTGCGGCTGCGGGGGCCCGCGATCAGTTATGCAAGTGACGCTAACAACGCCCGCGTCGGAGCCCCAGGCCCCCCGCGCAGCAGTCGTCCGGAATTCCAGATTCACTCTCCAGATCCGCGTGACGGCGGCGATCCCGGGCCACGATCTGTAATCCCAGACGCAAGCACGCGTACGGCCGAGACAGCGCACACCGACCTGAGATGTGATCGAAGCATGACTCAGAACACACGCTCCACCATCACCCTCGGCGACTCATCGCTCACCATCGCCGACGTCGTCGCAGTCGCCCGAGAGGGTGCCGAGGTCATGATCGGCGATGCCGCACTCGAGCGCGTCGCCCAGAGCCAACAGATCATCGTCGAGCTCGCGCACGACACCCGCCCGCACTACGGCGTCTCCACCGGCTTCGGCGCGCTCGCCAATGTGCAGATCCCGGTCGAAAAGCGGCAGCAGCTGCAGCGCAGCCTCATCCGCTCGCACGCCGCCGGCACCGGACCCGAGGTCGAGCGCGAGGTCGTGCGCGCCCTCATGCTGCTGCGCCTCAACACTCTCGCGAGCGGCCGCACGGGCGTGCGGCCCACGGTCGTCGAGACGTACGCCGCGATCCTGAACGCGGGCATCACCCCCGTTGTGCACGAGTACGGCTCGCTCGGCTGCTCGGGCGACCTCAGCCCGCTCGCCCACTGCGCGCTGACGCTCATCGGCGAGGGGCACGTGAGGGTGGACGCGGAGCGTTCACAACGTGACCCTCGGAGTCGCCACTGCGACTGCCCACCGAGCGAAGCGGGGGGTGAAGGGCAGGTGCGTGTCGACCGGGATCCGTACGCCGCGCCCATCCCGGCCGCGGAGGCGCTTGCGGCCGCCGGCATCGAGCCACTCGTGCTCGCCGAGAAGGAGGGGCTCGCCCTCATCAACGGCACCGACGGCATGCTCGGCATGCTCGGCCTCGCGCTGCACGACCTCGAACTGCTGCTGAAGACCGCCGACCTCGCGGCCGCCGCGAGCGTCGAGGCGCTCACCGGCACCGACGCGGTGTTCGCCGCCGACCTCCAGGCCCTGCGCCC
>JBKEBN010000178.1:0-4155 GCA_047973175.1 Leucobacter sp.
GCGGTTTCGACTGCGGCCTCCGGCCTTTGCTCAACCAATTGTTGGACCCCGCTGTTTGTGTTAGTGTGCGATATTGTGGTGATTTAGCGTGGCCTGCCTGGGCCTGTTTCGTTTCAGCCTCATGCCCGCGCTCGCTTGCGGCGTGGATTCGACTAACAGCGTGCGCAAATCGGCGAAAACTCACGCTGTTAGTCTAATCCACGCCGCAAGCACGCGCCGCATTACCGCGCCAGACGCCGCAAGTTCGGAGCCGAAGCAGTTCATTTAGGTGATTGAGCGAAGCGCAGCGGCATCGAACCTTTTCCAGGTGATTGAGCGGAGCTCAGCGCAGTCGAAATCACGAACTCGGGCTTTCTAGAAACCCCTGAGGTGTGCAGGGTCAGTCGGTGATTCCGAACTCGTCGGCTTCACGCGCGTCAGGCCGTGATTTCCGTTTCGGGATCGCCCTGCGGGCGGTGTCGAGAGCGCGGCGTTCAAGCGTGACCGCGCCCTCTTTCGGCTCGAAGTGGCCGGGCACGAGGAGCGGGGTCTCGCCGAATGCGCCTCGTGAGGCTTTGACCACCCTGCGCCCGAGCAGGTTGTTGCCGACGCCGCCGATCGCCGCACCCACGCCGAAAGGCATGGCCTTGCCGACGAACGATGCCCCGCCCCGACGGCCGAACTCGCGCACGAACTTCGACTTGAGCTGATCCGTCAGCGGTCCCATGACGGCCCGCGGAAGCTGCGAGGTGATGAGCTCGCCCCAGTACGCAGAACGACCCGGTCCGCCGGTCGCCTGCCGACCGAGCTGGGCGATCAGCCCGGAGGCCTCCCCGCCGAGCATGAGCGCCATGACCAGGGTGCGTGCACGGTCGGGGTCGTCGACAGCGATCCCGTGCACCTCCGCGACCGACTGAGCGAACAGCGCCGTCGACTCGAGAAAGCCGACGGTCTCGGCTCCAGAGATGACGAGAGTGGTAGCTGTGCCGACGGCAGGGATCGCCGCGACCGCGCCGACCGAAGCACCCGCGGTCGTGACGAGTGTGAGGTATCGCCTCTCGAGCGAGCGGACGAGCTGGTCGGGTGCCGCGTCGGGGTGCCGCAGGCGCACGCTGCGCAGGTGCGCGAGCACCGCGGGCCGCTGCGCCGAGAGTGCCAGGTCGAATGCGCGGTTGAACATGCCACCGTGCTGGGCGTCTTGTGGTGCGTCGTGAGGGGTGTAGCGTTGGAGGGCTTGCTGGGCACTGTGCGGGCTGCTGCCGTATTGACCTGTGGGATCGTCGCCGCGATACTGCTCATTCGTAGGCTGCATCTTCATAGCCTGCATCGTATTCCGGCAACCCGAGCACCCCCGGAATGTACGGGTGCCCCCTGCCCCGGCTGGCCGCCCGGCATTACTCGCCGCTGCCTCGCTGCTGCTGCTGCCGCGTCGCCGCTGCCCCGACGGTTGCCCCGCACGAAACCACATGCCCGGCACGAGAACCCACGTGTGGAACGGTTCCGGGTATGGGTGCTCGTGCCGGAGGCGGGTCTTCGTGCCGGACGTGCGTTCTCGTGCCGGGCGCGGGTGCTCGTGAACGCTCTACGCCGCGTGGTCGCCGCAGAGCGCGCCGTCGTGCTCGGGGCAGGCAACGAAGCGGGCGCGACAGCCGGACCCTGCGCAGTCGGTGAGGTGGCTCGATCCAGCGCCGCACACGGCGCAGATGCCGACGACCGCGGCTCCCGGCGCGAAATCCATCGCCTCGCGGCCGTCGAAGATCGCGAGCGATCCCTCCCACAGTCCGTCGTTGCCGAATGCCTCGCCGTAGCGTACGATGCCGCCGTCGATCTGGTAGACCTCCTCGAAGCCGCGCTCGCGCATCGCCGCCGAGAGGATCTCGCAGCGGATGCCGCCCGTGCAGTAGGTGACGACCGGCCGCCCCTTGATGTCGTCGAACGCGCCCGACTCGATCTGCTCGATGAAGCCGTGCGTGGTGCGCACGTCGGGCACGACTGCCCCGCGGAAGCGACCGATCTCGGCCTCCCACGCGTTGCGGCCGTCGAAGAAGACCACCTCGTCGCCGCGCTCGGTCACCAGTTCGTTCACGGCCTGCGGCGAGAGGTGGGTGCCGCCGCCGATGATCCCGTTTGCGTCGACCCTGGTTTCATCGGGGATCCCGAACGCCACCAGCTCGTCGCGCACCTTGACGCTGAGCTTCGGAAAATCGGCGATGCGTCGCCAGGGTGCCGCGCGGTTGACGCCCTTGAGCAGTTCCGGGTGCGACACGACAAACCCCGTGCCGTCGCTCCACTTCACCTCGAGGCCCGCGAACGGCGAGTACTCGCGCGTGCGCTTCAGGTATCGCTTGCAGGCGTCGATCTCGCCGCCGACGGTGCCGTTGATGCCGTGCTTCGAGACGATGATGCGGCCGCGCAGGCCGAGTGACTCGCAGAGCTCGCGCTGCCACAGCCGCACTGCTTCGGGGTCGGTGACCGGCGCGAACACGTAGTACAGCAGAATCTTGGGGTCGCTCACCCGAATATCGTACGGGGTCGATGGTTTGGTGCCTCGCAGAAGCTCGGGGTGCGGTCGGGGTGCGGTGCGGGTGCGGTGTGATGCGATGAGCGTTCGGCTTCCGGCGTGGATTCGACTAACGGCGTGAGTTTTCCGCGATTTTGGCACGCCGTTGCTCGAATCCACGCCGCTGGCTCGGTGTCCGGGTTGGGCTCGGGATCCCGGTCGGGGTCGGGGTCTGGATCCGGATCGGAGTTGGGCTTGGGCGCGGATTCGGGATCCGGGTTGGGTCCGGACTCGGGATCCGGGTTGGGCCCGGACTCGAGATCAAGACAGGCACCTGGACCAGGATCGGGATCGAGACCGGGACTGCGACCAGGTGAGGCTTGACATTGACGTTGCGTCAATGATTAGCGTGGGGTATCAGCCGGGAGAGACTCGGCATCGCCGGTAGTTCCAGCACCGGCGGCTGGTAGCGGCAGTCGATACCGTCCGGCATCCGGTGCCGTCCGGTACTGGCCAGCACCGCCCAGCAATGGCCGAAGGAGAGAAGGAGAGGAGCCACCGTGGAGTACTCGATTCAAGAGGTCGCCAGGGCGGCGGGCACGACCTCGCGCACGCTGCGGCACTACGACAGTATCGGGCTCGTGCACCCGAGCCGTATTGGACGCAACGGTTACCGCCACTACGACGACCGAGCACTCGTGCGGTTGCAGCGCGTGCTGCTGCTGCGTCAGCTGGGTCTCGGCCTCGACGCGATCGGGGAGGTGCTCGCCGCACAGGACGCGCAGGCGGGTGCCGGTGAGCATCCGGCGGCGGCGGAGGCGCGGATCCTGAGCTCTCACCTCGAGCTGCTCACGCGCGAGCGACGCGAGATTGAGGCGAGAATCGGCGCGGTTGAGCGCACCGTGGCGGCGCTGCGGCGCGAGGCCGCGGGTGCCCGTGCGGCCGCGGGCGCGCGGGGTGCTGACCCACAGGGTGTCGACTCAGCAGGTGCTGGATCGGTGGGTGCCGGTTCGGGCTCAGTGGGTGCTGGATCGCCCACCAGCGCAGGCACCGACTCCGACGGCCCGGAAATGACGATAGAAGAAGAAGGGGACCTCATGTCCCAGAACATGTTCGACGGTTTCGACCACACGCAGTACCGCGAGGAGGTGGAGCAGCGGTGGGGTGCTGACGCGTATGCGAAGAGCGATCGCTGGTGGCGCGGCATGTCGGCGGACGAACAGCGCGCGTGGCAGGAGCGCGTGGCGCGACTGTCGGCCGAGTGGACCGCGGCGGCTGAGCGGGGCGAGGATACCGCGGGGGCCGTAGCGCAGGATCTGGCCCGGCGTCACGTCGAGTGGTTGCGCGGCATACCGCAGACCCCGGCTTGGGAGGAAACGCAGGGCGCTTCCGCGTCGGGGTCGGTGCGGCCACGGTCGCAACGGGCTTCCACGATTGACGGAGGTCTCGCCGGCTACGTGCGTGGACTCGGCGAGATGTACGTCGCCGATGAGCGTTTCGCCGCGAACTACGGCGGCACCGAGGGTGCGACGTTCGTGCGCGACGCGCTCGCGATCTACGTCGACGAGCACCTCGGGTAGTGCGGCCCGGAGCGGTCGGTGCCGGCTCTTGGTGCGGCGGCGCGTTCGCACTTGTTCAATGTGGCCCACGGCTTAGATGTGGCCCAGCGGCGTGGA
>JBKEBN010000179.1:0-1611 GCA_047973175.1 Leucobacter sp.
TGCGCACATGGCAGCTTGTGCTTGGAACGGTCGCCGTGGTCGGCGCGGTGCTGAGTAGATGGTTTCCCCTCGTAGGCGTCTTCCTCGCCGGGATTGCAACGGCACTCGGGTGGTCGTTCGGAGTGACGGCCGATCCGTTCCTCATGGTGAGCGTTGGCGTACTCACTTTCGCTGAGCGACGCGGGTCGCGCCGGTTTCCTTGTTGGCTGCTCATCGCATGGTTTGGACTCATGGTGACCGCGCTCATTCTGGGTAGCCCTCCGGACGCTGCGGGGTTCGAGGACCGGATGCGAGGTGCTCTGCTGAGTGCCATTGTTCTGGCTGCTACTTGGGTGCTCGGTGTGCGCACGCGCCAAGCTCGATTGGAGGCCGCAGCTCGTGCTCGAACGGATGAGCGTCTGCGTCTGGCGCGAGATGTTCACGACGCGCTTTCGCATTCGCTCGGAGCGATCGGTGTTCAAGCAGGAGTGGCAGCGCACGTCACTGCTCTGAGTGAGCCCGAGTTGCGGGCGACCCTGCGAGAGGTGGAGTCGCAGGCGCGCAGTTCGATGCTCGAGTTGAAGTCGTTGCTGCACAGCGAACGATCCGCCGTAATGGAGTCAGACGCCGCGTCACTTCCGCTGACAGGTCTTCTTCGTGACACTGCGCGCACCGCGGAGCGCTCCGGCTTGGAAGTCGAACTGGGCAGCCTAGACAGCGTTGACGCGCTGCCTGCTGCTGTTCGTACGACGGTGCATCGCATCGTTCAAGAAGCCGTCACTAACGTGATCCGGCATGCTGAAGCCTCAACGCTCAGCATCTTGGTGACGGTGCTCGATGCGGGTGTCGAGGTCGTCGTCAGCGATGACGGCATCGGCGCGCCAGACGGAGTACGAGAGGGTCATGGCCTGACCGGAATGCGGGAACGGGTCGCCCTGGTCGGTGGCGAGCTCAGCGTTGACCCGACTCCAACGGGCCTCACGGTGTTCGCTCGCCTGCCGTTCGCCGCAGAGAGCGAGGTGCGGGCGTGAGTGCGAGTCGGGTACTGATCGCCGACGATGAGGCCGTGATTCGTTCGTCGCTGCGGCTCTTGGTCGAGCATGAGCCCAGCATGTCGGTGATCGGCGAGGCCGCCGACGGCAGGGAGGCCGTCGATCTGGCGCGCGAGCATCGGCCCGATGTGGTGCTCATGGACGTACAGATGCCACGCATGAACGGACTTGAAGCGACTCGCTTACTCTGCTCGGAGGTGGCAGGGCCGAGGGTGATCGTGTTGACGATGTTCGACCTGGATGAGTATGTGTTCGAGGCTTTGCGTGCGGGCGCGTCGGGGTTCCTGCTCAAGAACAGTCCGCCGAGCGAGGTACTGCGCGCGATCCGCGTCGCGTACGACGGGGAGGCGCTTCTTGCCCCGGAGGTGACTAAGCGTCTGATCGACCGCTTCGCTGGCCCGTCCCGTGATCAGACAGCTGACCCCGGTGTGGGTCGCCTCACGGAGCGGGAGCGGGAGACCCTGCGATTGATCGGGCGGGGCTTGTCGAACGCGGAGATCGCTGCGGCGTTGTTCGTCACCCAGACAACGGTGCGCACCTATGTCAGTCGTATCCTCTCGAAGCTCGGTGCGCGGGATCG
>JBKEBN010000025.1:0-18016 GCA_047973175.1 Leucobacter sp.
TTGCAGCTCCGCGTGTACCGGCGGCGCGAGCCGTACGTCCATCTCAGCCACCCAGAGCGGAAGCACATCGGCACCGTCGGTGTGCCACTTCATGCTCGTTCGGGCCCGCAACTGCTCGAGGGTGAGTTGACGGAGAGGAGTGGGAAGAGTCCGGGCGGTCGTAGAGGACTGCTAGTGAGAGGAGGATGCGTGGCCGGGAGGTGACGCCGGGGGGGGGGGTGGGGGCTGGGGGGCGCTGGCTGGAGGACCCCCCCAACAACCCCGCCACGGGAGGTGCGGAAGCTCAGTTGAGAGGGATGGTGACCGTGCCGCTCTCCGGCGGAGCTTCGATGGTGCGTCCCCGAAGGTCGGGGATCCAGCGCATGGTCGCAGCCGAGCAGACGGCCGCAACCGCGAGCAGCGCGACTGACACCACGATCGCACCGTTCGCGCCGGAAGCGTCGATGGCGACGCCGCCGATGGCAGATCCCGCAGCGACACCCACGAGCTGCCCCATGCCCACCCAGCCGTAGGCCTCGGCGGTCTCGGAGAACTTCACCGTCGAGGCGACGATGTTCGAGATGGCCGCGAAGGCCGGTGCGGTGCCGAGCCCGCCGATGAACAGCACCGCGCACAGCCACCACATGTCAAGGCTCACGAGACAGGCAGCCGCGCCCGCCAACACGATCAGCACGCGAACGAACAGCGACCACGGCCGCATCTCGCGGTGCCCGAACACGAGGCCGCCGACGAGCGATCCCGCCGCGAAGATGGCGAGCACGATGCCCGATTCCATGCTGCCGTGCCCGCCGCCCTCGGTCTCGTGGGCGAAGGCGGCAACGATGCCGGTCTCGAGGGCTGCGAAGGAAGCGACGAAGAAGAACCCGATCACGGTCGAGATGACGACCGTCGGGTAGCGCAGCACCGCGCCGAAGCCGCGCTTCGAGGGAGGCAGCTTGACGTCGCCCACCGCGGGGCTCATGATGAACCACGCGCCGCCCAGCACCAGGAACGCCGCGGCCACGAACAGGCCCGCGGTCGTGCCGAACTGCGACGACACGAACACCGCCACCACCGGGCCGAGCACCCAGATGAGTTCCTGCGCCGCCGCGTCGAGCGAGAAGAGCCCCGACAGCAGCTGCCCCGGCACGAGCCTCGGATACAGGGTGCGCACGGCCGGCGTTACCGGGGGAGTAGAAAGTCCCATCAGCAGCGCGATACCGGCCACGGCCCAGAGCGGCAGGTGCACCACCGCGATCACCACGAGCAGCGAGCCGCACACGATCGTCGTCACACCGAGCACCGGGCGCATGCCCCAGCGGCCCATGAACCGGCTGCTGAGCGGCCCGGAAACCGCCTGCCCTACGCTCTCCGCGGCCAGCACGATGCCCGCCGAGGTGAAATCGCCGTAGGCGAGCTGGATGTGCAGCAGGAGCACAATCGACAGCATTCCGAAGGGAAAACGCGCCAGCACCTGCGACAGCAGCACGCGCAAGACGCCCGGATGCCGCCCTAACTCCCGATAAATACCCATCAGAAGATTATAAGGCCGATATTGATAGTTTTCTACGTATCTGGGTGCGGAATGCGTTGATTGCCACTGCCTCAGTGTTGGATCGCGTGGTCTGCGGTGCCGGATCGAGGCACACCAGCACCGCAGACAGTCGAGATCAGCTGCCGGGGGTGCTCGTCGAGTAAACGGTTCCACCGCCCTGGGCGCGGCGACCCGTGCGGCGGCGCGAGCCCTGGCTGTTTCCACCCTGCGAACGGGGCTGCTGGCCCTGACGCGCGCCTCCGCTCCGTGCGGCTCCATCTCGACCACCACCGGTGCCTGCACCGGCTGCAGCACCGCCTCGGCCCGCGCCCTGGCCGCGGCCCGAACGCTGACCCTGCGAACGGCCGCCGCGGTCCGCCGACTGAGCAGCCTGCGACTGACCGCCGGCACCCGCACCTGAACCGGTGCCCGCTCCGCGCCCGCGCCCGCCGCGCGAGCGCTTGCGCTGCGCGTTGGCACCCGTGCTCTTGCCCTGGCCCGCGGGGTTCTGGCCGGCGGCCTTCTGCTGGGCGGCTTGGGTCGCTGCGCGGCGGCGCTCGGTCTCGCGCGGATCGACCCGCGGCGCGATCTCACCGATCAGCGAGAGCACCTCCGGGTCGATGTTCGCGGCCATCGGGTCGACCTGCTTCGGTGCGACGCGGATCTTCGCCGCGCGCATGATCTGGCGCATCTCGCCCCGCTGCTCGGGCAGCACGATGGTCACGACGTCGCCCTCGTTGCCCGCGCGAGCGGTGCGGCCCGAGCGGTGCAGGTAGGCCTTGTGCTCGACCGGCGGGTCGACGTGCACCACCAGCTCGACGCCGTCGACGTGCACGCCGCGCGCGGCGACGTCGGTCGCGACCAGCACCTTGGCCTCACCAGAAACGAACTCGGCGAGATTGCGGTCGCGCGCGTTCTGCGACAGGTTGCCCTGCAGCTCGACCGCGGGAATGCCCGCCGCGGTGAGCTGCTTGGCGAGCTTCTTCGCCTGGTGCTTCATGCGCGTGAAGAAGATGCGGCGCGCGGTGCCTGACGCGAGGGCCTCGATGAGCGCGTCCTTCTGCGCCTTGCCCGCCACCTCGAAGACGTGGTGGGTGAGCTGCGGCACGGGGCTCTCCGCGCTGTCGACCGAGTGCAGGATCGGGTTGTGCAGGTACTTCTTCACGATGTTGTCGACCCCGTTGTCGAGGGTCGCGCTGAAGAGCATGCGCTGGCCCTGCTTCGGGGTCTTGTTGAGAATGCGCGTGACGACCGGCAGGAAGCCCATGTCGGCCATGTGATCGGCCTCGTCGAGCACCGTGATCTCCACGGCGTCGAGGTGCACGAGACCCTGACGCATGAGGTCGTCGAGGCGGCCCGGTGCGGCGACGACGATGTCGACGCCGCGATCCAGCACCTCTTCCTGGCGTCGCTGCGGCACGCCGCCGAAGATGGTCGTCACCCTGACGCCCATCGGGTCGGCGAGCATCTTGACGGTCTCGGCGATCTGCGTGACGAGCTCGCGGGTCGGCGCGAGCACGATGGCGCGGGGGCGGCTGGGGCGACGCTTCTGCCCGGCGTCTGCGGCGAGGTTCGCGACGAGCGGAATGCCGAACGCGATCGTCTTGCCCGAGCCCGTGCGGCCGCGACCGAGCACGTCGCGCCCGGCGAGCGTGTCGGGCAGCGTGTCGCGCTGAATGGGGAACGGCGACTCCTTGCCGTTCTTCTCGAGCGCGTGCGCAATGGGGGCGGGTACGCCGAGGTCGATGAATGAGGGGGTGTTCGTCTCGGTCACTGGGACCTTTCGTGTTTGCGCAGCGGCACGGGGGCACGGGCGGCGCTGAAGGCGCGACCGGCTCAGTGGCCGGCGGTGCTCGGCGGTGGATCACCCCGCATCTCGCCCAATCCCTGTAAAAGGGAACCGGGGTCGGTCGGGGTGAGCCTGTGCCTTGCGGCCGTGCGTCGCTGCGGTGTTCGGCGAGTGCGCGGGATCGCGCATCCGGTCGCCGCGGAGAGTCGGGGAGCCCGCCGCACCGGAGGGTGTGCGGGCACCGGCGCGATCCACCACCCGTGTCGGCGGGGCTGCGCACGCAAGAAAATCAGCGACGATGGGGCCGGTGCGACCGACCCGTGCACACCACCCTACCGGTTCAGCCTGTGCTGCGCACTGCGACGGAGCCCGTACTGCGCTAACTCGCAGTGCGCAGCATAAGCTCCGTCGCAGTGCGCAGAGAGACGTATGTATCTACCTGCGCGATCAGTCAGCTCGTGAGCTTGCCGATCAGGTCGTCTCCCGTGCTGTCGGTCGTCGCGGTCACCGTGCTCGTCGCGCTCCCGTCGCGACGATTGGCCTCGGCGAGGGCGCGCTGCGACGTGACGACCGCGTCCTCGATCGTGGCCTCGCCGCGCTCGAGCGCCTGCAGGTTGCGCGCTCGCAGCGCCCGGCCGGCCTTGTCAGCGGTGACGATCGCGTCGCACTGCGCCTTCACCGAGTCGATGACGGCCCAGATGGTCTCCTCGGTGATGACGGGGGCCTGAGACGCATTCGCAACGGCCTCGACCGACTTAGCGGTCTCTGCGAACGCACCGCGAATGAGCTTGTTCGTGCCCTCCTGCACCGACTGCCCGAGCTCCGCCCCCTCGCGGGCGAACGCAGCCTGCTGCCACATCGCGAGCGACTGCCGTGCCGAGGGCAGACCCATGGTGCGAAACGCCGCGAGGCGGCGACGCAGCGCAAAGGTCGTGATGATGAGATTGCGCGTCGCCGGAGCGTGCGCGAAGCCCAGGAAGAATTGAGAGCGCCAGTCGGCCCAGGTCTTCTCGGTCTCGGAGAGCACGAAAGCGAGGTTCGAGTGGATCTCGCGCAACTCGCTCACGGAGAGCTGCTTGCCGCGGTAGGTCGCAGATTCGGATCCTGAAGTCTCGGCCGCGCGCAGAGCGGCGTCAGCCTCGTCGAACTCCTTGCGCAGCTCCTCGATGACCTGCTCCAGGGCGGCGAGAACCGCCACCACATCGTCCATGTGAGCGAGCGTCTGCTTGTGGAGCAGCTGACCGCGGGTGATGTTGTCGGCGAGTGCAGACTCCATTTCCTGCAGCTTGAGCTCGGCCAGGTCGATCTTGTCAGCGATGGGCTTCGCCTCGCGAATCATCGTGGACAGCGTGTACTTGCCCTTCTTGAACCAGCCGACCACCTTATCGACGGCGTTCTCGAGCTTCACCGACCGCCACTTCTTCTCGAAGCCGTCCATCTCGCGCAGCATGTCGTTGACGACGGAGTCGGCCTCGGGAATCTCGATGTGGCGCTGCGCCTCGAGCAACTGCACCGAAGCACTGTTCATCTTCTGCATGACCGGTGCGCCGAAGGTGACGATCTGATTCACGTCGCCGATGAACTTCTGTGCCAGCACCGGAGCACCGCGCTGCAGATCTGAGAGCTGCTTCTCAGTGAGCAGACTGCGAAATTGGAACGCCGCCTGCTCGGGTTTGGCGACCGCGGTATCGGAGGCGGGAACCTCCGCTATCGCGAGTTCGAGCGGGGTGCCCTGCACCTCGGCGCTCTGGGTGTCGCCGGGCTCGAGCAGCGCGGCGAAGTCGACGGCAACTTTCGGCTCAGACATCGATCATCTCCTGGTTGGTGAGTGGGTGAGGGTATTTCTCGGGATTCGGCTTCTACCTCTGACGGTTGCCGGTCGCGTTTTCTGCGGGATCGTCGGCCGTGTTTTCTGCGTTGCCTGTGGCTGTGTTTCCTGCGCGATCGCTGTACACATCCGACAGCTTGGCATCGTTGAGAATGCTGGTGAGCGAGTCGAGGGCGACCTTGAATTCGAGGTCGCGCGACTCGTTGAGCTGCCTGATGTTCTCGACCACCTGCAGATCGACGGCGGCGACCGCTCGATAGACCTCACTGATGCGGTCGTTGGGATTGCTCCAGTAGTGAGGGTTGCGCAGAATATCGCCGTAGTAGTCGTCGGCGAGCGCCATGGTGAGCTTCGCGAGGGTGCCGCGGTACTCCTGAATCAGCAGGCGCAGCTGCTGCTCGCTGCCGCTCTGACTCGCGCGCACGAACAGGTCGGTGACGTGATCGGTGAGGGGCAGGATCCCGGCGCTGAAGTCGGGCTGCGGCTCCTCGGGCCTCATGCGCGGAAAATGCTCGTAGAGCGCGCCCACGACGGGGTGGGGCACCTCCTCGGCCGCCAGGTGGGCGCGGGATCCGTACACCGCTGCGAGATCGCGAAGCTCGGCGATCGCGTCGGTGATACTGCCGCCATCGGCACCCTGCAATGCGGCCGCAAGCACCTCTCCGGGAGCAGGGGCGGGTGTGATGGCAGGCGCGCCCTTCTTCCTCCACGAACCGCGAATGACCCGCACCGAGCCGGGCAGCGCGTAGCGGGCCTCCCGCCCGGCCAGACCGAGCGGGCCGAGCGCGCGCACCACGACCGAGGGGCTGTGCAACTGAGCTGCCCGCTTCGGGGTGAGGGAGTAGGGGATCCTGAGCAGCTCTCCCGACGCCATCTCCAGTGGTCCCCAGCCCGAGACCTGAGCCGGTTTCGCCGATGACGGCCCGCGGTCGAAACGCGCCCGCGCGCTCGCGGGCCAGGCGTCTCGAACCGAACCTCGCAGCCGCCGCGCACCCGTGTTCTGCAGCACGAGGCTCACTTCGAGCGGCTCTCCGCGCAGAGCCCGCGTCGGCGCACGGCGCACCACCTCGACCTGCTTCGGATTCGCAGCCAGCGATACGTCGAGCGTTACCCCCGCCGCGCAGGCCGACAGCCACGCAGCGATAAAACCCCACGACGACACGTCCATCACCTCCAGCACCACGACCGGGATCACCCCCACGCCGAGGGCCGCCGCGAGCCGGGAAGTGAAGAACAGTGACACTGGAGTCTCGCCTACCTGTCGCCGTCGCCGACCGCGCGGCTCGCGTGATCGCCGGCTGTGCCTTCTGCGCGATCGCTGTACACATCCGACAGCTTCGCCTCGGTGACGGTTCTGTTGAGGGAGTCGAGGGCGACCTTGAACTCCAGGTCGCGCGACTCGTTGACCTGCCGGATGTTCTCGACGGCCTGCGCGTCGACGGAGTCGACGGCGCGGCGCACCTCGTTCAACCGCTCGTCGGGGCTGCTCCAGAACTGCGGGTTCTGCTGGATGTCTCCGTAGTAGTCGTCGTCCAGAGCCTTGAGCAGTTTCGAGAGCGTGTCCTTGTACTTCGCCTGCAGCAGGCGCACCTGCTGGTCGGTGCCGCGCTTGCGCACGCGCACGAACAGCTCGGACACGTGGCGCGCAAGGGAGGTGAGGGGCGTCGCGAGGTCGGGGTACGCGGCGGCGCGCCGATCCAGCTCGTCGATGGCGTCTCGAACGAACTCGCCGTCGGGCCCGTTGAGGGCACCCTCCAACTCTTTGGTGAGGCGACGCGAAGACACGATCTGCTTCGTCGCCCGCTTGCGTCGCCGTCGCGCAAAGATCGCGGCTCCGCCGATCACCGCGATGAGCGCCACGACTGCGGCACCGGTCAGAACGACTCCGCCGCCGTCGAAGCCCCCGCCGCCGGGCTGCGGCTGATCCACCGCCAGAGTCTGCGCGACGGAGGCCACGGCCACACCGCCATCGGACTCGCCCTGCGAATACAGCGCCTCGGTGATCGCGGTGCCGTCGTCGTCGGAGGCGACGGCGAAGCGATCCTTGCCCGGGTGATCCTCGATGATGATGACGGTCTCGGCACCCGTCGCGCTCTTGAACTGCGTTGCCAGGGTGCTCGACTGTACGCTCTGAGCCTGATCCGGCTGCGGGATCACGACCACGCGCACCCCCTCGGGAAGCACACCCGACAGGTCGCTCGCGTTCGAAACCGAGGCACCGTCGAACTGGCAGACGGTTTGCTCGCCGCAGGCCTCGATAATGCTGTCGATGTGGGTGACCATGATGCGCCTAGAAGTTGTTCATCACGGACTGGAACGTCTCGGTGACCTTCGTCGGGTCGGTCGCGTCGAAGACCTGCCCGCCCGATGCCGTGGCGAGTTTCTGCAGCGACTCGACGTCGGCGCTGTTCGAGTAGGCGATCGCGAAGATGCGCACCGGCTTGTCGTTGCCGCCCTCTTTCTGCGCGGCGTTGATCTTCTGCACCAGCGACTCGAGTCGCGTCGTGGAGTCGGTGTCTTCGCCGTCGGAGAGGACGACGATCGCGTTGATGCGCCCCGACTCGGCGTGCCCCTCCATATAGTCGTAGGCTGTCGAGATCGCGTCGTACATCGGCGTGCCGGCACCCTGCGTGAACGCCAGGTCTTCGATGTCCGTCTTCAGGCCCTCCTTGTCGCCGCCGAGCGCCTTGAACTCGCGCACCACCCCGATGCCGTCGACCTGTTCTCCGTCGATCTTGCTCGTCAGCCCGGTCGTGAACGCCCAGACGCCGATCTCGTCGGTGGGTCGCACCTGGCCGAGAGTGGTGGTGGCTCCCTCGATCGCGCCGTCGAGCCGGGTGCGGCCGTCGCCGATCGACTCGTCCATCGAACCGGAGACGTCGATGAGCTGCAGCACCGCGGAGGGCTTGCGAATCGTGGCCCACTGATCGATCGCGGTCGACACGACCTCGGGTGCGGGCTGCGGCAGCGTGATCTCGGGCTGTTCGGGATCGATGCCGACGTCGCTGTTCAGGTACTCGCTGACGTCGACGCTGTCATCGAGCGGCCTGAAGCCGTACTGCGGCAGTTGCTGCTGCGCCCCATCGGTGTGCAAGAACTTGACGAAAGCGTCGGCCGCGCTCTTCTGCTCCGGCGTGACCCAGTCGGCCGCGAGCGCAACCGCGGGGTTGTCGCTCCACATCGATCCGCCGCTCGGGTAGACCGCCACCAGTTTCTCGTCGGGCGGGGTCAGCGTCTCGCCCGGCTGCACCGTGTGCGAATCGGGGTTGCCGATGTTGTAGTTGTACAGCGAGGTCTCTTCGAGCGCGATCGCGCTGACGTAGGAGGATCCGCTGCGCGAAGCCTTGTCGGCCAGATTCTGCAGCACCTTGCCGGTCGTGTCGCCGTAGTGGATCGCGCCCGATTCGAAGACGCGCGAGAAGTCTTTGGCGGCCTTCACGTCTTTGACGGTCAGATCTTTCGTCTTGTCGGCCGCGGCGTAGGCCTGCATGAGCAGCATCGAAAGACCCGTGGTCGAGCTGTTGGGATTGGTCTTCGCGATCTTGAACGAGCCCCAGATCGGCTTGCCGACCGAACCCCAGCCCTCGGGATTCTCGATGAGGTCGTGAATGTCTTGCAGGCTGATGGGCTTGTCGGGATAGCCGAGCGCCTTCGCCATCGACTCCGGCATGCCCAGCACGACGGGCGTCTTGGTGAAGCTCTCAGCGCCGGCCACGACCTTCTCGCCCGAGATGGAGGCGACGCGGTCGGTCCAAACGGTCGACGCGGGCGACCAGACCGAGGGAGCGGTGTCTGCCCCGAGCGCCCAGGTCTTCGTCGAGTCGGAGAGATACTGCGCCGCTTTACCCGAGGCGACGTTGACCGCCCGCACGGTTGCGCACTGATCGAGTGCCTCGTGCTCAGCGGACTCCTTGAACCGCTTTCCGAGGTCCTCCATCAGGTTGACCTTTTCGGAGGATGTGGCGACGATGACCTGGGTGCAGCCGTCATCGCCCCCGTTCGCGCTGCCCTGCCCGCCCCCGGTGACGCAGCCGGTGAGTATGAGCGCGGCCGCAGCGACGAACGCCGCGGCCCCCGCGAACCTTCGAAAGTGTGCTGCTCTGCTCACGACCGTGATCCTCTCGTTCGGCACGATATGTCTACCCACTTTACTGTCACTTGGCAGAGAGTCGCCTGCTCATTCGTTCTGCGGTTTCTGTTCCGCTCAAGCCGGTCACGTCGTTCACCGCACTCGGAGCTGTTCGCGCGACCCCCGACTCTGGCATGATCGGTGCATGGGACGTATACATATTCGCGACTACCACGATGACGATCTCGACGCCGTAGTGCGGCTGTGGTGGGAGGCGCAGGCCTCATCGGAGCAGCCGGTGTACTCGCTGGGCGAGGTGTCGGCCTCGTGCCGCGAAGATCACGCGGTCGTGGCGGTGCGCGACGAGCAGGTGGTCGCGGCAGCGGTGGGGCGCGCGGCGCACGCTCAGGGGTGGATCGTGTTCTTCGGCGTGGCGGAAGATGCGCGCTCGGAGAACGTCTCGGGTGGCCTGCTCGATGCGCTGGAGCGCAAGATGGCTCCGCTCGGCCTCTCGACGCTCTCGGTGCTGATGCCCGAGGGCAGCCGACTCGATCTGCTCACCTCGAACGGCTTCCAGATGCGCCACAGCCTGCGCTACCTTGAGCGGCAGATGCCGGTGCAGCGGCGCGAACTGGACCTTCTGAAAGACGTGGGCGGCAGGATCCTGCCCCGCCACCTCTGGGAGAACGTGGCCGGCATGCGCCGCGAGAAGCAACTGCTCGAGGAGCGCCTGGTGGCTCCGCTCGCTCAGCCCGACCTCGCAGATCGCTACGGCGTCGTGCCGCCCCGAGCCGTGATGCTCTTCGGCCCGCCCGGCACCGGCAAGACCACTTTCGCGAAGGCGGTGGCCTCGCGTCTCGACTGGCCGTTCGTCGAGGTGTTCCCGTCGCGGCTGGGCGACGGGAAGAACTCGATGGCGGCTTCGCTGCGCGACGTCTTCGAGCGCATCGGAGACCTCGAGCACGGTGTCGTCTTCATCGACGAGGTCGAGGAGATCGCCTCGCGGCGCAGCGATCCGCCCACGCCGACGCAGGGCGTGACCAACGAGTTGCTGAAGATCGTCGCCGACTTTCGCAGCCGGGAGGGGCTGCTGCTCGTGTGCGCCACCAATTTCGTGCGCGGGCTCGACGCGGCGTTCATGCGGCACGGCCGCTTCGACTACGTGCTGCCGATCGGTCTGCCAGACGCCGATGCGCGCGACGCGATCTGGCGACGCTACGTGCCCTCCGAGGTCGCCGGCGTCATCGACTTCGACTCGCTCGTGGAAGCGAGCGACGGTCTGTCGCCGGCCGATATCGAGTACGCCGCCAGGCGGGCTTCGCAGGAGGCGCTCGCGCGGGCGCTGCGGGCGCGGGCGGGGGAAGTCGCCGAGCGCGCCGACCTTGCCACCTCCGACTACCTCGCGGCGCTCTCGGCGACGCGCGCAACGGTCACCGATGAGCAGCAGGCCGACTTTCTCGAGGACATCGAGTCGCTCGCGCGGCTGTAGGAGGTTATCGAGTCGCTTGCGCGGCTGTGGTGCGAGCCAGAACGCCGTCCGTTCTTTTCTTTACCGGATGCGCGTGGCTTCCCCGCGTGGCCTCATGAGTGTCAGTGGGTGTCTGTAGCGTCGGAGGCGTCGAAGGGAGCACACCATGTTCTTGCAGGATCGGGCTGACGGAGCCGGGCAGCGCATCGTGACGAGCGTGAGCGATCTGACCGCCGCGAGCGCGTGCGAGTTCGCGTTTCTACGCCGCGTTGACGCGAAGCTCGGGCGCGAGGTCGAGGTGCCTCCCGACGACGATCCGATGCTCGCGCGCGCGGCGCGGCTGGGCGACGCGCACGAAGAGCGCACGCTGGCGCGGTATCGTGCCGAGCTGGGGGAGGGGACGGCGGGTTCGCCGGGCGGCGTGGTCGAGATCCCGCGTCCCGGCTCGATGAGCGAGGCTGATCTGCTGGCGGTCGCCGAGCAGACGCGGACGGCGCTGGAGGGCTGCGCGGAGGTGGTGTTTCAGGCGACGTTCTTCCAGCCCGCTCAGGTGCCTGCCTGCGCGCTCGGCGACGATGTCGAGGGCGACCGAGGCGCACCGGCGTCCTCTCGCGCCCTCGACATCGGCTTCGTCGGTTTTGCAGACTTTCTGCGACTCGGGGTCGACGGCTCATACGAGGTACAGGACACCAAGCTTGCGCGTCGCGCCAAGGCGACGGCACTCATGCAGCTCGCGGCGTACGCCGAGCAGCTTGAGCGCTTGGGGGTGCCGGTGTCGCCCGAAGCGGTGCTGATACTCGGCGACGGGGCGCGATCCCGACACCGCATCGCCGACATCGCACCCGTGTTTCGCGCGAGGCGAGAGCGCCTGCACCGCCTGCTGCTCGCGAGGGTTGCCGCGGTCGGGGCCGACGGCCGGCGCGAGACCGCGGCACCGGTGGCGTGGGGCGACGCCGCAGTGGCCGTTTGCGGTCGGTGCGAAGTGTGCGAGCCCGAGGTGAGGCGAAGGCGGGATCCGCTGCTCATCGCGGGAATCCGGCGAGCGCAGCGCGATGCGCTGGTGGCCGCCGGTTACGAGACCGTCGATGCCGTTGCGGCTGAGCTTCCGCGGTTGATGAGCGGCGAACTCGAAATCGACGGAGTGAAAACGCCGGTGCTCGAACGGCTCGCATGGCAGGCCGCCCTGCAGATCGAGGGCGAAGGGGCGGCGGTGCCACCGTTCCGGGTGATCGACCCCGCGGCTCTTGCGGCACTTCCCGCGCCGGACAGCGGCGATCTGTTCTTCGACTTCGAGGGCGATCCCATGTACCGTGAGCCCGGCGAGGGCGAAACAGCTAGGTGGGGTCTCGACTATCTCTTCGGCATGGTCGACAGCGCCGAGCGGTTTACGCCGCTGTGGGCTCACGACCTCGCAGCCGAGAAACAGGCCCTGCTCGATTTTCTGGCCTTCGTGGCCGAGCGTCGCGCGCGATTTCCCGGCATGCACATCTACCACTACGCGCCCTACGAGCGCACGCACCTGCTGAGCATCGCGGCGCGACACGGGGTTGGGGAGGCCGCAGTCGATGAGCTGCTGCGCGAGCACGTGCTCGTCGACCTCTACCCGATCGTGCGTCGCGCACTGCGGGTCGGTTCGCGCTCGTACTCCATCAAGAAACTCGAACCGCTCTACATGGGCGACGAACTGCGCGACGAGACCGGCGTCACCAGCGGAGCCCAGTCGGTCACCGAGTACGCCGAGGCCAGTGCGCAACTGCTTTCCGACGATGCCGCGCAGCGCGCGGAGGGTCAGAGCCGACTCGACGCGATCGCCGACTACAACCGTTACGACTGCGTCTCGACACTGCGCCTGCGCGACTGGTTGCTCGCGCTCGCCGCGGAGCGGGAGGTACGCCCAGAACCGGCGAGCGACGATACCGACTACCCGCCGGAGCCGACAGAGACGCCATTCAGCGTGCGGCTCCCTGAGAGCCGGGTGGCTGTCTCGCTCATGGCCCAAGCCGTTGCAACCGATCAACCTCGGCTGCGGCGCGCAGTAGCTCTTGCCGCGAGCGCCATCGACTATCACGAGCGCGAGCAGAAGTCGTTCTGGTGGGCGCACTTCGCGAGACTCGTCGACCCGATCGAAGACTGGGCCGATACTCGAGATGTCATGGTGGTGGATGCGCGGGCGAGCAGCGTCGAAGCCGGTTGGTTTCGCATGCCGCGCGGGCGGGTCGATCGGCGAGAGGTGCGTCTGGTGGGTGACATTGCGCCCGGTAGCAGTTTTCGGCCGGGGGCACAGATCTTCGCGGTGTACGAGCATCCGGCTCCATTCACCGTGCGAGGCGCTGCCCCGGGCGCTCGGGCTGCCAGGCTCGTCACCGTTATCGAAGTGCACGACGATGGCGTCACCATCGGCGAGACGCTTCCTCAAGATGCCCGCGAGTACCACGTGCTTCCCGTTGCGCTGACACCCGGCCCGCCGCCGAACGCGGGTGCTCAGAAGGGGGCGATACTCGAGTGGGGTGAAGACGTGATCGATGCACTGGATCGGGGAGCAGTTCCGGTCGATCCCGCGATGGACATTCTCATCAGGTCCGAGCCGCGGCTCGAAGCGAGCACCGGTGTATCCGAATCGGGAGCCGACTCTGTCACCGGTCCCGGTTCGGCGGTCTCGGTCGACATCATAGATCGCGTGACGAGCGATGTCGCGCGGCTGGTGCGCGGCACGCTGCCGGTGCAGGGGCCTCCTGGCACTGGCAAGACCTACCTCGCGGCTCACGTCATTTCGCGGCTGGTTCGTGAACGCGGGTGGCGCATCGGTGTGGTCGCGCAGTCGCACAAGGTGGTTGAAAACGTGCTGCGGGCTGTGCTCGACACCGGTCTTGAACGGCATCGGGTCGCCAAGTCACCGCAGTCGCGCCCGAGAGTGCAGTCTTCAGCGCGAGATCCGCGAGCCACAGACGGAAGTCGGTCGAAAGAGCGTGAGCCCGAGTATCCGTTCCGTCCACTGCGACGGGGCGAGCACGCGCGATACCTCGACGAGCACCAGGGCGTCGGGTGCGTCATCGGGGGAACCGCCTGGGACTTCAGCAACACGGATAAGATCGCGCGGCGCAGCCTCGATCTGCTCGTCATCGATGAGGCCGGGCAGTTCTCGCTCGCTCCCACTGTCGCCTCTTCGGTGGCGGCCGAGCGGTTGCTCCTCCTCGGCGATCCGCAACAGCTGCCACAGGTGTCGCAGGGCAGCCATCCCGAGCCGGTCGATACTTCCGCACTCGGATGGCTGCTCGGCGAGCATGACACGATGCCCGCCGAACTCGGGTACTTCCTCGCCGAAACCCGGCGCATGCGGCCCGAGCTTGCCGCGGTCGTGTCAGAACTGGCCTATGAGGGGCGGCTCCAGGCCCACCTCTCGGCATCCCTGAGAACGTGCGATGGCTGCGGCCCCGCCGGTCTCGTATGGCACCCGGTTGCGCACGCCGGCAACTCGACCCACTCGCCAGAAGAAGCCGCAGAGGTCGTGCGCACGGTCCAAGATCTGCTGAGTTCGGGGTCAGTGCACCACTCCGAGCCAGCACACGAGGGCGGGCCGAAGCGTCATTCGGCATCGGCACCGCCGGGCACCGTCCGTGCTGGTTCTCACGGTGCCGGTTCTCACCGCGCCGGTTCGCACCGAGACGAGTCTCACCGAAGCCCTGCCGGGAGGCCGCTGACCCAGCGCGACCTTATCGTGGTCGCGGCTTACAACGCGCAGGTGGAGTGCGTGTCCGAGGCGCTCGCCGCGGCCGGCCTCGGCGAGGCGCGAGTCGGCACGGTCGACAAGTTTCAGGGGCAGGAAGCGGTCATCGCGATCGTCACGCTGGCGGCATCTAGCCCCGAGGACGTGCCGCGCGGGCTCGACTTCCTGCTCATGCGCAACCGCCTCAACGTAGCGATCAGTCGAGCGCAGTGGGCGGCGCACCTGATCTCCTCCGACCGCCTCGGCGACGGGCTGCCGACGACCGCCGAGGGACTGACCGCGTTCTCGGGATATCTGAGGCTGCTTGAGCAGATCTCTTCCGCGACGGCGCGAGCAACTGTGTCGGCAACGCGTGCCGCGGATCAAGCGGAAGATGCGGCAGCGCAGTAACGTGGAGGCATGGTGAAACCTGGAGGCCCGTTCAAGACCCCGCCGGCTCGGCGAATGCCGAAACCGTCGCAGCCGCAGGTGCTGCCGCAGCCTTTGCACGCCTCGGCGCGATCCAGCATCCCCGCTTTCGAGGTGATGCGCATCACCGACGAGATCGCGCGCCGTCGAGCCGAGGGGCACGACGTCGTCTCGTTGTGCGCGGGTGAGCCCGGTGTCCGCCCCGCCCCCGGCACGCTCAAGCCCGCCGGATACACGGGTCCGCTCGGCACGCTGCCACTGCGCGAGGCCATCGCCGGCCACTATCGCAACTGGTACGGCGTCGAGGTCGACCCGCAAACGGTTGCCGTCACGACGGGATCATCCGGTGCCTTCCAGCTCGTTTTCCTCGCGGCATTCGATCCCGGCGATCGTGTTGCGCTGGCGAGTCCCGGCTATCCCGCCTACCGCAACATTCTCACGGCGCTCGGTGTGCGGGTGATCGAGATTCAGACCGGTCCGGAGACCCGCTATCAGCCGACTCCCGCGCTGCTCGACGCGGCGGTGGCCGAGCACGGACCCCTCGCGGGGCTCGTCATCGCGTCGCCCGCCAATCCGACGGGAACCATGCTGTCGCGAGCCGATCTCGAAGCGCTCGTCGCGTGGTGCCGTGCCGCAGGCACGCGTCTCATCAGCGACGAGATCTATCACGGCATCACGTTTCCAGATCCCGGTGCTCCAGACCGGCGCGGTGTCACCGCGCTCGAACTCGATCCCGAGTCGATTGTCATCAACTCGTTCTCGAAATACTGGGGCATGACGGGCTGGCGGCTCGGATGGGCGATCTTGCCGCCCTCGCTCATCGCTCCGTTCGAAGCGCTCGCCTCAAACTTCGCGCTTTCACCGCCTGCTCCCGCGCAGGAGCTGGCGCTCACGGCGTTCACCGACGAGACCTACGCCGAGCGCGACGCGGTGGTAGCCGGGTTCGCCCGTGCCCGAGCGCTCATTCTCGACGCAGAGCCGCAGCTCGCCTGGGGCACGGCCGCGCCGTCTGACGGCGCGTTCTATTACTATTCCGATCTCGCTCCGCAGCTGGAGCACTTCGAGAATTCGGTCACCTACGCGCGAGCGCTGCTCGAACAGGCCGATGTGGCGGTGGTGCCCGGCGTCGACTTCGATCCGGCCGCGGGCAATCGCGCCGTTCGCCTCTCGTACGCGGCGGGAGAGGCCGCCGTGGCCGAGGCGCTCGACCGCATCATCCGCTTCCAGAAGGGTGCGTGACCGGGCGTGCAGCATCCCGCAGCGGCACTGTCATGCGGGGATATCTAGAGTCGACTCAGCAGCTCCTATCCGCGCGATCACTAGGCCTATTGCGCGAAGCGGATCGGGGTGCCCGCTGTGACGCCGATGCGACGCTGCAGGGCTTCGCCGACCGAGGCCGGCGGATCCAGCGCTACGTCGGCCGAGATGCCCAGCTCGGCGAGCACCTCGGCCTCTTGACCACCGAGACTCAGCGTCACGGCTGTCACGGCCTCCACGAGCGGACCCTCGAGACCGGCGACCGCGCGCGACAGCGCTGAGCGCAGCGCCTTCGCGAGTACGGGTGCGCTGGGCGCGCTTGCGGCGCTGGCCGCGTCTGCGCTTGCGTCGGCGGCGTCAGCGGTACCGTCCGAAGCCGCGCACGCGACCTCGGAGCTGGCGTAGACGACCCCGTCGCCCGAGATCGCTTCGGCGATGAGCACGCCGTCACCGCGGCGCGCGTGCAGCTCGAGCACACCGCTCGACGAGGCCGGAGCGGACGGTTTGGTCGAGAAGGGAAGCGGGATGCCGGCCGCCGGAGCACCGTGGGAGTGATCTGCGTGCCCGTGCCCGCCGCCGTGTGCGCCGCCGGGCTCGGCACCGTGCGCGTGGTCGGAAGGCTTCGGGCCGCTGTTGAAGGTGAACTTCAAATCCATGCGCACCAGCCTACGCGGAGCAGCCTGCTTGCCCGCCGAACCGTCGACCGCGCGGGCACTGCGCGGTCGACGCGATCCCGAGCATCCGTTTCGCCTTCGCTCGCCGGTTGGAAATGCACCCTAAATCGGGCTCTTGTGACGTATCCGTGGGTCATCGCCCGGGGAGCCGGGGCCGGTGACCGTCGAGGGTGAGCATCGCAAGGCCGATTAACGCGTCGGTCGAGCGGAACCCGAACGCGACCCGCATCAGGAGCCGGATCTTCGTGTTCACCGCCTCGATCCGCCCGTTCGAGAGACGATGCTCGATCGCGGCGAGGATTCGTGCCCGATGCTGCACGATCGTGCGTTGCAGCTTCACGAATGCCGGGATCCGTGAACGACGCGCCCAGCCCACCCACCGATCCAGCGCCACGGCCGCGTCTGCGGCATCGAGTCGGAAGATCGTGCGGAGTCCTTCTTTGAGGAGGTAGGCGCGATGGAGACGCGGGTCGGTCTTCGCGATCCACGCGAGTTTCTCGGTCTGCCGCTCAGTGAGGTCTTCGGGGTTCTTCCACAACGCGTACCGCGAGTTCTTCAACGCTCTCGCCCGTTCACTATCGGGTCGGGGCGGTGCGTTCTTGGATGGTCTCCCACGGCCTCGTTTCTGCTCGTTCCTCGCCGCTTTGCGGGCGTCGTTCCATGCGTCACGCCGCACCTGATCGAGGGCGTCGGTCGCCCACTTCACGACATGGAACGGGTCCGCGCAGAACACCGCGTCCGGACAGCGCTCGGTCACGACCTGCGCGATCCAGTCGGCCCCGTCCGCAGTGATATGCGTGATCTGCTGGCAGCGCCCTGCCCCTGAGGCTTCGAGTTCGTCGAAGAACCGTCTCACCGTTGCCCGGTCACGGCCAGGCGATGCCCACACGAGTCGGCCGGTGTCGTGATCGACGATCACGGTGAGGTACTTCTGGCCCTTCCGGTAGCTGATCTCATCGATCCCGATCCTCGTGAGATCCGCGAACACGTCATGGACGGCGGCAGTGTCAGCCCACACCCTCGTGATGATCGACCCGACCGTGCGCCACGCGATGCGCATCAGCTCGGTCGCCGCGGACTTCGACGTGACCGTCGCCAACCATGCCGTCTGGTCATCGAACGAGCGGGTATGCCCGGCACGATGGCGGGCCCACGGCACCCGGGTAACGGTCACCCCGTGCTCAGCACACCGCACTCGTGGGGCGTCGGCTTCGAGATACACCGGCACCGTTCCCAGATCCAGTCCACGCCACCTCCGACGGCCCTCACCGGCGTCATAGCGCGGC
>JBKEBN010000116.1:0-2668 GCA_047973175.1 Leucobacter sp.
CGTTGTCGGTTGGAGGACCGCTCATGGCACGACGCGAACCGCTCCCCGTCGACCCCATCGCCGAGGCGCGCCGCCAATGGATCGCACACGGCTGGGAGGATGCCGCGGACGGCATGGCTGCCGTCACAAGCATCATGCGCGCCCACCAGCTGATGCTCGCCCGCGTCGACGCCGCGCTGAAGCCCTTCCGACTCAGCTTCGCCCGCTACGAGATGTTGCGCCTTCTCGCCTTCACCCGCGACGGACATCTCCCCATGTCGAGCGCGACGGCTCGCCTACAGGTGCACCCCGCGAGCGTCACAAGCACCGTAGACCGGCTCGAGCGGGACGGACTTGCCCTGCGCGCACCACACCCGCACGATGGGCGCGCGACGATTCTGGTGCTGACGGATGCCGGGCGCAGCATCGTCGAAGAGGCCACGGAATCGCTCAACACCGAGGTGTTCGCAGATCCCGGCATCGACGAGGCGAACGTGAGTGCGCTCGTGCACGCCGTCGCCCGATTGCGGCAGGGCGCGGGCGACTTCGCCGAGCCGCGGGTGATGCCCGAGCCTCTGTAATCACGGCACAGAGTCACACCCGGGCGTAATCAATCCTGCACTAAAGCACAGAACATCCATCCGGCGAGCTCCGTGTACTGCCGTGCCAGGATCTCGGGACTCAGCGGACCGTCGACCCGATACCACTGAGCAACGCCGGTGCACATCGTAATGAGGGCCGGCACCGCACCGTGGGAGTCCTCCACCCGTCGCGCTCCGGTCTCCACTCCTTCGTCCACGAGCCGCTCGAGCAATCGTTGTTGACGGTCGCGTCGCGCGATGTGCTGCGCGCGGACCGGAAGCAGGAGTCGTTGGATGCTGCGGTCGCGGAGTCGCCCGTGGGCAGCGCGACCGCCATGGCGTGCGAGGCCCATGACCCTGCGCACCGTGCTGGGGTATTCGACCGAGCGGCGGCCGAGTTCGGTGGTCTCGACATCTTCATCGCAAACGCGGGCATCAACCCCCTCTATAGGCCGCTCGTCGACCTTGATCTCGATGGAGCACGCAGGACGTTGGAGGTCAACGTGCGTGCGACGCTGACGTGTGCAGGGATCGCAGGTTGTCGCGTTTCGTCTCGCCCAACGACCCGGCGCCCCGTGTCGGAGGAGATCACCCGTCCCAGCGCTTGATCAGCGCGGCGAGCGCCTGCCCGCCGCCGATGCACATCGTCACCACGGCGTACTCCAGATCGCGCCGCTTAAGATCCAATGCGGCCCGCACCGTGAGGATCGCCCCCGTCGCACCCACCGGATGCCCGAGGGCGATCGCGCCGCCATACGGATTCACCTTCGCAGCATCCAGCTCTGCGTCGCGGATCACCGCGACCGCCTGCGAGGCGAACGCCTCGTTCAGCTCGATCACGTCGACATCCGCGGGCGACAGGCCGGTCTGCTCCCACAACCGCTGCAGCGCATAGACCGGCGCGTAGCCCATCAGCTCGGGCTCGTTCCCGGCCGTCGCAACGGCCTCGAGAGTCGCCAGCCCGGAAAGTCCCCGCGAGCGCACGTCCGACTCCCGCATCAGCACCGTTGCCGCAGCACCATCGTTGATGCCCGACGCGTTACCTGCCGTGACGCTGCCGCCCTCTGCGAAGGCCGCCCGTAGCCCGGCGAGCACATCCAGCGTCGTCCCCGGCTTCGGGTGCTCATCCACCGACACCTCGACCGGCCGACGCCCGCCCGAGGACACCGTGACGATCTCTTCCGCAAACGCCGCGCGCGCAGCATCCGTCGCCGCCCTCCGCTGGCTCTCGACCGCGAACTCATCCTGCTCGACCCGCGAGACGCCATACTTCTGCGCCACGTTCTCAGCCGTCACACCCATGTGCTTCTTCGAGAACGGGTCGGTGAGGATCGCCAGCGTGCCGTCCAGCAGCTTCCGATCCCCCAGGCGCGCGTTGCCACGGGCGTTGAAGTCGAGGAACGGGGTGCGCGACATCGACTCGTCACCGCCGGCGACGACGACATCCACCCCGCCCCAGAGCAGCTCCTGCGCACCCGACCAGATCGCCTGCAGGCCCGAGCCGCACAACCGGTTGACGTTGAACGCCGGCACCCGCGACGACAGGCCCGCGGCCAGTGCCACTCGGCGCGCGTTGTACGCATCGGGGCCGACCTGCGAGATGTTGCCCATGACGACTTCGCCGACCTCGTCGCGCGAAACCCCTGCGCGAGCCAGCGCCTCGACGACCGCGGCCGCCCCGAGCTCGTACGCGTCGACGTCCTTCAGCGCCCCGCCGAACGAGCCCACCGGGGTGCGCGCACCCGAGACGATGACGACCTTCTCACGCGCGGTCACCCCGCCGCCTCCTCGGCGCGCTCGGCGACATCGATCGCGGCCGTGTCCGGCACGTACCCCTCGATGTGCCGCTCGCCCTCGCCGTTGTACGCCGAGAGCGGGCGGATTAGCGCATTGGCCGACAACTGCTCCATGATGTGCGCTGTCCAGCCCGTCACGCGCGCCGCGACGAACAGCGGAGTGAAGGTCAGCGTGTCGAACCCGATCAGGTCGTACGCGGGCCCCGACGGGTAGTCGAGGTTCGGGTAGATGCCCTTGCGCGACACGAACTCGGCTTCCAAGGTGTCATAGAGCGCAAGAACATCCGGCCGGTCGTAGTGCTCGACGAGCGT
>JBKEBN010000134.1:0-3373 GCA_047973175.1 Leucobacter sp.
TTGCACGCCGTTCTCTTGTCGTTCCTGGTTTCGGATTTGAACACCCAAAAACCTAGACGAGGAACGGCGTGCACCCGCCTCAGCGCGCCACAGACACCCACGGATACGTCACAAGAGCCCTAAATGGCTGCACGGCCTCCGCCGAGACCTCGCCGACCCCCGCCGATCCCAATGATTTCAAGGGAACGCACGCGCGCGACTCCTTGGGTTCGCGCGCAGCCGTTTCGGAAACGGCTGCAACTTTTGGCCTCGAAATCGCATCAGCTGCAGAATCGGATGCGGAGCCCGATTACGCCTCGTTCGACGTGCCGGGCGCTGATCCGAGCGACGACGTTGAGCCGTTCGTCGTGGTCTCCACGCCGGAGCACGTCGAGGCTGCTACGGCATTCTTCGAGGCCGCGAAGTCTAAGGAGTCGGACGCTCAGAAGAAGCGCGCCCGGACTCAGTCGCAAGTGTTCAGCGTCATGCAGTACCTGAACAACCCCGAGACGGGCGAGCCGATGACTTCGCAGGCGCACATCGACGCCGGTCTCGAAACGCTGAAGGAACGCATCTACCGGGTCGCCTATACCTGGCACCTCCTCGACCGTGTCGTGGAGGTTGACGAGGGCACTGGGGAGCCGTTCTGCTGCGGCGTCAAGGGCGCGCACTGGCACATGGTGATCTGGTGCCATCGTGGCGACGGCGACGCCGCTTCGCGCCCTACGATCCGAACGGTCTCGGACGCGTTCGAGGTTCCCTCAGCCAAGGTCAAGACGCCCCGCGAGGCTGCGTCCCGGGACGGCGGCCAGTACAAGGGTGCCAACGCCGCCGAGAAGGCGTTCTTCGATCTGGTCGAGTATCTGCCGCACGAGACTCGTAGGGCTGATGGTCTTAGGGGCATCGCCCAGTCGGAGCGCTTCTATCTGGTTGACAAGAGCCAGGAAACCAAGCCGGGCAAGTACCAGTACGGTCGTGGGCGCGTCGTGGCGAACTTCGACTTCTCGAAGGAGCTTGACGCTCACATGGCGGGGCGCGCGTCGGCTGCCGACAACGGCATGGGTTTGAAGGCCCGAAAGACGAAGCTCCGCCGCGCGGTGATGGACGGCATGACGCTCGCCGAGGCGCGAGAGAAGGATCGCGACGCCTACGCCGATGACCTGCCTCGCCTGCGTGATCTGGCTCGCGAGTATCAGGAGCTGAACCCTCCGCTGGTCGGCGTCGCCTATCGCAAGGCGTCGGTACTCATCCACGGGGAGCGCCGGGGCGGCAAGGACATTCTGGCTGCCGAGATCGCCGAGGTGCTCGTCGCCCTGGCGGCGAAGGCTGGCCGGGAGTGGGGCGTGGTGAAGCCGGGCGGCGAGCACTCGACCGAGGCCGTCGCCGGTCGCCGTTCCGGTAAGCGGGCCGATGTCGTGGTGCACGAGGACGCCCGCTACTACTGGGTGCGCACCTACGACGAGGCGCTGCGCTATCTCAACCCGAACAATGCCGCCGAGACGACCGCTCGGAACGCGAACCTGCCTGCCGTGGGGCCTCACGCAGTGATGCTCACCACGTCCTCTCTGCCGACGGAGCTCGCGCTGACGATGAAGGCGCGCAAGTCGTCCGAGGAGCTCGCGATCTCGAACATGAGCGCGCGCTATCCGGCGGTGGACGTTGACGAGTTCCTGCTCCGTCTCGGCTTCGTCGTCGAGGTGGCGAAGCTGCCGGAGTTGACTGACCCGCACGACCCCGCGAACAGGCAGACGATCCTGGATCGAGCGCCGGTCTCGATCAGTCGTGTCGTCGAGGAGCCGGGTGCCCGCTCTGACGACGTTCGGACTCGCTCTGGTGTGGCGTTGGGGAAGATTCACACCTCGCATCGCCTGGAGCCGCTCGCCGTGATCGCGGGCGCGAGACGGGCGGCGCGGTTCATCGCGATGGAGATCATCGAGCGCTACAGCGCGGACATTGCAGAAGGGCTTGCCGACGAGATCGCCGGGTACGCGTCGGAGCGTACCGCTATCGCGTCCGAGACCGCGCTCGCGCTGGCCGACCGCGCTCGCGCGGTGGAAGAGAAGATGGTGCGCAGGGCCGACTCGCTCGGCGCGGCGTGCCGCGATCACTTCATGGCAGCGCACCTCGCAGGGCGGGACACTCCTGACCCGTCGGGGAACCTGTTCGCGATGACGAACGGGGAGGTCATCTGCTCGTTCTGCCGAGTCCCTGCGAACGTGCCGAAGCCGGAGACCGACGGCGAGATCGCTGCCCCCTGGGGTGCAGGCCAGTAGACCCCCGGCTCGCCGTCGGCGGGCCGATCATCACACAACGAAGGGAGCCACACCGTGGCATCGAAGACCAGCAAGGACTTGTTCGCCGAGGCCGCCTCGGCGCAGAAGGCCGCGAAGCTCGCGGAGGCCCGCGAGTACGAGGCGTTCGGGCGCGAGATCGCGAAGCGGCTCGCCCCGGGCGTGAAGGGCGCGACCGACGCTATCGCGGCGTCGCGGATCGCCCTCGACGGGGAGACCGTCCCCGACGATTCGGCGGAGACCGTCACGAGCGATTCGCACGAGACGGTCACCCCGGATTCGGACGACGAGACCGACGCGCAGCCGTCGTTCTCGTCGGACGGCTGGGGTCGGCAGTGACGCTGCCGACCCCCACGGAGAACTCCCGACCGTCAGCAGGCGGTCGGGGTGCTCGACGCGCCAAGCACACCGCAGACGAGAGCCCAGTGGGCTGTCGTCGGAGGGGTGCGTCGAGGCCCGCAGGGCCGAGGAGCCCCGCAGGGCGACCGAGACACTTTGGAGCGCAGCGAAAAAGTGTCCTAGGTCGTTAATGACACTCTTAGGCGCCTGGGGTAGCGAAGCGCGGGCCCCCAGGCGAGTAAGGGTGTCGCGGCGGCGCAGCGGATGGGGTAGCGCAGCGAGGGGCCCCATGCGATGTGACGACGCGCGACAGCACGCTTCCCGATGTACCGGGGAGCGATATGGAGCACGCGAACGAAAGGAACTGAAGTGAGCAAAGCAGGTGCAGCAGTGGGCCGGGCGGCGTTCCGCGCGACCCACGCGAAGACGGGCGGGAAGTTCCCGCCGAAGAAGGGTTCGAGCGGCGCGCAGCCGCACGGATCGAACGAGGCAATCGTGAAGGAGGCGCTGCGGTCGCTCGACCCCGAGCAGTCGAAGATCGAGGCCGCGAAGAACCCGAACATCGTGCTCGCAGATGAAGTCCTGAACGAGAACTGGGTGAACGACGGCAACGGCGGAATGAAGCCCGCGACCTCGTTCAAGGAAGCGCTCGACTACCTCGACTCGCGCAACTCGCAGCTCTTCCGAAAGCAGACCGCGAACGACTACGAGATGACCGAGATCGTCGTGCACCTGCCCGACAACCTCTGCATCGACGACCCCGT
>JBKEBN010000141.1:0-18864 GCA_047973175.1 Leucobacter sp.
CGGCCTGGTGCACCGAGCCCTCGCCGAACCACGACCAGACCTCCTCTGTGGCGAACGGGATGAACGGGGCGAAGAGCCGCACGAACGCCGACAGCGCGGCGCGCAGTGCCGTCACGGCCGAGGCCTGAGACTGCCCCTCGCCATCGTGTGCGCGATCCTTCACCAGTTCGAGGTAATCGTCGCAGAAGGTCCAGAAGTAGCTCTCGGTGAGCTCGAGCGCGCGGGCGTGGTCGTAGGCGTCGAAGGCGCGCGTGGCGTCCTCCACCACCTGAGCCAGCCCGGCGAGCATCGAGCGGTCGAGCGGCTCGGTGACCGATCCCGCACCAGACGCATCGAACGACAGCGTGAACTTCGCGGCGTTGAGCAGCTTGATCGCGAGGCGACGCCCGATCTTGATCTGCGTCGGATTCTGCGGGTCGAAGGCCGCGTCGGTGCCGAGCTTCGCCGAGGAGGCCCAGTAGCGCACCGCGTCGCTGCCGTGCTGCTCGAGCAAGCCGGCAGGCGTTTCGACGTTGCCCTTCGACTTCGACATCTTCTTGCGATCGGGATCGAGGATCCAGCCTGAGAGCCCCGCGTTCTTCCACGGCAGCTCGCCCTCTTCGAGCTCCGAGCGCAGCAGCGTCGAGAACAGCCAGGTGCGAATGATGTCCTGGCCTTGCGGGCGCAGGTCGTAGGGGTAGACGAGGTTGAAGAGCTCACCGTCGCGCTCCCAGCCGCCCGCGAGCTGCGGGGTGAGCGACGAGGTCGCCCAGGTATCCATCACGGCAACCTCACCCTGGAAACCGCCGGGCACGCCGCGCTGACCGTCGGTGTAGCCCGCGGGCACATCGCTCGACGGATCGACGGGCAGCTGATCCTCGCTGGGCAGAATCGGCTCGTCGAACACCGGGTTGCCCTCGGCGTCGAGCGGATACCAGACCGGGATCGGCACGCCGAAGAAGCGCTGGCGCGAGATCAGCCAATCGCCCGACAGACCCTCGACCCAGTTCTCGTAGCGCACGCGCATGAAGTCGGGGTGCCAGTCGAGCTCGCGGCCGTGCGCGAGCAGTCGCTCGCGCAACTGCTCGTCGCGGGCACCGTTCTTGATGTACCACTGGCGGGTCGAGACGATCTCGAGGGGACGGTCGCCCTTCTCGAAGAACTTCACGGGGTGGGTGATCTTGCGGATCTCGCCTCGGAGTTCGCCCGAGGCCTGCAGCGTTTCAACCACCGCGGCCTTCGCGCTGAACACGGTCTTGCCCGCGATCTGGGCATAGGCCTCACGACCGCGGTCACTGGTGATCGCCTCCGGCGCCTCGGAAATGACACGGCCGTCGAAGCCTAGGATCGCGCGGTTGGGCAGATCGAGCTCGCGCCACCAGACCACGTCGGTGACGTCGCCGAAGGTGCAGATCATGGCGATGCCGGTGCCCTTGTCCTGCTGAGCGAGGTGGTGCGCCACGACGGGCACCTCGACGTCGAACAGCGGGGTGCGCACGGTGGAGCCGAAGAGCGGCCGGTAACGCTCGTCGTCGGGGTGCGCCACGAGCGCGACGCAGGCCGCGAGTAGTTCGGGGCGGGTCGTGTCGATCAGGATGTCGCCCTGACCGTCGGTGCGGTGGAAGGCGAGTGTGTGGTAGGCGCTGGGCTGATCCCGATCTTCGAGCTCGGCCTGAGCCACGGCCGTGCGGAAGGTCACGTCCCACAACGTGGGTGCCTGGGCCTGGTAGGCCTCGCCGCGCTCCACATTGCGCACGAAGGCGAGCTGCGACGCCCGTAGCGATTCCTCGCCGATGGTGCGGTAGGTCTGCGACCAGTCGACCGAGAGGCCGAGCATGCGCCACAGGTCTTCGAACTGCTTCTCGTCTTCGACCGTGAGACGCTCGCACAGCTCGATGAAGTTGCGGCGCGAGATGGGCTGCTGATCGGCGGCCTTGATGCTCTTGCCGTCACCGCCCTCGTGCGGGGGCACGAAGCCCGGGGCGTAGGGGAGCGAGGGGTCGCAGCGCACCCCGTAGTAGTTCTGCACGCGGCGCTCGGTCGGGAGACCGTTGTCGTCCCAGCCCATCGGATAGAACACGCGCTTGCCGCGCATGCGCTGGAAGCGGGCCACCGTGTCGGTGTGCGTGTAGCTGAAGACGTGACCCACGTGGAGGGAGCCCGACGCGGTCGGCGGGGGAGTGTCGATGCTGTAGACGGCGTCGCGATCCGCCCCCTCGCGATCGAATGCGTACGTGCCCTGAGCCTCCCAGACCGGGCCCCACTTCGCTTCGAGGCCTTCGAGTTTGGGCTTGTCGGGGATCGCGCTCATGCAGGGCTCCGTTCGATATGGGCGGCACCGCGTCGTCGGGTTCCGCGCTCAGCGAGACCCTGGTGCCTGATGGTCAACCCTCCCAGTTTAGCCGAGGCTGAAGTCTCCGTTCCCCGCGATTCCCTGCGTCGCCTTCCGGCGTGGATTCGAGCACCGGCGCATCGAACGTGAGAAAAACTCACGCCGTTGCTCGAATCCACGCCGGAAGCAGAGCCCTCCTGCTGGCTCCTGCCGCGGTGGCGGCAGCGACTGAGGCGGCGAATCGCGCTGCGATTCGCCGCCTCAGTCGCCCTTCACGTTCACGAGCTGGCGCAGGGTGTGGCGAATCTCCACCAGGGACGAAGCATCCGCCATCACCCGGTCGATCGGCTTGTACGCCTGCGGAATCTCATCGATGAAGGCGTCGGTATCGCGGTACTCGATGCCGACCATCGCCTCGCGGAGCTGATCCCGCGTGAACATCTTCCGCGCCAGCGACCGCGAGTATTCACGGCCCGCCCCGTGCGGCGACGAGTTCAGCGAGGCCGGGTCGCCGAGTCCGCTCACGACGTACGACGCGGTGCCCATCGACCCGGGGATCAGCCCGGGCCTGCCAGCGTCGGCCTGGATCGCTCCCTTGCGCGACACCCACACCCGCTTGCCGAAGTGCATCTCGGACTCGGTGAAGTTGTGGTGGCAGTTGATCCGCTCGTACTCCACGACCGGCTCGCCCATCGTCTCCGAGAGCTGCCGGGCCACCCGATCCATCATCTCCTCGCGGTTCAGCAGCGCGAAGTGCTGCGCCCACCGCAGCTCGGCGATGTACCGGCTGAACTCGGGCGTGCCCTCCACCAGGTAGGCGAGGTCGAGGTCAGGCAGCTCGATCCACCACTGCTTCGCGAGCCGCTGCGCCACCTTGATGTGGTGCTGCGCGATCTTGTTGCCGATGCCGCGCGAACCCGAGTGCAGGAACATCCAGACCCGATCCAGCTCATCGACCGACACCTCGATGAAGTGGTTGCCCGAGCCGAGCGTGCCCAACTGGAGCCGCCAGTTCTGCGCGTAGCTGTCGGGGTCGAAGCCCTTCTTCTCGGCGAGCGCCTCGAGCTCGGCGATGCGCGGCTCGGCGGTCGCGACGACCTTGCGGTTGTAGCGACCGGCCGACAGCGGGATCGCGCGCTCGATCTGCTCGCGCAGACCGGGCAGGTCGGCGGCCTCGAGCTGCGCGCGCGTGAACTGCGTGCGCACGGCGATCATGCCGCAGCCGATGTCGACGCCGACTGCGGCGGGAATGATCGCGCCGAGCGTCGGGATCACCGAGCCGACGGTCGCGCCCTTGCCGAGGTGCGCGTCGGGCATGAGTGCCAGGTGCGGGTAGATGAACGGCATGCGTGCCGTGGTGTGCGCCTGATCGAGCGTGTTCTCGTCGATCAGCGACGCCCACGACAGCAGTCGCTTCGTGAGCTGCTCCATGATGGGTGCAGGTTCCTTTCTATTCGGGTGCGGCCCGAGGCGAAAGGAGGCAGACCGTCTGCCGCCGAATACAAGAAACGCCCCGGACCTCTCGGTGCGGGGCGTTCTGACGGCGCGGCGTGCGTGTCAGACGGCTCGCGCCTGAAGGGTCGACTCGAACTGGAGTTCCGCTTGAGGGAACCCCAGGTGAGAGAGATTCGCGAACGCGTGCATCTCATGTCCCTTCAGGTGTGTGTCTGCGCCGGTTGGCACAGGTGTACGACTTTACGACAGGTTTTTATCCACTGTCAATCAAAATCTTGCGGACGCCCGCGTGTCAGCGCGGGCGTTCACGCACAGGGTCGCGTCGCGCACGCCGCTTAGCGGTCTGCCGCGCCGAGTCGACTCGTGCTCGGCTACTCGCCTACTCTTCGGCGAGATACACCGCGAGCAGGGTCTCGTTGAGTTCGGGATCGCCGCCCGGTTCGGGCTCCGTGAGGTACTGTTCTGCGGCGATGCCGCGCGGCACGAGGCCCTGCTCGGCGATCCACCCGAAGAGACGCTCGTACCCCGATGAGATCAGCGAGTAGTCGCCGCGCACCAGCAGCGTGGCGGCGCGCCCGGCCGGAAGGGTCTCGCCGACGACATCACCGGCGTCGGCGAAAACCTCGGCGACCGGCACGGCCACCGAGAGGTCGAGCGTGTCACTCGGCTCGCCGTGCATCACGCCCATGGGTGCGGCGACCGGTGAGATGCCTGCGGCACCGAGCGCGCCGAAGATGGCCGGGTAGGCGCGATCGTAGAGCGCCGGAATCCGGTCGAACGGGACGCGCTCGCGCACCACCGCCAGGTGCTGCTCCTCGCGCGACTCGATCTCGGGGGTGGAGAACTGTTCGGTCATCATCGGTCCCTTCATCGGCCACCGCCGCCGACGCTCTGCACGTCGGCCCGCACCGCTAATTTTAATCAGTCCAGGCACGCTGCCGGCCAGTCGGAGAGGTTGCGCGTCAGGCCGCGGTCGTGCGTGCACACGACCACGGCGGCTTGCGAGCACGTGAGCGCCTCGGTGAGTTCGTCGACGAGCGCGATCGAGAGGTGGTTCGTCGGTTCGTCGAGCAGCAGCGCATCGGGCTGCGCGAGCAGCCGCAGCGCGAGATCAAGTCGCCGCAGCTGACCGGTCGAGAGTTCGGATATCCGCTTCGTGCGCTCCACCGCTCCCAGCAGCCCGAGCGACTCCAGCGGAACGACCCCGTCTTCCGCGAGCAAGCCGCGCGAGGCGAGCAACTCGGTGCGCCGACGATACAGTGCCTCCGCGCTGATGTTCGCGGTTCTTGCACGCGGCGCATCCGCACCGAAACCGAAGAGGTCGGCACCGCGCAGCTCAGCACCGGGAGAGTCGGCATCGGGAGAGTCGGCACCGAGGGATCCCGATCCAACACCCGATTCCTGCGCGAGCAACTCGACTCGCAGCCCTTCGCGGTGCCAGATCGATCCCTCACCCGGCCGCAGGTGACCCGCGAGCAGTCGCAGCAGCGTGGATTTGCCCGATCCGTTCGGTCCGCGCACGAGCAGCCGATCACCGGCGGCGAGTGCGCAGCTCACCGGTGTCGACAGCCGAGGCGCGAGAGCGACCTGCTCCGCCACGATCAGGGCACCCGCGAGATCCACGCGATGCCCGGGCACTGCGAGCCGCAGCGGCGGTTCGGGCACCTCGACCGCGCGGGCGTCGAGCAGGGCCCGTCTGCGCTTAACGCTGGTGACGAGGCCCGAGGCTCGGGTCGCCCGCTGGTGCTTGCCCGTGCCCTTGGGAGGCCGCCAGCCGCTCACCAGCCGCTGCTGCGCCGCCGCCAGCTCCTCGCGCAACCGGGCCTCGACCTCACGCTGCTCCGCGTGAAGCTGCTCCCAGCGGTTCCGGTCCGCTCGCTTGCCCGCTGTCCACCCGTCGTAGCCTCCGCCGTAGACGCGAGGGGCGGCGTCGACGCTCGGATCGAGATCGACGAAGGTGTCGGCGACGTCGCGCAGCAGCTGCCGATCGTGGCTCACGACGGCGAAACCGCCGCCGCGGTGCAGCAGCGTGTCGGTGAGGAAGTCGAGTGCGGCGGCGTCGAGGTGGTTGGTGGGTTCGTCGAGCAGCAGCAGTTCGGCATCGCCGCCGAGCAGGCACGCGAGACGCACTCGGTAGCGCTGTCCCACGGAGAGTTCGCGCAGCGGCCGCGCGCGATCCGTCTCCGCGCCGAGGGCCTCGAGCGCAACCGTGACGCGGCGTTCGGCGTCCCAGGCGTCGAGTCCGGTCGCGAGTTCCAGCGCCGTCGCATAGGCGTGCTCCGCCTCCCGTGCGGCCGTAGCTGCTCCGGCCTCCGAGGCGGCGGCCAGTGCCCCGGCCGCGAGATCGAGCGCGGAGAGGGCGTCGAGCGAATCGCGAATCGCGAACGCGACGGCGTCGCCGACCGTTCGCTCGTCGGCCGGCATCTCCTGCTCGGCTATGCCGATGCGGCCGTGCGCGACCAGCGAACCCGAGAACGATCGCAGGGTGCCCGCGAGCGCGGACAGCAGCGTCGACTTGCCGCGCCCGTTCTCGCCGACGATCGCGATGCGCGATCCCTCGCGCAGGGTGAGATCGAGGTGCCGGATCACGGGGCTGCCGCCCCGTTCGATCGAGAGATCGCGGGCCGCGATCTGGGCACGCGGATGTTTGGATGATGGGTTGGACATCGAGGGTTCCTTCTTCTTCTGAAGAGACCGCGCTGACTGGGACGTTGCGAGGGTGCGCCGCGCCCGTGTCAGGGCACCAGGCCGTCCGAGGCGTCAGTGCGTCAGTGCGTCAGAGGCATCAGTGCGTCGCAGGGCGCACGAGAGGCACGCGATCTCGGGCACCGGCTGCGGCAAATCGCCGCACGACATCGGTGCGTTGAACAGGTCGTCTGAGCGCGACCGAATTAGACGAAGAAGAAGTGCGCGTGCATGCACTCAGGATAGTCGGTATGTGGATCGCACGGACAGGCTCTCCTCGCGCCTCGCCTCTGAGTATGCCCCGGGGTTCGGAGCATGGGCCCGGGGCTCGGAGCATCCTGGGTTCGGAGTATCCCTGGAAGACGCAGATGGTCGGTATAGCCACGGATACCGACCATTCGCGTCTTCCAGGCCGCGCTGCCCGGGCGAGAGCGGGGTGAGCGGGCGACGGGGTCTTCCCGGCGGCGTACGGTAATGTGGTTATATGCGACTGTGATCCGGCCATCACCGGGGAGTCTTCGGAAGAACGGCGGTGACTCGAACTCGTGCGCGGGTCCGGATCACCACCCACTAGAACCGAACGGGTACGGCCCGTGACAGCCGAACGAAGTGGCGGATCGCGCTCGCTGAGAAGTTCTCGGGGAGCGGGGTCGGCAAGCGGGGTGGTACCGCGGGAAGAAGGATCCTCGATCCAGACCCCCGTCCCGGCACTGAGAACGATCCGAGCGATGGCAGCGAACACGTGAGTGCCGGAGGGCATGAATGTCAGTGGTCATCGGCAGGATGGATCTCAGCAGATTCAGTAGCCGGAACCGAGAGGAGCCATCGCATGCCGTACCCCCAGCAGTCGACCGGAGCCGCGCAGCAGGGCGCGGCGTTCGGAGTGACTCCGTCGCCCAAGTTTCCCGAGATCGAACGGGGAGTGCTCGGTTTCTGGGAGGCCGACGACACGTTCCGCGAGTCGATCCGTCAGCGCGACGCGGCTGAGGAGTGGGTGTTCAACGACGGCCCGCCGTTCGCTAACGGCCTGCCGCACTACGGTCACCTGCTCACCGGCTACGCGAAAGACGTCTTCCCGCGTTTCCAGACCATGCGCGGTCGCAAGGTCGAGCGCCGCTTCGGCTGGGACACGCACGGCCTGCCGGCCGAGCTGGAGGCGATGAAGCAGCTCGGCATCACCGAGAAGGCCGAGATCGAGGAGATGGGCGTCGCGGCCTTCAACGAGAAGGCCCGCGAGTCGGTGCTGCAGTACACGCGGGAGTGGCAGGAGTACGTCACCCGCCAGGCGCGCTGGGTCGACTTCGAAAACGACTACAAGACGCTCAACCTCTCGTACATGGAGAGCGTCGTCTGGGCGTTCAAGCAGCTCTACGACCGGGGGCTGGCCTACGAGGGCTCGCGCATCCTGCCCTACTGCTGGCGCGATGAGACACCGCTCTCGAACCACGAGCTGCGCATGGACGACGACGTGTACCAGATGCGGCAAGACCCCTCGGTCACCGTCACCTTCCCGCTCACTGGGCCGAAGGCCGAGCTCTTCGGGCTGACGGGGGTGCGCGCTCTCGCCTGGACAACGACGCCGTGGACTCTTCCGACAAACCTCGCGCTCGCGGTCGGCCCCGAGATCTCTTACGCCGTGGTGGCCGAGGGGCCCGCGAATGCGGCTGACGGGGGTCCCGAGCAGGCGCGGTACCTGCTCGCCGAAGACCTCGTGGGCAACTATGCGAAAGATCTCGGCTACGAGTCGCCCGACGCGGCTCGCGCGGGCATCGAGCGCACGCTGCGGGGGAGCGAGCTCGGGGGCATGCGCTACGAGCCGCTCTTCGGCTACTACGAAGACACCGAGAAGTGGGGCACCGAGCACGCGTGGCAGATCCTCGTCGATGACTACGTCTCGACGACCGACGGCACCGGCATCGTGCACCAGGCCCCGGCATACGGTGAAGACGACATGCGCGCCTGCGCCGCAGTCGGCATCCCGGTCATCATGAGCCTCGACGACAGCGGGCGGTTCCTCGGCTCGGTGTCCGAGGTCGCCGGCGAGCTGTGGATGGACGCGAACCGCCCGCTCATCCGGCTGATTCGGGATCGCGGTCGTCTGCTGCGCGAGCAGAGCTACGAGCACTCCTACCCGCACTGCTGGCGCTGCCGCAACCCTCTCATCTACAAGGCTGTCTCCAGCTGGTTCGTGCGCGTCACCGACATCAAGCAGCGCATGCTCGAGACCAACGAGCAGGTCACCTGGGTGCCCGAGAACGTGAAGCACGGCCAGTTCGGCAAGTGGCTCGAGGGGGCGCGCGACTGGTCCATCAGCCGCAATCGCTTCTGGGGCAGCCCGATTCCCGTGTGGAAGAGCGACGATCCCGATCACCCGCGGGTCGACGTCTACGGTTCGGTCGCCGAACTCGAGCGAGACTTCGGCGAGCTGCCCCGCAACGCCTCCGGCGAGGTGGATCTGCACCGCCCCTATATCGACGCGCTGACGCGGCCCAACCCCGACGACCCGACGGGTCGGTCGACCATGCGCCGCATCGAAGACGTGCTCGACGTGTGGTTCGACTCCGCGTCGATGCCGTTCGCGCAGGTTCACTACCCCTTCGAGAATCAGGAGTGGTTCGACACCCATCAACCGGCCGATTTCATCGTCGAGTACATCGGGCAGACGCGCGGCTGGTTCTACGTGCAGCACGTGCTCGCGACTGCGCTCTTCGACCGACCCGCGTTCAAGAACGTGATCAGTCACGGCATCGTGCTCGGCTCAGACGGCAACAAAATGTCCAAGAGCTTGAGAAACTACCCTGATGTCAACGAGGTGTTCGACCGCGACGGCTCTGATGCCATGCGCTGGTTTCTCATGGCCTCGCCGGTGGTGCGCGGCGGCAACCTCATCGTCACCGAGGAGGGCATTCGCGAGGGGGTGCGCCAGTTCATCCTGCCGCTGTGGAGTACCTGGTACTTCTACAGCCTCTACGCCAACGCCGACGACACCCTGGGCGAGTGGCGCACCGACTCGACGGATCCGCTCGACCGATACGTTCTGGCGAAGACGGGGCAGCTGGTGCGAGACGTCGAGGCGCACCTCGAAGGGCTCGACACCACCTCGGCGGCCGAGTCACTGCGCGCCTACGCCGAGGTGCTCACCAACTGGTACGTGAGACGCTCGCGCGACCGCTTCTGGGAGGGTACGGCCGGCGCGAACGGCAAGCCGGAGAACCGGCAGGCTTTCGACACGCTCTACACCGTGCTCGAAACCGTTGCACGGGTCGCGGCCCCCATGGCCCCCCTCGTCACCGAGGAGCTGTGGCGCGGACTCACCGGAGGTCGCTCGGTGCACCTCGAATACTGGCCGTCGGCCAAAGCGTTCCCGGTTGACGACGAGCTCGTCGCGGCAATGGACGAGGTGCGTCAGATCACCTCGCAAGCGCTCGCGCTGCGCAAAGCGCGCCGTCTGCGCGTGCGTCTGCCGCTCTCCGAGCTGACCGTGGTCTCCGAGCGTCCGGAGGCACTCGAACCGTTCGCCGACATTCTGCGCGAAGAGCTGAACGTCAAGGCCGTGCGTCTCGTGCGGCAGACCGAAGCCAGCGCGGAGGAGCACGGCATCGTGCAGACTCTCGCCGTCAACGCGCGCGCGGCCGGGCCGCGCCTCGGCAAGCAGGTGCAGCAGGCAATCAGGGCGGCAAAGTCGGGCGACTGGAGCGAGCAAGACGGCCTGGTCGTAGCCGGAGGCATCGCCCTCGAGCCGCAGGAGTACGAACTGACGCTGAAGGTCGGAGACGGATCTGACGGCGGCCCGGCACTCGCCCTGATTCCGGGCGGAGGTTTCGTGCTGCTCTCGACCGACACCACGCCCGAACTCGAAGCCGAGGGAGTCGCGCGCGACGCGATCCGAGCGGTGCAAGAGGCGCGTAAGAACGCGGGGCTCGAAGTGAGCGATCGCATCGTGCTCGCGTTGAACACCGCCCCCGAACACGCACCGGCCCTCGAACAGCACGCAGACCTCATCACGGCCGAAACGCTGGCTGTCGGCTTCGCCGTCGCCCCCGTTCCGAGCGAGGAGTTCGCTGCGATGCTGGCCGAGCTGCCCGAAACCGGTCCCGGCGTCTTCATATCGCAAGCGGAAGCGCTCGGCGGCGAGAAGCATCCACTCGTCATCACCATCGACGCGACCGAGCACTGGAAAGAGAGCGCCGAATGAAGGCATCGAACCCCGCGGCGGCTGAGCGGGTCTACGAGGAGCTGCTGACGCGCGTCGGCGAGGCGAACCCGCGCCCGCGCATCGAACCCGTGCGCCGCCTCGCCGAGCTGGCGGGCTCGCCGCAGCTGTCCTACCCGGTCATTCAGATCGCGGGCACCAACGGCAAGACATCGACCTCTCGTGCCGTCGAGTCGCTGCTGCGGGCACACGGTCTGCGCACGGGGCTCTTCACGAGCCCGCACCTCGTCGACTTCACCGAGCGCTTCGAGATCGACGGCGAACCGATCGACGGCGAAGTGCTCGCCGCGAGTTGGGACGAGCTGCGGCTGCCGCTCGAGGTCGTCGACGCCGAGCTCGAGGCCGCGGGTCACGGGCCGATCACCTTCTTCGAAGCGCTCGCAGTGCTGGCCTACGCGGCCTTCGCCGACGCGCCGGTCGAGGTCGCCGTGATCGAGGTCGGCATGGGCGGAGAGTGGGACGCCACCAATATCGCCGACGCGAGCGTGGCGGTGTTCACCCCGATCGACCTCGATCACACCGACGTGCTCGGCCCAGACATCGAGACCATCGCACGCACGAAGGCCGGCATCGTGAAACGCGGCAGCACCGTGGTCACGGCTGAGCAAGACCCCGCCGCGCTCATCGAACTCGAGGATGCCGCCGAGCGCTGCGACGCCCGCTTCATCGTGCAGGGCCGCGACTTCCGCCTCATCGAAGACCGGCTCGCCGTCGGCGGCCGCCAGATCGACGTGATCGGTCTCACCGGCAGGCCCTACGACCCGGCGTTCGTGCCTCTCTTCGGACGGCACCAGTCCGAGAACGTGACGCTCGCGATCGCAGCGGTCGAGGCGTTCTTCGGCTCGGAGCGTCCGGTGCCCGAAGAGGTGCTCGACGAGGGCCTCGCTCAGCTCTCGTCGCCGGGTCGGCTGCAGCTCATCGGCACAGATCCCAGCGTCTACGTCGACGCCGCGCACAACCCGCACGGTGCCGAGGCACTGGTGCGAGCCTTCACCGAGTCGTTCTGCTTCGACGAACTCGCCATCGTGGTCGGCGTGCTCGCGGAGAAAGACGCCGAGGGCCTGCTGCGCGCGCTCGCCCCCATCGCCCACCGCGTCACCGTAACGCCCGTCGCATCACCGCGCAGCATCGATGCTTCTGCGCTGAGTCGTCTCAGCGAAGAAGCGATCCCGGACACCCCGATCGAGATCGCCGAGTCGCTGCCTGAAGCGCTCGACGAGGCACGCGCGTGGGCCGAACGCGCAGAGGGCCGCGCCGTGCTGGTGGTCGGGTCGGTGCTGCTCGCGGGCGAGGCGATCGCGCACTCGCGCGCCGAGGGGTGGGGGATCGCATGAGCCGCAAGGGTGGCTCTCCGGTGGCCGATCCGAGCCGCGACGATGACGGGCTCGGGGGTGCCGGGCGCGCGAACAACACGGGCAGCGGCGACGACTTCAAACTGTCGCCCTCCGAGACGATGGCCCACAACTCGGCGATGCGCGTGTCGGGGGCGCGTCGCGGGGAACGCTCGACGCAGAAGGCGCTCGCCTCGATCGTGCTCGGTTTCGAACTCATCATCGTGGTGCTGATCGGGCTCTCGCTGTTCGGGCTCAGCGTGCTCGAACCGCGCGAACTCGGCCTGTTCATCGGCGGCGGGCTCGCCGCGGTGATCATCGTCGCACTGGGGTTCATGCGCGTCGGCAAGGTCGGCATCATTCTCGGCTGGGTCGTGCACGCCCTCATGCTCGCAACCGCGATTCTGCTGCCGATGGCACTCATCGTCGGCATCCTCTTCACCGCGCTGTGGGTCTACTGCATGGTGAAGGGAGCCCAGATCGACCGCGACAGGCGGGCCTGGATCGCGGCCCAGGGCTGAGACACACCCTAAGCCTCCTGGGTGATGGTTACGGAGACGTCCATTCCGCTTCTCGGGGATCCCGCGTACACCCCGCGCAGCGGAGCGACGTCGCTGTAGTCGCGGCCGTGGCCGACGGTCACGTGACGATCGCCGATAGGGATGCCGTTCGTCGGGTCGAAGCCCTGCCAGGATCCGACGAACCACTCGACCCAGGCGTGCGACTCGCCGACGACGGGCTCGCCGACCTCGGCGTCCTCGCGCGGGTGCAGGTAGCCTGAAACGTACCTGGCCGGTATCCCTGCGTCGCGCAGCGCACCGATGACGACGTGCGAAATATCCTGGCACACCCCGTTCCGGGCCTCCCACACCTCCGCGGCGGTCGAGTGTACGCTGGTGCTGCCATGCACGTACGCGATACTCCCGCCGACCGTCTCGGCGATCGCTCTCGCCACCGCATCGGGTCGCGTGTGGGCCGCGGCGATGCCGCGGGCGATCTCGGCGACCTCTGGATGCGGTCGGGTTCGAGCAACCTGCGGCATCATTTCGACCGTCGACACCGCGGCGGCAGCAGCTCGCTCGAGCCTGTCCCAGTCCAGCTCGGGCGCGGTGAAGAGTCTCGGGCGGGCCTCGACGAGGGATCGGGCGGAGATTCTCAGCTTTCGGTGGCCCGAGAGCACGTCGAACGACGCGACGTGGGTGCCGAAGTAGTCGCGATAGTGGTTCACGTTCGCAGAGGGCTCGATATCGAGCGACGAACTCAGCACGAACTGGTTCGGGGTGCTCTTCGGCAGCATTCTGGCCTCGTTGTAGGAGGCTGTAACCTGATCCTCGTACTCGAAACTCGTCACGTGCTCAATGCTCATGCGCCTCACGGACGACCGCCTTCCCACTGTTCTCCCGCGTTCACGAGAGTTCTCCGACCCAGATCGGATCCGCGTGGCTCGGGAAGAATCTCTGGCGTATGGCCTCCGAAACCTCGCGTGCCACTCCCTGCGTGCGGCGCATCTGACCGGGCAGATCCTCCACGATGCGACCGATCGGACGATACTCGAGTTCTCCCCGCAGCCCGCCGAGCGCCTGCAGCACGGCGTTCGACCTGCCGAGGCGATCAGCCCCCGGATCGATGGCGCTCATGCACTCCTCGGCTCGCTGGATCGCGTAGACGATCGAGCGCGGAAAGAGCCGGTCGAGCAGCAAGAACTCGCAGGCCTCCTGTGCCGTCGGTGTACCGCGGTAGATGCGCAGGTAGGCCTCGTGGGCACCGCACGAGCGCAGGATAGTCGTCCAGGAGGGGCCCGACGCCCCGCGCAGCGAACGGGTGCCGAGCAGGCGGGCCGTCATGTCGATGCGCTCGATATTGCGACCCAGCGTGAAGAAGTGCCAGGCCTCGTCCCGGCTCGTCGACGAGTCGACGATTCCCGCCGCGAGTGCAACGCGGCCCCGCACCCAGCGGAAGAAGGTGTGCGATTTCTCCGCTCGCAGCGTACGCGGCAGGCGCGCGCTCGAAGTGTTGAGCGCCTCCCACAGCTCGGTCGACACGATCTCCCTGGCCCGACGCGCGTTCTCGCGAGCCGAGCGCATTGCGTACGCGATGCTCGACGGATTGTCGCGATCGACGGCGAGGGCGTTGAGCACCTGCTGGCGGTCGGGCGACGCGTGCTCCTCGGCGTGCTCCGCGCCCATCACGCCGAGCAGCGATCGGCAGGCCGTGCGCTCGTCAATCCACGGATCCTCCAGCAGCAGCTGCAGGTGGACGTCGAGGATGCGCGCGGTGCCGTCGCAGCGCTCCAGGTAGCGGCCGATCCAGAACAGCGACTCGGCGATTCGACTCAGCATGCGGGTGCCTCCTTCTCCGCCGCTCGGGTGCACTCGGAAACCGGCGAGTGCACTCGGAACTGCTGCTGTTGCTGTTGTTGCTCATCGCGACCGGCGGGGGAGTCGCGCGGAGAGTGCGCCGGCGCGGGCTGGCCGTCATAGATGATCGGAATGCTCTCCGTGGCCGGATCGGATGCGAACGCTGCACCGTACTCCGCACCGCCGGGTGCCGATCCACCGACCACCCAGGTGTCCTTCGACCCGCCTCCCTGGCTCGAGTTCACCACCAGCTGCCCTTCCGGCAGCGCCACTCGCGTCAGGCCGCCCGGCAGCACCCACACCTCATCGCCGTCGTTCACCGCGAACGGCCGGAGGTCGGCGTGTCGCGGGCGCATGCCGTCGTCCACGAGCGTCGGAATGGTCGAGAGCATCACGACCGGCTGGGCGATCCATCCGCGGGGATCGGCGAGCAGCTTCTTGCGCAGCCGGTCGAGTTCCGCGCGCGAGGCGTCGGGACCGACGACCAGGCCCTTGCCGCCCGAGCCGTCGACGGGCTTCACCACCAGTTCGTCGAGGCGATCCAGCACCTCCTCGAGAGCCCCGGGATCTTCGAGCCGCCACGTATCGACGTTCTTGAGTTTCGGTTCCTCGGCGAGGTAGTACCTGATGAGATCGGGGACGTAGGTGTAGAGCAGCTTGTCGTCGGCGACGCCGTTGCCGACCGCGTTCGCGATCGTCACATTGCCGAGGCGCGCCGCGAGCATGAGGCCGGGTGCACCGAGCAGCGAGTCGGGTCGGAACTGCAGCGGATCGAGAAACTCGTCGTCGACGCGACGGTAGATCACGTCGATCTGCTGCAGTCCGTGCGTCGTGCGCATGAAGACCCTGCCGCCCGTGCACACCAGATCTCGCCCCTCGACGAGTTCGACGCCCATGAGCCGCGCCAGAAGCGTGTGCTCGAAATAGGCGGAGTTGAAGACGCCGGGAGTGAGCACCACCACGGTCGGGTTCTCGATGCTGGAGGGAGCCGCGGCCCTCAGCGCGGCCAGCAGGCGGTGAGGATACTCGGTCACGGGCTGCACCTGCATCGACACGAAGAGCTCGGGCAGGGTCTGCGCCATGACGCTGCGATTCGAGATCACGTAGCTCACGCCGGAAGGCACCCGCACATTGTCTTCGAGCACCCGCATCTCGCCGTGCTCGTCACGGATCAGGTCGATGCCCGCGACCTGGATGCGCACGCCGTTCGCGGAGCGGATGCCGGCGGCCTGACGCACGAAATGCTGCGACGAGGCGATGAGCGAGGCCGGTAGCACCTCGTCGCGCACGCAGTGCTGGTGACCGTAGACGTCGTCGAGGAAGGCTTCGAGCGCGCGCACTCGCTGCTTCACACCGGCCTCGACCTGCGCCCACTCGCCGTACTCGATGATGCGCGGCACGGGATCGATGGGGAACGGCCGCTCTTCGCCCGCGAAGTCGAAGGTGACGCCCTGATCGAGGTACAGGTTCGCCAGGGCATCCGTGCGCCCGCGCAGCTCCTCGCCGGGGATGCGGGTGAGCGCCCGGTGCAGTTCGCTGTAGGGTGCCCGGGACTGCAGCGCCGCTGAGCCACCGCGCAGGGTGCCGAACATCTCGTCGAGCGCTGCCGGCCCGGTCGCCCGGTGCTGCGCCGCGCCCGCCGTGTCGTATCCGTTGAACAGGTCTCCCATGCCGACACTGTAGGGATCGGGTGTTTCCCCGAGGTTTCCATTGATCGACAGCCGGGGTGCGTCTCCCGGGCCGTTGCATCCGCGGGTTCGCTCCGAGTCGCTGCGACCACCCACCGTGCTGAACTGAGTTGCTGCGCCGACTCACTGCGCCGACTCGCTGCGCCGACTCGTTACGCAAAGTCGTTACGCGAGGTCACTACACTGAGAAGCGCTGATCTCGCCGAAAGACGCGGGTCACCCAGTGAAGTCACGCCTGAAGCACTGATCCTGATCGATAAAAGGAGCGCGCATGTCCGTTGAAGAGACCCTCATCCTGGTGAAGCCCGACGGCGTCGCCCGCGGCCTGACCGGCGAGATCCTGCGTCGCGTCGAGGCGAAGGGATACACCATCGTCGACCTGCGCATGGTGCGAGCCGAGCGCGAGCTGCTCGCGGCGCACTACGCCGAGCACGAGGGCAAGCCCTTCTTCGAGCCGCTCATCGAGTTCATGTCCTCCGGCCCGACCGTCGCCGTGCGCGCTTCGGGCAACCGAGTCATCGAGGGTTTCCGGTCGCTTGCCGGGGCCACCGATCCCACCGTCGCCGCCCCGGGCACGATCCGCGGCGACCTCGGCCGCGACTGGGGCCTCAACGTGCAGCAGAACCTCGTGCACGGCTCCGACTCGACGCTCTCGGCAGAGCGCGAACTCGGCCTCTGGTTCGCCTGATCACTGTCCGATCCGTGATCTGACCTCGTCGAGCAGCGCTCGCGGTCGAAATCCCTAGCTAAGGACGCGCGTTGCAGTCCATGATTTCGACTGCGGCCTGCGGCCTTCGCTCAATCACCTAATATTCACACGTCCTGCGGCACCACCCGCACCGCGCCCTTGTCGGCCGACTGCGCGAATGCCGCGTAGGCGCGCAGGGCGTCGGAGACGGGGCGCACGCGGTTCTTCGGCCGGTATCCGCCGCCCGCTTCGAGTTCGGCGCGACGGCGATCCAGCACCTCCTGCGGCACGTCGAGCGTGAGCGCGCGCGTCGGAATGTCGATGGAGACGATGTCGCCGTCTTCGACCAGCGCGATCAGACCGCCGCGAGCGGCCTCGGGGGAGATGTGGCCGATGGACAGGCCCGAGGTTCCGCCCGAGAAGCGCCCGTCGGTGATGAGCGCGCACGCCTTGCCGAGGCCGCGCCCCTTCAAGAACGAGGTCGGGTAGAGCATCTCCTGCATGCCGGGGCCGCCCTTCGGACCCTCGTAGCGGATCACCACGACATCGCCCTCGGACACCTGCTTGTTCAGAATCTTCTCGACGGCCTCGTCCTGCGACTCGCAGACCACGGCGGGGCCAGAGAAGGTCCAGATCGACTCGTCGACACCGGCCGTCTTCACTACCGCACCGTCGACGGCGATGTTGCCGCGCAGCACGGCGAGGCCGCCGTCCTTCGAGTAGGCGTGCTCGACGTCGCGAATGCAGCCGCCCGCCGCGTCGAGATCGAGATCGGCCCAGCGCTCCGACTGCGAGAACGCGGTCGATGAGCGCTTACCGCCCGGAGCCGCGTGCCACAGCTCGAACGCCTCCTCGGAGGCCTCGCCACCGCGCACGTCCCACTCGTCGAGCCACTCGCCGAGCGTTCGCGCGTGCACGGTGTGCACGCGCTCGTCGAGCAGCCCGCCGCGACGCAGCTCGCCGAGCAGGGCGGGGATGCCGCCTGCGCGGTGCACGTCTTCCATGTAGTAGGTGCGGCCGTTCGCCACGTTCGGCGCGACCTTCGCGAGGCACGGCACCCGGCGCGAGACCGCGTCGATCTCGTCGAGGCCGAAACCGACGCCGGCCTCGTGGGCCGCAGCGAGCAGGTGCAGAATGGTGTTGGTCGACCCACCCATCGCGATGTCGAGGGCCATCGCGTTGCCGAAGGCCTCGGGGGTGGCGATGCTGCGGGGCAGCACGGTCTCGTCATCGTCGTCGTAGTAGCGCTTGGCGATGTCGACGACCAGCGATCCCGCCTTCTCGTAGAGCGCCCGGCGCGCCGTGTGGGTGGCGAGCACCGAGCCGTTGCCGGGCAGCGAGAGACCGATGGCCTCGGTGAGGCAGTTCATCGAGTTGGCGGTGAACATGCCCGAGCACGAACCGCAGGTGGGGCAGGCCGACTCCTCGATCAGCTGGATATCGGCGTCTGAGACGTTCTCGTTGACGGCCTCTGAGATGGCGTCGACCAGGTCGAGCGTCTTCACCATGCCGTTCGCGAGCACCGCGCGACCCGACTCCATCGGGCCGCCCGACACGAACACCGTCGGAATGTTGAGGCGCAGCGCCGCGAGCAGCATGCCGGGCGTGATCTTGTCGCAGTTGGAGATGCACACGAGCGCGTCGGCGCAGTGCGCATTCGTCATGTACTCGACCGAGTCGGCGATGAGGTCGCGCGACGGCAGCGAATAGAGCATGCCACCGTGACCCATTGCGATGCCGTCGTCAACGGCGATGGTGTTGAACTCTCGGGGGATGCCGCCGGCCTCGGTGATCGCCTCCGACACGATGCGACCCACGGGCGCGAGGTGCGTGTGCCCCGGCACGAACTCGGTGAAGGAGTTTGCCACGGCGATGATGGGCTGGCGCCCGAGCTCAGCGCCGGGAACGCCCGCGGCGGGGAAGAGCGCCCGCGCTCCAGCCATCTTGCGACCGTGGGTGACCGTGTACGAGCGAGAAGCAACCATCTCGCCAATTTACCGGACAGAGCCGGGGACCCGGCTCACCTGGCGTCGCCGGCTCGACCGCTAGCCGCGCAACGCACCCGAGTGGCGGTAGCGTTGTCGCCATGACCAACGCAGCGCCGCAGTCCCTGAGCCCCGCCGAGGCGCGCCGGTC
>JBKEBN010000150.1:0-6033 GCA_047973175.1 Leucobacter sp.
CGTCGTCCTGGCGCCCTTGCCGCGCACCAGACCGTTGATGCCGAGGTCCCGCATCAGCCGATCCACACGTCGTTTCGACACCATGGAACCATGCCGGCGCAGCAGCGCGGTCATCTTCCGGCGCCCGTACATCGATTCCGGTGTCAGCTGGCCGTGCTCGTCGATACGGGCGGTGAGGATCGCGTTGATCACGACCGTGTCTGTGAGGTCCCTCGCAGAGGGCTGGGCACGTTTCCACGCCCGATAAGTCCGCTCGGCAACCTGCACGCCCTGCTCCCGCAGAACCTGGCAGATCGACCCGACCGAGCGGCCCAGCACACGCTGCTCCTCAATGAACGCGAGGATCAACGGCGTCGGGGGTCGAGTTCCCCCGCGAAGAAAACCGCTGCGTCCCGCAAGATCGCGTTTGCCTCACGTAACTCACGAACTTCTCGACGCAGTGCTTTCACTTCCTCGGCCTCGACCGAGTGCACGCCCTGCCGGTCACCGGCATCGATCTGCGCTTGCCGGACCCACCGGCGCAGCGACTCCTTCCCGAATCCGAGCCTTTTCGCGACCGTTTCGCATGCGGATGTCAGGTTCGGGTACTCATCAAGATGATCGAGCACCAGTTTGACCGCACGCTGCTTCGTCTCCTCCGGGATCCTCTTTGGCATGATCTCTATCTTCCTTCCAAACTCGAAAGGAAACGGCATCAAACCGAGGACGGTTCAAACACACACCCTCTTACAGGTGGTTGAACGGAGCACAACGCAGTCGAAACCACAGCCGCAACGATTCACGGAAACCCCGGGCCTGTGATTTCGACTACGCTGCTCCGCAGCTCCGCTCAATCACCTAGAGAATGAAGTTCGACTGCGGCCTGCGCTTACGCCCGGCCGCCCACCAGAGGATCCGGATCCCCTGCGGAATACGAAACCCCGGGCAGACCGCCCGGGGTTTCGCATTCAAGAAGTCACCGCACCGCGGCCTTGACGAGCATTAGCGCCGACTACGCAGCCAGCTTGGCGAGCATCTCTGCGGCTCGGTTGGAGAAGCCCCACTCGTTGTCGTACCAGGTCGTCACCTTGACGTGCTTGCCCAGCACCTCGGTGAGTTCCGAGTCGAAGATCGACGAGTGCTTGTTACCCACGATGTCTGACGAGACCAGCGGCTCGTCCGAGTACTCGAGCACGCCCTGGAGACGGCCGTTCGCGGCCTCCTTGTAGGCCTCGAGAATCTCTTCGCGCGTCACCTCGCGCGAGACCGCCGCGTTCAGTTCGACGATCGAGCCGACCGGCACGGGCACGCGCATCGACGTGCCCGAGAGCTTACCGTCGAGCTGCGGCAGCACCAGGCCGATCGCCTTCGCGGCACCGGTCGAGGTGGGCACGATGTTGAGCGCGGCAGCGCGGGCACGGCGCGGATCCTTGTGCGGGCCGTCGATGAGGTTCTGATCCTGCGTGTACGCGTGAACGGTGGTCATGAACCCCTGCTCGATGCCGGCGAGATCGTCGAGCACCTGCGCGAGCGGCGCGAAGGCGTTCGTCGTGCAAGACGCGTTCGAGACGATCTGGTGCACCTCGGGATCGTAGAGGTCGTCGTTTACGCCCTTGACCACGGTCAGGTCCGCGCCCGTCGCCGGAGCGCTGATGAGCACGCGCTTCGCCCCGGCTTCGACGTGCTTGCGCGCGTCTTCCGCCTTGGTGAAACGCCCGGTCGACTCGAGTACGACGTCGACACCGAGTTCGCCCCACGGAAGCTTCGTCGGGTCGGGCTCGGCGAAGACCTTGATATGACGGTCGTCGACGATCAGTTCGCCGTCTTCGAACGCGATGTCGCGGTGCAGCCTGCCGTAGACGCTGTCCCACTCCAGCAGGTGCGCGAGCATGGCACCGTCGGTGAGGTCGTTGACGGCGACGACCTCGACGTCGCTGTTCTGCTCAAGCAGCACGCGGAGCACTCCGCGACCGATGCGTCCGAACCCGTTGATTGCCACACGATTGGCCATGTACGTTGATCCCTTTCAGATGCACGAACGTGTTTCTACTATGTAAGACTGTCGTAGATCGCGCCCGCGTGCCAGTGGCCTGTTTGCCACTCTTCGAACAGATCTAGCCAAACTGGTCACAACCCACTCTGCGCCGCAATCCACTCCGCGCCGCAACCCACTCCGCGCGCGATCAGTCAGTCCGAGAAGGTGCTCCGGTACTGGGTGGGCGTCGTACCGAGCACGCTCTGAAAGTACCGCCTGAGATTGGTAGCCGTTCCCAGCCCCACCCGCCCGGCTATCTCCTCGATCCCCAGGTCGGTCTGCTGCAGCAGCTCCCGGGCCGCGTCGACGCGCGCCCGCATGATCCACTGCATCGGCGAGTATCCGGTCTCCTCGCGAAAGCGACGTGAGAACGTGCGCGGCGATACCGCGGCGTGCCGCGCGAGCGCGGCGATGCTAATCGCCTCGCCGAGGTGCCGGAGCGCCCACTCCCGGGTGAGGGTGAAGCGCTCGCCGTGCGATTCGGGCACGCTGCGCGGCAGATACTGCGCCTGACCGCCGCTGCGGTAGGGAGCGGCCACGAGCCTGCGAGCCGCGTGATTCGCCACGCCCATGCCGGCCTCGTCGCGAAGGATGTGCAGGCAGAGATCAATGCCAGACGCAGCGCCCGCCGAGGTGAGGATCGATCCCTCATCGACGAAGAGCACGCGCTCGTCGACGCGCACCTCCGGGTACCTCTCGGCCAGGGTGCGCGAGTAGTGCCAGTGCGTGGTGGCGCGCCGCCCGTCGAGCAGGCCTGCTGCGGCGAGCGCGAAGGCTCCGGTGGAAATGGCCGCGATGCGCGCGCCGCGGTCGTGAGCGCGCCTGAGAGCGTGCGCGAGTTCTTCGGGCGGTGCTTCTCGATCGGGATACCGGTATCCCGGCACGAAGATGAGATCGGCGTCCTCGAGCGCCTCGAGGCCGTGCTCGACGTGGTAGGAGAGGCCGTCGCCCCCGGCTATGAGGCCCGGACGCACCCCGCACACGTCGACGGAGTAGGGCATGCTCGCCCGCCTCGAGAACACCTGGGCGGGGATCCCCACATCGAGGGGTTTGGCGCCCTCGAGCACCACCACCGCGACTCGCCTCACGGTGACCAGCATATTGGAGTACCTCGATGTCGGTGGTGAGTGGCACAATGTCTCCTATGAGCACCGAGACTGGTCCGTCGAATCCCTACCCCACAGCCGATCCGTTCGGTTCGTGGGCACTGCCCGCCAGCAGTGAAGAACTCATGGCTCAGGGGCGAGCGCTGCGGGGTCCGCTTCCCATCGAGCAGCAGGGCCACCTGCCGATTCGCAAAGATCGCGATCCGCTCGGCATCCTCGCCGAGCAGAACGCAACCCGGCTGCAAGATCTCGTGCCGCTGCGCGCCGAACGCATGTCAGAGAACCTGTTCGCCTTCTATCGGGGCGGGGCGGCCATCATGGCGGCCGACCTCGCGGCGGGGCCGCACTCGTGGGTGCTCGTGCCGTCGTGCGGTGACGCGCACATCTCGAATTTCGGCTTCTACGGTTCTCCGCAGCGCACGCTGGTCTTCGATCTCAACGACTTCGACGAGTCGGCCTGGGCCCCGTGGGAGTGGGATCTCAAGCGGCTCATCGCGAGCATCGTGATCGCGGGCCAGATGAGCAACCGCGATCAACCGACGGTCGAGAAGGCCGTGCTCGACTCGGTGAAGACCTACGCGGTCGCCATGCGCGCCGCGATCGGCATGAGCCCGACCAAGCGCTATTTCGTGCGACTCGACGTCGAGGCCTCGCGCGACAACCTCGGCAAAGACTCTCGCACGGTGCTGCAGAACGCCGTCAAGCACGCTCACCGGCGCACCAGCAAGCGTGCCACCCACCGGCTCACCAGGGCCGAAGAGAACGGCCGCCTCCGCTTCATCGAGACCCCGCCTACGATGACTCGCGCCACGGAAGAGATGGAGGCCGCGTCCATCCAGGGCCTGCACGACTACATGCACAGCACCAACGCCGACGTGCGCCAGCTCATGCACCACTACCGGCTGAGCGACATGGCGCGCCGCGTCGTCGGGGTCGGCAGCGTGGGTACGCGATGCGCGCTCGCGCTCCTGCAAGACGGCGACGGCAACACGCTCATCATGCAGACGAAACAGGCTGTGACGAGCGTGCTGCAGCAGTACGGCGGCGTGCGCCAGCCCCAAGAGCTGCAAGAGCACATCGACAACCACGGCGAGGGCGGCCGGGTGGTCGCGATGCAGCGTATTCTGCAGGCGGTGTCCGATCCGTTCCTCGGCCACCTGCAGACGCCGTACGCCGACCTGTACGTGCGGCAGTTCCACGACATGAAGGGCGGCATCGACGCCGAGACCCTCGACGATGGCCCCTTCACCGCCTACTCGCAGGCGTGCGCGGTCATGCTGGCGCGGGCGCACAGCCAGTCGCCCAACGCGGCCGTCGTCAGCGGCTATGTCGGGGGCAAGGGGCGCAAGCTCGGCGAGGCGCTGGTGCAGTGGGGCTACGCCTACACCGATCTCACGAAGCAGGACTACAAGAAGTTTCTCGCCGCCCACCCCGCGAAGTAGCCGTGTTGCAGAGCCTCCGCCGAGCAGCGCCACCGGGGCAGCCGGGTCACCCGGGCGGCGGCCCGGCTCGGCACCGCGATTCCGCAGATATCGATGCCGGATCGTGACCGAATGCGGCCCCGAAGAAATACTCTCGCAACCCTGACGTGACACAATCGGCGGGTGCTCACGATCCCGCAGACCCTCAGCGCTCAGGCCGACATCGCCGTTCAGAAGGCCGACGGGCTTCGCTCCCCGGGCCGGTTTCTCATATCCGGCATGCTCGCCGGGGCCTACATCGGCGTCGGCGTCGTGCTGATGATCAGCGTTGCCGGCCCGCTGGCCGAGACCGGCGACGGCATGGTGAAGCTCATCGCGGGCATCGTGTTCGGCGGGGCGCTCACCTTCGTCGTCTTCGCCGGTGCCGACCTCGCGACCTCGGCGATGATGATTCTGCCGCAGGGGGTGCTCATGCGCAGCATCGGTCTCGGCAGGGCGGCGGCGACCCTCGCTCTCACGTTCGTCGTCAACCTCATCGGCGCGCTCGTCTTCTCGGCGCTCGTGGTGGCTTCCGGCGTGCTCCACTCGAACCCGGCTGCGGCGAAGATGCTGTCGGGCATGCTCGAGGCGAAGGCCGAGGAGAGCCCGCTCGAGCTCTTCACCCGCGGCATCCTCTGCAACGCGCTCGTGTGCCTGGCGATCTGGATGGGCTCGCGCGTCGATTCCGAGGTCGCCAAGATCATCCTGATCTTCGTCGCGGTCACCGCGTTCATCAGCTCCGGCTTCGAGCACGTCGTCGCGAACATGTCCACCTTCGGCATCGGCCTGCTGAGCGGCGACTCGCACGCGAGCCTCGCGGCCTTCGGCAGCAATCTGCTCTGGGTGGGTCTCGGCAATCTGGTGGGCGGCGGGCTCATCATCGGTGTGGGCTACTGGATCGTCGGCGGCGCTCCCAAGCTGGGCGACACCGGCCGCTGAGGGCGCGCGGAGAAATAACTTCAGCGAGTGAGGTTTCTGAGCGGGATTCATGATAAAGCTGGGGTTCGTCGGCGTCGTGGTGCTACGTTGACGAACCCCAGCTGCGATCATGCGCCCGATAAGGAAGCGACACGCAGCAGTTATTTCTACGCGCGCCCTTAGCCCCGATACCTTCCGCTTCAGCACCCTCGCACCGGCCGCGCCGCGCACCGCACCGCACTCGTGCCCGAGCGAAGTTGCGGATGGGCCCCTCTGAATCCGAGAAAAAGGGACCCACCCGCGGTCTCGTAAGTGGCTTACTGTTCGCACGGATAGGGGCTGCGGGACGAGGATGCGGTGAATGGGAATCTGGCAAGGCGGAGGAGCAAGGCTTCACTGGCGCGGGAGCATCAGAGAGACGCATCGCGTCTCTCGCGACCGCGGTGCCGCCCACGGCGGCAGCCCACCGGAGCGAAACGAGGGGTAGTGAAGATTCTGCGGTTCAGGCTCGGAGAGCAACGCATCGCGTTGCTCC